>JAKIUV010000018.1 GCA_021647375.1 Robiginitomaculum sp.
GGGCGACAATGTGAACATTAATGTCGAATTAATCGTACCAATCGCAATGGAAGAAAGCCTACGCTTCGCCATCCGCGAAGGTGGCCGCACAGTTGGTGCCGGCGTTGTCGGTAAAATTATTGAGTAGGTAAAGATATAGAGGTGTAGCTCAGTTGGTAGAGCATCGGTCTCCAAAACCGAGGGCCGGGAGTTCGAGTCTCTCCACCTCTGCCATCATTCGGTGGATCCAAGGGAAGTAAAGCGCTAGAAAGAATAAGATGGCTGAAAAAAGTAAGCAGAAAGTCGGGCCTGTCAAATATCTTGAACAGGTGCAGCAAGAGGGCCGCAAGGTTGTCTGGCCGTCGGCACGCGAAACTATGACTACATCTATCATGGTTATTATTGTCATGATATTCTTGGGCGTATTCTTTTGGGTCGTTGATTTTTTTGCCGGTAATACTGTGGTTTGTGTCGCCGAAATTGGCCAAGCGGCAGATGTCGCCAAGAAATGTATTTTGGGGTTAAGCAGTGGAAGCTAAATGGTATATCGTTCAGGCGCACTCAAATTTTGAGAAGCGCGTCCAGGAAAGTCTCTTTTCAGAGGCCGAGCAAAAGGGCTTGTCTGATTTGTTTGAGGAAATTCTGGTGCCGACAGAGCATGTCGTGGAAATACGCCGTGGTCGCAAGGTCGAGAGTGAGCGTAAGTATTTCCCGGGTTATGTTTTGGTGAAAATGGTTCTGACCGATGAGGCTTATCACTTGGTCAAGAACACCCCGAAGGTCTCTGGGTTTTTGGGTTCTCTCAATAAGCCTATGCCGGTGTCCGAAGCCGAGGTGCAGCGGATTGTAGGCCAAATCGCCGAAAGCGAAGATGCGCCGCGTCCTACGGTTATCTTTGAAATTGGCGAGAAAGTTAAAGTTACGGACGGTTCTTTCGCGTCGTTTGAGGGTAGTGTTGAGGATATTGATGAAGAAAATTCGCGCCTCAAAGTGCTGATAAATATTTTTGGTCGGGGCACCCCGGTCGAATTGGAATATACTCAGGTCGAGAAAACGACTTAAGTATCAAATCTCTGTGGGAGAGGGTGTGTAAGTCCATACATCTTTCCGACCACGGAACACACCGTAATGAGCATGGGGTTCGTTACATAATATAGCGCCCTCATTATAAAGGGTGCAATTTGGAGTGAAACATGGCGAAGAAGATTGAAGGGTATATCAAATTGATCATACCTGCCGGGGCAGCCAACCCGGCACCACCGCTAGGGCCTGCATTGGGTCAGCGCGGCGTTAACATTATGGAGTTCGCCAAGGCGTTTAACTCCAAAACTGGCGATATGGAAAAGAACATCCCCGTCCCGACCGTTATTACGGTTTTTGCGGATAAGTCTTTTACTTTTGAAACCAAAACTCCGCCTGCGAGCTATTATCTCAAGAAGGCCGTCGGTCGCGATAGTGGTTCTAACGAGCCTGGTCGCGATATGGTTGCTACGGTAACTATGGCACAATGTAAGGAAATTGCAGAAATGAAATTCCCTGACCTGACCGCCAATGATTTGGACGCAGGCGCCAAAATTATTGCAGGTTCCGCCCGTTCAATGGGCTTTGAGGTGGAGGAGTAGAACATGGCTGGAAAAAGATATAAAGCCGCTTTGGCGAAAGTGGACCGCAATGCGGATCACACTGTCAAAAACGCAGTAGAGCTGGTCAAAGGTAATGCGACCGCTAAATTCGACGAAACAATTGAAGTGTCCATTAACTTGGGTGTTGACCCGCGTCACGCTGACCAAATGGTTCGCGGCGTGTGTAAATTGCCAAATGGTACGGGTCGCTCATTACGGGTTGCCGTATTTGCGAAAGATGCGAAAGCTGAAGAAGCAAAAAAGGCTGGTGCAGACATTGTGGGTGCAGAAGACCTGATGAAAATGGTTCAAGACGGTCAGATGGACTTTGATAAAGTTATCGCAACACCGGACATGATGCCGCTCGTTGGTCGTCTTGGTCAAATTCTTGGCCCCAAAGGCATGATGCCAAACCCTAAGGTTGGTACTGTGACTATGGATGTTGCTAAGGCTGTTGCCGATTCCAAAGGCGGTGCGGTTGAATTTCGGGTTGAGAAAGCCGGGATCATCCACGCAGGCGTTGGCAAGGCTAGTTTCACCGAAGCGGCTCTTGCTGAAAATGTAAGCGCGTTTTTGGGCGCTATCATGAAAGCCAAACCAACAGGCGCCAAAGGCACATATATGCAAAAAGTAACCCTAAGCTCAACTATGGGCCCAGGTGTTAAAATTGACGTGTCGGAAGCGACAGCGTCATAAGGAATTTGGCGGGGGGTAACTTCTGCTAATGTTCGTAGTGGTCGTCTAGGCGGCCATTACATTGTCCGAGATCACGGGTGCGGCAAATATAGCCGCTTAATTAAAGCCGGTGTGAGACAGAGCAAAAACTATTTTTGACCACCTTCTATAGGGGTGGTCACGAAGTTCGAGCCCTGGGACACAAGACCGTACCGGTTTTTGTCATTTGGCAAAAAAGGTACACTGAAAGGCGGGCCCATGGGGGGTTTGCCATTTACAGGGAGACCGCAATGGATCGTAAAGAAAAACAGGAACAAGTAAAAGTGCTGGAAGGCATTTTCGCTGATTCCGGATCCGTCGTTATGGCTGAATACTCGGGCATGACAGTTGCGGAACTGACTGATTTGCGCGCAAAACTCCGTGAGGAGAACGCAACGATCAGAGTTGTTAAAAACCGTCTCGCTAAAATCGCACTCAAAGGAACGCCCGGTGAAGGCCTGGCAGATCTGTTCAAAGGTCCAGTAGCAATTGCTTACTCGGAAGATATGATTGGTGCGGCTAAAGTGACCGTAAAATTTGCCAAGGACAATGATAATTTCAATGTTCTGGGCGGTATTGCGGGCGATGACATCGTTGATGTCGCTGGTGTTGTGACATTGTCATCAATGCCGTCGCGCGAAGAGCTTATTGGTATGGCTGCCGCAAGGCTGCTGGGTCAAGCTTCTGAAATCGGTTCACGTCTTAATGCACCTGGGAGCGCGCTTGCTGGCGCAATTTCGGTCATTGAAGAGCGTGCCGCCGCCTAAAGAAGAACTAAGGGTTATTAACAATAGTCAGTATTCGTAACAATTCGAACTGAAACTTAAAAGGAAACTAAAATGGCTGATGTAGCTAAACTTGCAAAAGATCTGATGGCTTTGACCATCATGGAAGCAAAAGAACTCAATGATATTCTTGAAGAAAACGGCATCAAAGCCGCCGCTGCTGTTGCAGTTGCTGGCCCAGCTGCTGCTGGCGGCGAAGCTGCTGCTGAACAAACCGAATTTGATGTTGTTATGACATCATTCGGCGAAAAGAAAATCGCTGTAATTAAAGAAGTCCGCGCTATTACAGGTCTTGGCCTGAAAGACGCAAAAGACCTCGTTGAAGCCGCTCCTAAGGCTATCAAAGAAGGCGTGTCTAAGGACGAAGCTGAAGACGTTAAAGCTAAGCTGGAAGCAGCTGGCGCAACCGTCGAAGTTAAGTAATCTATCTCGTTCGGCGCGTACTTTACGTGCGCGCCGAACAATTCTCTTACACTAGATTTTAGGTGTGCTGTGCGGGACAGCTAAAATGCCCGAAAGAATTTAGAGAGATCATTTGGTCTTTCGCATTAAAAAAAGGTGTCTTTGATGTCGCTCACATTTACTGGCAAAAAACGTATTCGCAAAAGCTTTGGCAAGATTCCGGAGGTTATCCGCATGCCAAACCTCATAGAAGTGCAAAAAAGCTCTTACTATCAGTTCTTGCAAATGGATGTCCCTCTCGACGAACGTGGGGACGACGGCTTGAACGGTGTATTTAGATCCGTATTTCCGGTTCGGGATTTTTCCGAGCGGGCTATATTGGAATATGTATCGTTTCAATTTGACCCACCTAAATTTGACGAAGAAGAATGTCAGCAGCGCGATATTACCTATGCGGCACCGCTCAAGGTAAAAATGCGCCTTGTCGTGTTTGATACAGACGATTCTACGGGTGCTAAATCTGTAAAAGACATTAAAGAGCAAGAAGTTTATATGGGCGACATGCCCCTGATGACCGAAAAAGGCACATTCATTGTCAACGGTACGGAGCGGGTTATCGTCTCGCAAATGCACAGATCCCCCGGCGTTTTCTTTGACCACGATAGCGGCAAGAAGCATTCGTCCGGCAAGGTTCTGCACTCTGCGCGCATCATTCCTTATCGTGGTTCGTGGATGGATTTCGAATTTGACGCCAAAGACATTTTGCATGTCCGGATTGACCGCAAGCGTAAACTGCCTGCGACAACGGTTCTCTATGCCCTTGGTATGACCAAAGAAGAAATCCTCGAAGAGTATTACGACACCATTGATTACAAACGCAATAAAGCCAAAGCGGGCTGGTCATTGCCGTTTAACAAAGACATGTACCGTGGTTCCAAATTGATCCACGATTTGGTTGATGCCAAAACTGGTGATATTGTTGCGCCTGCTGGTCGTAAATTGACGGCGCGTGGCGCGAAGAAACTCGCCGAAGGCGGTCTTAAAAACCTGTTGGTTAGCGACGAAGAATTGGCCGAGCGCTATGCCGCCGCCGATATTGTGAACACGGAAACGGGCGAAATTTACGCAGAAGCTGCTGATGAGCTGAGCATTGAAGCTATCGAAGCTATGAACGAAGCTGGTATCACAGATATTTCGGTTCTCAATATTGACCATGTTAATATCGGGCCATTTATCCGCAATACTTTGGCCGCCGATAAAAACGATGATAAAGACGGTGCCTTGGTCGACATCTACCGGGTGATGCGTCCGGGCGAGCCGCCGACACCAGAAACTGCAGATGCGCTGTTCCAAAGCCTATTCTTCGAATCTGATCGTTACGATCTGTCCGTTGTTGGCCGTGTGAAGATGAATTTGCGCATGGATATGGAATGTCCAGATGACCAACGTGTGTTACGCAAGGAAGACATTTTGGCCGTGGTTGATACTTTGGTGAAACTAAAAGATGGCATTGGCCAAACCGACGATATTGATAATCTCGGCAATCGCCGGGTGCGTTCAGTTGGTGAATTGATGCAAAACCAATACCGCATTGGCCTGCTGCGCATGGAGCGTGCCATTAAAGAGCGCATGACTTCGGTTGATATTGAAACCGTCATGCCCCACGACCTTATCAATGCCAAGCCAGCCGCCGCCGTTGTGCGCGAGTTTTTTGGCTCTAGCCAATTGTCGCAGTTTATGGACCAGACTAATCCGCTGTCTGAGATTACCCATAAGCGCCGTTTGTCTGCGCTTGGGCCGGGTGGTCTTACGCGCGAACGTGCCGGCTTTGAAGTCCGCGATGTGCATCCGACCCATTATGGTCGTATCTGTCCCATCGAGACACCAGAGGGGCCGAATATTGGCCTGATTAACTCGCTTGCGACCCATGCCCGGATTAACAAATACGGCTTTATCGAAAGTCCGTACCGCAAAATCATCAAAGGTAAAGTTACCAATGATGTGGTGTATTTGTCCGCTATGGAAGAGGCTCGCTACAAGATTGCCCAGGCCAATGCAGAAGTTGACGACAAAAGCATGTTGGTCGGCGATATGATTACGTGCCGAGTTAATGGTGATGTGACTTTGATTGAACGCGACGAAGTTGATATGGTCGACGTATCGCCAAAGCAATTAGTATCTGTTGCGGCTTCGCTTATTCCTTTCTTGGAAAATGATGATGCGAACCGTGCTTTGATGGGCTCAAATATGATGCGCCAAGCCGTGCCACTATTGAAGGCCGAAGCGCCTTTGGTCGGTACCGGCATGGAAGCAGTTGTGGCCGCAGATAGCGGCGCGATTGTTAACGCCAAACGCGCAGGTATTGTCGAGCAAGTAGATGCCAAGCGTATTGTCATCCGCGCCACAAAAGAAAAAGACCTGACCAAATCCGGCGTGGACATTTATAACCTACTGAAATTCCAACGCTCGAACCAAAGCACCTGTATTAACCAGACACCACTTGTGAAAGTCGGTGATGTGGTTAAGGCGGGCGACACCATTGCCGACGGCCCGTCTACGGATTTGGGCGAACTGGCGCTGGGTAAAAACGTGCTTGTGGCTTTCATGCCGTGGAACGGGTTTAACTACGAAGATAGTATTTTGATCTCTGAACGTATCGTGATTGATGATGTTTACACAAGCTTACATCTCGAAGAGTTCAATGTCATGGCTCGTGATACCAAATTGGGGCCAGAGGAAATCACCCGCGATATTCCCAATGTTGGCGAAGAAGCTCTGGGTAATCTCGATGAAGCCGGGATTGTCTCGGTTGGTGCCGAAGTGCATGCAGGCGATATTCTGGTTGGTAAAGTGACACCAAAAGGCGAAAGCCCGATGACCCCGGAAGAAAAATTGCTACGCGCGATTTTCGGCGAGAAAGCCTCTGATGTTCGCGATACATCCTTGAAACTACCACCGGGTGCGTCTGGTACGGTTGTTGAAGTGCGTGTGTTTAACCGCCACGGCGTCGATAAAGATGAGCGTGCGCTACAAATCGAGCGCGAAGAGATTGAATTTCTCGGCAAAGATAGAGCCGACGAATTATCTATCCTGGAGCGCAATATCTATGCCAGCGTCAAGAAAACGCTGCTCGGCAAATCTGCCGTATCCGGCCCGCGCGGCTATAAAAAAGGCCCTGTCACCGCAGAAAATCTGGACGAAATCCCGCGCTCCGATTGGTGGCGTATCGGCGTAGACGACGAGCAAGCCATCGGCGAACTTGAGGCTCTGCGTATTCAGTACGATACCTCCAAAGCTAAATTGGATGCCCGTTTTGAAGACAAAGTTGACAAGCTGCAGCGCGGCGATGAACTGCCGCCGGGCGTAATGAAAATGGTCAAAGTGTTTGTTGCGGTCAAGCGTAAGCTACAACCGGGCGATAAAATGGCCGGGCGTCATGGTAACAAAGGTGTAATATCTAAAATCAATCCGCGCGAAGACATGCCGTATCTTGAAGACGGCACCCCCGTAGACATCGTTCTTAATCCATTGGGTGTTCCTTCTCGGATGAATGTTGGGCAAATCCTTGAGACCCATCTTGGGTGGGCCAGTGCTGGCGCTGGTAAAATGATCAATGCCGCTTTGCAGGCCTATAAAGAAAGTGGTGATATGTCGCCGCTGAAACTGGATCTGGAAAACACTTACGGCAAAGATGCTGAGCTACCCAAGAAAAATTACGAGTTGGAAGAGCTGGCTGGTAATTTGGTCAAAGGTGTGCCTATGGCGACGCCGGTATTTGACGGCGCCCACGAAGAGGACATTGTTGAAATTCTTGAACGGGTTGGCCTGACCAGCTCTGGCCAAGAATATCTGCGCGACGGTCGCACGGGAGAACAATTCACACGTCCGGTTACGGTCGGCTATAAATATCTGCTGAAACTGCATCACTTGGTGGACGACAAAATCCATGCCCGTTCAATTGGGCCGTACTCGCTTGTTACCCAGCAGCCGCTTGGTGGTAAAGCCCAGTTCGGTGGACAGCGCTTTGGTGAGATGGAAGTGTGGGCGCTCGAAGCCTACGGTGCCGCCTATACCTTGCAAGAAATGTTGACGGTGAAATCCGATGATGTTGCTGGCCGTACCAAAGTTTACGAAAGTATTGTGCGCGGCGACGACGCATTTGAAGCCGGTATCCCGGAAAGCTTTAACGTGCTTATCAAAGAGATTAGGTCTCTCGGTTTGAACATTGAACTAACGAACGGCTAAGACAGAAATCAGAAACTAGAAATCAGAAACTAGAAATCAGAATCGTAAATATGGAAAACAAAGTAAACAAGAACGTACCGAGCATAGCGAGGCAAGGCCAAGTGGCCGTCGGCGCTTATGCGCCGCACCCGCGTAGGCGTGCGTTCTTGCGCACTGCCGTGAGCGATATAAAAAGGAGACGATCATGAACCAAGAGGTCATGAACATTTTCAATCCGGCCCAAGAGGGTCCGAGCTTTGACAGAATCAGAATTTCTTTGGCGTCGCCAGAGAAGATTCTCAGTTGGTCATTTGGTGAAATCCGCAAGCCGGAGACCATAAATTACCGGACGTTTAAGCCCGAGAAAGACGGCTTGTTCTGTGCGCGTATCTTTGGCCCGACCAAAGATTATGAATGTTTGTGCGGTAAATATAAACGCATGAAATACAAAGGCGTTGTCTGCGAAAAATGTGGTGTTGAAGTTACGGTAACTCGTGTTCGCCGCGAACGTATGGGGCATATTGAACTGGCTGCGCCTGTTGCGCATATCTGGTTCTTGAAATCCTTGCCGTCGCGTATTGCCACTTTGCTGGATATTACCCTCAAAGAAGTTGAGCGGATTTTGTACTTCGAAAGCTTCGTGATTACGGAACCCGGCTTGACATCTTTGACTGAACGTCAATTGCTGTCCGAAGAGGAATTCCTCGACGCGCAATCTGAATTTGGCGAAGATAGCTTTACCGCGTCTATTGGCGCCGAAGCTGTGCGCGAAATGCTCATGGCTCTCGACCTTGAAGCCGAAGTGGAGCGTACCCGTTTCGATATGACCGAAACTGGCTCACAGCTGAAGTTGAAAAAATACCGCAAGCGTTTGAAACTGCTCGAAGCTTTCATCGCGTCTGGCAACCGTCCAGAATGGATGGTCTTGACCGTTGTTCCGGTTATCCCGCCAGAATTGCGCCCATTGGTGCCCTTGGATGGTGGCCGTTTTGCGACCTCTGACCTGAACGATCTATACCGCCGGGTTATCAACCGCAATAACCGCCTCAAGCGCCTGATAGAGCTTCGTGCGCCGGATATTATTGTCCGTAACGAAAAGCGTATGCTCCAGGAATCTGTGGATGCGCTCATCGACAATGGTCGTCGTGGCCGTGTGATTACGGGTGCCAATAAACGCCCACTGAAATCCATGTCCGATATGCTTAAAGGCAAGCAAGGTCGTTTCCGCCAGAACTTGCTCGGTAAACGGGTCGATTATTCTGGCCGTTCGGTTATCGTGGTTGGCCCAGAGCTGATGTTGCATCAGTGCGGCTTGCCCAAGAAAATGGCTTTGGAATTGTTCAAACCATTTATCTATGCCCGCCTAGACGCCAAAGGTCTGTCCGGTACAGTTAAACAGTCCAAGAAAATTGTTGAAAAGCAGCGCCCGGAAGTTTGGGATATTTTGGACGAAGTTATCCGCGAACATCCTATTATGCTCAACCGTGCGCCAACTTTGCACAGGCTCGGCATTCAGGCGTTTGAACCCGTTTTGACCGAGGGTAAAGCTATCCGCTTGCATCCACTGGTGTGTACGGCATTTAACGCCGACTTCGATGGTGACCAAATGGCGGTTCATGTACCGCTGTCCATCGAAAGCCAGCTCGAAGCCCGCGTTTTGATGATGTCGACCAATAACATATTGTCGCCCGCCAATGGTAAGCCTATTATTGTACCGTCCCAGGATATTGTTCTGGGTCTATACTATATGTCTATCATGGTTGACGGCGAAAAAGGTGAAGGTCGGGCTTTTGCGAATATGCAAGAGATTGAAGCTGCCTTGGACGACAAACAAATCACTCTACATTCCAAAATCCTTGGCCGCTTTAAGGTTATGGACGCGGACGGTAATATCACTCAAGAGGTGGCTGAAACCACGGCTGGTCGTTTGATGATTGCCGAATATTTGCCAGTGCATGAAAAGATTCCGTACTCGGAGCTTAATGTATTGATGACCAAAAAAGCTATTGGTTCATTGATTGATTTAGTGTACCGCCATGCGGGTCAAAAAGCGACGGTAATTTTCTGTGACAAAGTCATGGGTATTGGCTTTCGCGAAGCGGCGAATGCCGGTATTTCGTTTGGTAAAGATGATATGATCATCCCCGAAGAAAAAGCTATATTCGTCGGCGAGACCAAAGCTTTGGTCAATGATTTCGAACAGCAATATGCAGACGGTCTTATTACCAAAGGCGAGAAATACAACAAAGTTGTCGATGCTTGGTCAAAATGTACGGACAAAGTGGCGGACGCCATGATGGACGAAACTGCCAAGCCGCGCAAAATTATCAACTCCGTGTTTATGATGGCCGATAGTGGTGCGCGTGGTTCCAAGAACCAAATGAAACAGCTTGCGGGTATGCGTGGTCTTATGGCCAAGCCGTCGGGCGAAATTATCGAGACGCCGATTATTTCCAACTTTAAAGAAGGCCTGTCGGTTCTTGAATACTTTAACTCGACCCACGGGGCGCGTAAAGGCTTGGCCGATACGGCGCTGAAAACCGCGAACTCGGGTTATCTAACCCGCCGCTTGGTTGACGTTGCCCAGGACTGTATTGTCACCGAACTTGATTGCGGAACGTCCGAGGGTATCAAGCTCATCCCTGTGGTGGATAGTGGCGAAGTTGTCGTTAGTTTAGGCGAACGTATGCTTGGCCGTAATTGCGCCGAAGACATTCGCGACCCGTCCAGCGGCGATATTATCTTCCCGGCCAATACTTATATAGACGAAGACAAAGCCTTGGTGATTGATAATTCAGGTCTTGCAGACGCCCGCGTGCGTTCGGCTCTGACCTGCGATACAGTAACTGGTATTTGTTCGGCCTGTTATGGTCGGGATCTAGCGCGCGGTACCCGTGTCAATATGGGCGAAGCGGTCGGCGTTATTGCGGCGCAGTCTATTGGCGAGCCGGGTACGCAGCTCACCATGCGGACCTTCCATATTGGCGGTACGGCTTCGGTTTCTGATAAATCCGTGGTTGAAAGTGCCAATGAAGGTAAGGTTGTCTATATTAACGGCAATGTCGTCAAAGACAGTGCGGGCATTCTCATGGTTATGGGGCGTAACATGCAAATTGCCGTGCATTCAAACGACGGCAAAGAGCTTGAGGCGCATAAAGTTAGCTATGGCAGCAAGGTTTGGGTCGAGGACGGCGCCAAGATTGCGCGCGGTGACAAGATCAATGAATGGGATCCTTATGCGGAGCCTATCTTGACCGAAGTTGGCGGTACGGTGCAGTTGCTCGATATGATCGACGGCGTTTCCGTGCGTGAAGAAACTGACGAAGAAACCGGTATTACCTCTAAAGTTATCGTCGATTGGCGTTCATCTGCCAAAGGTGGCGACCTTCAACCTGTTGCCGTTATTTTGGACAAAGACGGCGAACCTATGAAGACCGCGAATGGTAATGTAGCATCTTATATGCTTTCCGTTGGCTCCATGCTGTCTGTTAACGACGGCGATAAAGTCCATGCTGGTGACAGTTTGGCTCGTATTGCCAAAGGCGGTGCGACCCAGCGCGATATTACCGGTGGTCTGCCGCGTGTGGCCGAATTGTTCGAGGCGCGTAAGCCAAAAGACGATGCGGTTATCGCCGACAAAGACGGTGTTATTGAATTTGTTCGCGAGTATAAAAACAAGCGCCGTATTCAAATTACACCGGACGATGAGACTATAGAGCCGTCCACATTCCTTATCGCCAAAGGCAAGCACATGTCTGTGCGACCCGGCGACCGCGTGGTTAAAGGGGATTACCTCATTGACGGTAATCCTGCGCCTCACGATATTTTGGAAATCCTCGGCGTTGAAGCTTTGGCTGAATATATGGTCGACGAAGTGCAAGCGGTTTACCGTTTGCAAGGCGTGCCGATTAACGACAAACATATTGAAGTTATCGTGCGTCAAATGTTGCAAAAAGTTGAGGTTATTGATCCGGGCGATACCAGCTTGCTGAAAGCCGAGCAGATAGACCGCCAAGATTTTGCCGACGTGAATAAGGCACTTCTGGAACGCGACAAAGACAAGACGCCTGCAACGGCGAAACCGTTCTTGCTCGGTATCACCAAAGCGTCATTGCAAACTAAGTCGTTCATCTCGGCAGCGTCTTTCCAAGAAACCACCCGCGTACTGACCGAAGCGTCGGTGCAGGGCAAGGAGGATTTACTCGAAGGTCTCAAGGAAAATGTTATCGTCGGTCGTTTGATCCCGGCTGGTACAGGCGCAATTTTGCGCAAATACCAAAACTTAGCCAATGCCCGCGATACCAAACTTCTGGAAGACCGCGCAGCTGGCATAGACACAGACGAAGACCTACCAGCAGAAATCGCAGAAGCCGCAGCGAAAGAAGCTGGCGGCGAAGAAGTGGGCGCTTAAGCTCTAACCATATTGTTAAATATAAAAACCCGGTCTTGTGGCCGGGTTTTTATTTGGGAATTGCTTTTTTATTTAGGCGTAATACGCAAGAGCTTGCCGTTGGTTTTGTCGTCGGTCAGGATGAGAATGCTGCCGTCGGGGGCAGTGCGGACATCGCGGATGCGGGCGTTTAAATCTTGGAGCAGGATTTCTTCGCCGACGGCTTTCCCGTCTTCCAGATCAACCCGGCGCAGGTCGCGGGATTTAAGCCCGCCGACCAAAGCATCGCCGTTCCAGTCCGCAAATAAATCTCCCCGGTAAATGGTCAGGCCGGACGGGGCGATAGACGGCACCCAGTCTGTGACAAACCCCTCCATACCTGCGTAGCTTTGGAACGGAGATATTTTTGCGCCGTTATAATCTATGCCCGTCGTGGTAATCGGCCAGCCGTAATTTTTGCCAGGTGCAATAATGTTCAGTTCGTCGCCGCCTTTTGCGCCGTGTTCGTGGGACCATAATTTTCCGCCGACAGTATCAAAATTCAGGCCTTGGGCATTACGGTGACCGAGGCTGTAAATCTCGGGGCGCACACCGTCCACGCTGACAAATGGATTGTCTGTGGGGGCGGAACCGTCCGGATTAAGTCGCACGGTCTTGCCTAAATGAGAGCCTTTATCTTGCGCCGCCTCGCGGTAGGCAAAACCCTCGCCGATTGTCATCACCAATGTCCCGTCCGGCAAGAAAACCATGCGTGCGCCGAAGTGGGACGAGGTATCTTTGGTCGGGCTAGCTTGAAAAATTTCCGCGCGGTCTATTAAGGCTCCGTCAACCAGACGGGCGCGGATGATGGCCGTGCGGTTGGCTTTCTTGCTGCCTTTAGCATAGGATAAAAAGACGGTCTGCGTATCGGCAAAATCCGGAGCCAAAACAATATCAAGCAAACCACCTTGTCCTTGGGCATATATATCGTCCGGCAGACCACTGATCTCAGTGCGGGTGCCGTCTAGCCGAATATGCTGTAAAACCCCAAGCTGTTCCGTGACCAAATAACTACCGTCTGGCAACACGGTAACACTCCAAGGGGCGCGGAGTTTATCAGCGATGGTCTCGACATTGATGGCCATTTGGCTGGCGGTTGCGGCTACTCGCGACGTAACTTGTGTATCCTCTCGCTCTGAACATGCTGACAAAGCCAGTGTCGCGGCTAATGACAAAACCAATACTGCCGTAGTTGCAAAACCCGTTTTTCCTATGTCCATGATTTCTCCTGCCTAATTTCTCTGCCTTGACCTTTAGGCAAAACATAGCGCATATTAGCCAATAACGAAAGGGCAGATAAATTATGAAGAAATTCGCCATAACCTTTTTGGTCTTTATTCTCAGTGTACTCATTGCCACCTTACTAGCCACTTTGTTCTCGACCCAATTTGTCATTGCTGGGCTAGAGGGCGTCGGTGCCAAAGTCGGCCTCGGGGATCGCCTTGACATGACCCTATATGACCTTGGCCATTTGGGACTGCTCTACGGTATCTTCATTTTCATCGGTCTGTTAATAGCCTTCACAGCCGCAGGCCTAGTCCACCATTTCGCCAAAACCAAAAGGCCGCTAATTTACGTGGTCGCGGGCATGGCTTGCTTCGTCGTCATGCTCTACCTCATGCAAGCCGTCTTCTTCGGCGTCCCGATAATAGCAGGCGCAAGAAGCGGGCTAGGCCTAACATTCCAAGCCCTAGCCGGCGGGTTGGCGGGATATGTGTTCGCACGAATGACGGGGCGTAAAAGAGCAAGCTAGTTAGTGATAATCCAATGCTAACTCGCCATGACTTCGATATGGGCTTCGTTGTGAGCAGATTGCCTTTGGTCCGCCGCACCGTTCAGACAGCTGACAACGGCCTGTCCAAGAAAGTACGCAAAATTTACCGGAACAGCATTGCCAATTTGCTTGTATTGCTGGCTTACACTGCCTTCAAACTTCCATTCATCGGGGAATGTTTGTATGCGCGCATACTCTCGAACTTGGAACGGTCTGGTCTCGTCCGGGTGACATCGCTCGGTTTGTTTTTGCGCAGGCGCACATGTTAGTGTTAGACATGGTTCATCCCAAGAAATTCTGCGAGCCATACCAGTTTTGCCGCCCCCAAGATAATAACTCTTTAGCATATATTCTTTCTGTATCTCGATAGGTAAATCCCGCCAATAACCACCGGGGGGGATAAGAGACAAAATTTCTTTTTTGCGCTTGGGGTAAACCTGACCCGCTGTTTCAGGGACGTCATTAATATATAACGGCTCGGATTTTAGAGCATCTTTTAACGTATAAATATTTGGCTGTGGTTTTGGGTACTCGAATACGAGGTTGCTATTTTTTTTAATCCCTACAATTATTAACCGTTCGCGTTTTTGCGGCACTCTGTAATGAATTGCTCTTAAGACTTGGGGCTTCACAACGTCGTAGCCCAGTTCTTCCAAAATATGGATCATTGTTTTTAGGGTGTTGCCATTATCGTGGTTTAACAAGCCTCTAACATTTTCGCCTATGAAAATATTTGGTTCCGTTTCCTTGATACACCGTGCAAATTCATAAAACATAGTGCCGCGTACATCTTCAAAGCCCATTTTTTTGCCAGCATAGCTAAATGTTTGGCAAGGGAAACCGCCCGTTACGATGTCAACCTTTCCTTTGTAAGGTGTGAAATCCACATGGGAAATATCCCCGTCTACGACATTCCATTCTGGCCTGTTTTTCTGAGCGTGCTACAGGCATATTTATCTATCTCGTTAAGCAGAATGTGATCAATGCCAGCCCATTCCATTCCTAATGCTAACCCACCTGCACCTGCAAACAGCTCTATAGAAGTGTATTTCCTTTTGGGAGCAATGCGCTTATGTTCCTGGGCTTGTTCTACGTTTGTGCATCTCAAAAACGAAATTTTATTGATACTGTCTTCATCATAAAGCCTATAATTATTTGCAGGGTGTCTGGTGGCCTTTAAGGTACCCTCGTTATCCCAGCGGCGAATGGTTTCAGGGCAAACGCCCAATTTTTTGGCAGCTTGGGAAACCGTAAAATAGTTCTGCATTTAGAATCGTCCTTCTTACAACCTTATACATGGTTATTTAAATCTAATTTTCACTTTAGGTAAAGGCTTAAGTTCTATACTTGTTCTTTTATATTTGTTGGTGGAGCCTAGGTTTCATTGAAAGGTAAAAGAGACATCCAATGTTAAGCGAGAAAAATGCAAAACAAATTATCAAAGCGACTGTTAAGGGTAGCATTGTTGAATTTGCAAAAAAAATCGGTAAGTAAAAAAGCAAAATTCCAAATACTTGATCTAATTATTCCCAAAGAACGTAAAATTAGATCTGTTGTTGGTGGGCTGGAGACCTCTTTAGGAACTACTCTTTGGGAGCCTTTAGCAAAGGCATTGGCTTCAAAGAATGGTTTTACGGTTAAAAAATCAAACCTTAAAAGCCCAACAAATATGCCTTCCAACTTAAATAACTCGCTACAAACGATTGTCGATGATCGTAAGAATCAAGGTGGTTTGTACGATGCAAGCAAAAGCCACGAAGAAATTAAGCGGGTATGTCAGTCGTTCATCAAAACCCCAGTCGGGTCTTTTACAGTCGCACCGAGGGGCAGGGGTGTAGATATATGGTTGGTGAAGGATGGCATAAATTATTTTTTTGATACCAAAACAGTTCAGCCAAACATCGGTACGTTTACAAGCTGTATGGAACAAGTGCTAACTTGGTACGCTTACTATTACTCCCAAAACCCTACCGGAGCCGCAGTTGCTAGAATTGTATTTCCATACAATCCAAATCCCGGCAAATCATTTTGGGATGGAGCAATGGGTGGCGGTAAACCACTGGAGCCTGATAATGAGGCTTGGGTCGAGAACCAATTTTGGGATTTTTGTTCAGGGCTAGAAGACACATATGAACTCATTACATCGGCTTTTACTGAACTGCAAAAGTCCGGGGCTTTGGAAAGAACTCTTGATACAATTTTTAGAAACGGTGATGTTTGAAACTTGCTTCTCCTTCTCGCCGCGCAGGCGCTGGCGCTGCAGGCCGCCCCTAAAAAGGGCGCCTCCTCCGCAACGCGGGGTAAGGGTGCCGCCCATTTAACCCCATCATCTTATTTAAAGTCTGGCAAGTCTGCTTTCATTTGTGCGCCTTGCTGCTCCGCCGTTAGGGCTTTGGCGCGCATGAAGGCTTTGAATTCTGGGGAGTTTGTTAGAGCTTGGAGATCGTGTAGATTTGCCGTGGCTTCTGCGGTGACGTTGAACATTTGCTCTAGCTTTTCCATGTCGGTTTTCTCGCGCGGGAATACCCGGATTTGAACCTTTGTGTCCGCATCAATTTCCGCCAGCTCTTTGGCGATTTCGAGGGCTTTCATAAAGCCGCCTATTTCGTCGACCAATCCAATTTCCTTGGCTTGGGTGCCCGTCCAGACACGGCCACGGGCAATCTCGCGCACCCGTTCGATAGACAAACCGCGCCCTTCGGCAACCCGGCTGGTAAAATCAACATAGATGTCTTCCATTGAATCATACATGGCTTGGCGGTTGCTCTGGCTCCACGGCTCGAACGCTGAATAGACAGAAGAAAACTCCCCGCCCAGTTCGATAGCTTCAATATTATAGCCGACCTTGGCCAAGGTGTCGCGCAAGACAACCTTACCGCCGACCACGCCAATAGAACCAGTAACCGTGGTTGGCATGGCAACGATTTTGTCTGCTGGTGCGGCCACATAGTAACCACCCGAAGCCGCATATTGTCCCATCGAGATAATCACAGGTTTGCCTGCATCTTTCGCTTTGATAACCGCGTCCCAAATTTGGTCAGACGCGGTGGCGGATCCGCCGGGACTATCGATGCGAAATATAATAGCCTTAACTTTGTCGTTCTTGGAGGCGGCAATCAGGGCTTCGGACACGGTGTCACCACCCATCGATATATTATTAGAGAACGGGTTGGAGCCGTCGTCGGAGCCGCCTTGAACAACGGCACCTTGGCCGCCGACAAAGGCAATGAGGGGGCCGGTGTTAAACCCGGCGCCATATTCTGCTAGGCTCTGAAAGCTAGCGGATTTGCCGCCAGCTTTCTTCTTGGCGTAGTCTTTGGCATCCGCATAATGCCCCAGCTTATCAACATAGCCAAGTTGTTTGGCTTTTTCTGCGCTGTGCGGGGCATTGTCGAGGAAGTTTAGGAAAGCTGTTTCCGTAATGTCGCGGTCTGCGGCGATGTTCTTGACGCTGCTGTCCATAAGCGACTGTAACAAAGATGTCATAGCTTCGCGGTGCGGTTCGGTCAGTGCCTTCTCGGTAAAGGTATTGGCGGCGTTTTTATATTCCGCAAATTTGACGAACTCAGGTTTGGCATCGAGCTTCTCAAACACACCGCCCAGAAACTCTATCTCGGCGCGCATACCGGCCAGTGCAAACCCGGTCGTGTCTTGTAGCCAGATTTCGTCGGCAGCGGAGACAGCCATATAGGCGGACAGGGACGTACCCTCAAAACCTTGCGCATGAGCGACGACAAATTTGCCGCCATCTTGGAAATCTTTGATAGCAAGCCTTATTTCTTCGGCTTGAGCAGGTGCCATCGCCCAGCCATTGGCGCGGATGAACAGGCCTTTGACCTTTTTGTCGTTTTTGGCGCGGTGCAGGGCGCGTACAGTGGTGACAACCGAATTGGGTTTATTACCGAAAATATTACTGCCGCCGCTATGGTCGAGCATGCCCCGGCGTAAATCAAGGCTCAGAACAATTTCCTTGCCAGCCACGCCGCCTTTTTTGCTGGCAGAGCTAACCATGGCGCCGATAAGCATAACAAAGAGAACCAACATCAATAACATGGCGACAAAAAAACCTATGACTGAAGCAAAGAAGGAGACAAAAAATTGGCGCATGGAAATATCCTTGATGATTTTGAACTGGTGAGTTTGAAACGTGTTGTGGTCGCATTCTTACATAGTTATAGGATAAGGCCAAGACATTTCTCGATAAACGATAATAGATTTACAGTGACCGATAATTTACGGCATAATCGTAAGGTGGCTGGAAAAGCTGTAATTTATCGTGAAAAACCGATTGCATTGTTGGAATTAAGGAGATAATAAGCGCTCCTTACTAGGCTCTGAACAAATACAGAGTTTACGCTTTGGGGCGTAGCCAAGTGGTAAGGCATCGGGTTTTGATCCCGTGATCGTTGGTTCGAACCCAGCCGCCCCAACCATTCCTCGGTCATTTTAGGCTGCTGTTATATTAATTTCTTGTGTAATGTATTAAAAGCGCCTCTGAAAAAACCGTGCGAGTCAAGAAGTTTATTTGTAAAAAAAAGCAAAAAAAATGCATTTTGGTACATCCTAACGATTGATTAACGCGAAAGAGCCGTGTAAGCCTACCTGAAATAATAACAATGCAAGGTCTAACAAAGGGACTTGCGATTTTTTGGGAGCTGTGTGTGGTGATTATTCCTACAAAGGTTAAGGCGTTGGCGGTAGCGGGATTAGCTGCGGTTGTTCTGGTTCCGACAGCGTTCGCGCAATCTTCAGGAAGTGAAGCGGCTTATAAAGCTGTATTGCAGGCTATTGCTGAACAAAAAACAAGTCTCGCACAGCAGGAATACTTTGTCGTGCAGCAAGCCGCGAAAATCAATTCACTAAATTCACAAATTGAAGGCCTTGATGATTTGAAGGCAACGATTGAGCCGATGCTTGGCAAAATGGCCACCAGCATAGCAGGAAAGATAAAATCGGATTATCCGTTTGAGTTGGATCGCCGTCTCCCGAGATTGCAGTCATTGGAAGCTTCCATTAAAGATCCAAATACAGCGGTCGGGGATAAATATCGCAAGGCGCTTAATATTTATAAGCTTGAGGTTAATTACGGTCAAAGCATGGAGGCCAAAAAGGGTAACCATCCCATAAGTCCAACCATTCGTGTCGGTGATGATCGTTGGGAGAAGGACGAAAAGGGCGAGGTTAAGCTCGATAAAAACGGCAATAAAATCGAAATTTTTGATGGCTCCTATCTGCGTTATGGTCGTATTGCTTATGTGTATCTGCAGGCTGATGGTACTCAGGCTATGCGCTATGATTTAAAGGCTAGTGAGTGGGTAGATTTGCCCAAGAACAGTATTGCCGATATTAGGCGCGGTGTGAAAATAGCAAGCGGTGAGGCTGCGCCAAATGTGGTGAAAGTGCCGTTGTTTCCAAATCCTTAATTAAGGTGAATTTCGAGCCGAATTTATGGCTCATCGGTAGTTCTTAACGGGAAGTGGAATTGCCAAAAATCGCGAAGCAGGTGGTCTGTAGAGCGAGCAAAATTGAAACTAGATCGGAAGGAAGACATGTCGAAAATTTCAAAAATCAGGCCTAAGTTCGTAAGAACCAGGAGCGTCCTGTTGGCTGGAGCGTGTGTATTGGCTGTCGCCATGCCTGCGCAAGCGCAACTGGAGCAAGCCCTGCGGGTGGCGCAAAGTTCAACCGCAGCTAGCGCAGCGGCTCAAAGGCAAGTCGAGCAATCAGATGATACTGCGGAAAGTGCGGCACGGGATTACCGCGCCGTCTTGCAACAGATTGACAATATGAAATTGTTTGTCGATCAGCAGGATATCTATTTGCGCGGTCAGGCTGGTGATATTGAGGCTCTTAGGGAGCAACTTGGATCCGTAGAGCAGGTAAAGCGCGGTATGGTGCCGATGATGCTTTTGATGGCGGCCAAGATAGAGGATTCGGTCAGTGCTGACATGCCGTTTAAGTTGCGTGAACGCAAAGAGCGCTTGGCGCGCCTCAAGGAAACATTGGGTGATCCTTCTATTACGCCGACCGAGCAATACCGTCAGGTGCTTGCAGCTTATAAAAACGAAGTGGCTTATGGCCAAGGCATGGATAGCTATGAGGGCGCCCACCCAAGTAAGTCGGGTGTTAAGGTTGATTATCTTATGTTTGGCCGGATTTCTTTGATTTATATGACCAAAGACGAGAAGGATCTTGGGTATTTTGATATGTCTGATCGGACATGGAAGTCAGTGGATAGCAGCAATGCTTTACAGGTTCGTCAAGCCATCCGAATTGCTAATGGTGAGGCTGCACCGGAAATAGTGTTTGCCCCTGTAACCGGCGCGAAATAGAGAAAGAGGATATTTCAAATGATTAAATTATCGAAAAACTTAAAAAAATTGAGTGCTTTATTGCTAGGTGCTGTTTTAATGGCGGGGCTGGCAATGCCAGCGGGTGCCCAAATTAACTCTGTCAGTGAATTGCTGGATAAAGTGCGCAGAGACGCGCAAACCACAAAAGCTGAAAACGACAAACGTGTCCGAGAGTTTAGGTCTCGTGCCAATGAGCAGACCGCAAAATTGAATTCGGCGCGTGCTGAGCTTCGTGCTCTTGAAACGCAAGTTCGAAATGTTGAGAGGAAGTTTGATGCCAACGAAGCAGTTATTGCAAATTTAGATGGGCAGTTAAACTCCGCTCTCGGTGAATTCCGCGATGTGTTTGGTTTGGCGCGTTCCAAGGCTGGTGAGTTTAAGGCGACTTTGGATAGCTCATTGATTTCTGCGCAATATCCAGGGCGTACTGATGTATTAGGTAAAATAGCCAATTCAAAAGCTTTGCCGAGTTCTGACGAGCTTAATAAAATCTGGCAGTTGATGCTGGAGGAAATTCAGGCTCAGCGTGAGGTCACTACATTTGATGCAAATGTTGGCAATAGTGCAAACCCTGGTGAAAGCATGAACTTGACGCGCGTCGGCCCGTTTAATGTGTTCACCACCGCAGGCGGCGAGTTTCTTGAGTACAAAAACTCAAAAGAACCTGGGGTTTTACCGTTAACCTATTTGGGTAAGCAGCCTCCTAAGGCTATTGGTAAAGCGGCAAAGGCCGTTCTTAATGCTGGCCCTTCAGAGCTTGTCTTTGGCCCAGTTGATCCAACACGTGGTAGCTTGCTAAAGGCTCTGGAGCGTGTGCCGGATAGAAAAGAGCGTGTTGATCAAGGTGGCCCGATTGGTAAAATTATTCTCGGCGTTCTTCTTGTCGGTGGTATTTTCGGCATACTTAATATCGTTCGTCTGTTCTTGGTTTCCTCTGCGGTTCGTGCCCAAAAGAAGAAAGCGCAACCGTCTAAATCCAACCCGCTTGGTCGTGTTATGATGGCTTATGATGGTGTGAAGAACAAAGACGAAGAGGTTATCGAGCTTAAGTTGGACGAAGCTATTCTCCAAGAAAGCCCGAAGCTTGAATTTGGTCTTAATCTTCTGAAACTTGGTGCGGCGATTGCTCCTCTCCTCGGCCTACTTGGTACGGTGACAGGTATGATCAAAACCTTCCAAGCTATGATGATCTACGGCGCCGGTGACCCGCAATTGATGGCTGGTGGTATTTCCGAAGCTTTGGTTACGACCATGCTTGGGTTAATCGCCGCTATTCCGCTCTTGGTCTTACACAGCTTCTGTTCATCACTTGCACGCGGTGTTCAAGGGACACTGGAAGAGCAATCTGCTGGTATCGTAGCGCGCCATGTTGAGGCTCGCCGGGGTTAATTCGCGGCAATGCAAAACGGGCCCAGTTTAGGCTGGGTCCATGAATTGCCCATAATTTTAGTCGCAAATATTGCGGCCTTATATGGGCGTGAAATAGGGAATAGGAAAAGGTATTGATATGCCAGAATGGTTAAATCCGAAACTAGCCTATGAAGGATTAATGGACTTTTTTGCCCAGGGCGGAACAACCGTTCTGGTGCCAATTATGATTGTCGCCTTTATGTTGTGGGCTTTCATTATGGAACGTCTATCATATTATTTATTTGCCCACGGTGCGCTAAAAACCCGTTTGCGAGCGGAGTGGAGTGCGCGGGAAGATAAGCGGTCTTGGCGCTCACGCGCTATTCGCGATGATTTGGTTTCGCAGGTTAGGCTGAATACGGATAGATTTGTCGGTATCGTGCAGGCACTTGTGGCGGTTGCGCCATTGCTTGGGCTTTTGGGGACAGTGACAGGCATGATCGAAGTGTTCGATATTATGGCTTTGTCCGGCTCGTCCAGTGCCAGATTGATGGCGGGGGGCGTGTTTAAAGCGACGATCCCAACTATGGCTGGTATGGTGGTGGCTTTGTCCGGCATGTATTTTGCCAACTGGTTGCCAAAGCTAAGTATTCGCGAGACGGCAAAGTTCGCTGACACATTGGAAATCGGAGAATAAAATGAGAAGACGTGTACGCCACGGCGGAGATGACGCCGATGTAGATATGACACCGATGCTCGACATCGTGTTTATCATGCTAATCTTTTTTATTGTGACAGCAACTTTTCTGGACGAGACGGGTATTGATTTGACCCAGCCTCCGCCACCGCCAAATCAGGACAATCTTGATGACTCTAAATCCGCTATCTCGGTTTATGTTGATGGCAAAAACAGGTGCTCGGTTGATGGTCGCGGTTCGGATTGTGATCGCGTGGTTCTAACAGTGGAAAGCCTTTTGGCTGATAAACCTGGTGCGAGTATTATTCTGAAAGTCCACGAATTGGCAGATAATCTATATTTGGTTGGTTTGAAAGATAGCTTTGACGACAAGGGTCTCACATCTAAAATAGAGATCATTAAAGGGTAGAAGTGTAATTAAGTTACAAAAGGCTTGTAATTCAATAATTAGTGTGATAAGGTAACGAAATGGCAAGACGTAGTCGCGTAGCAGTTGAAGCGGAAGACACCGAGTTAAACATGACACCCATGCTGGATGTAGTGTTTATTCTCTTGATCTTCTTCATTGTGACCTCAGTGTTTGTGAAAACACCTGGGTTTGAACCAAGCAAGCCGGAGGCTATCACGGATGTGGATTTGCCACCTGGTATTATTGTGGCGATTAGCCGCGAGAACGAGATTTGGATAGATAAAATGCCTTATGATATTAACGAAATACGCCCGGTTATATTGGCGCTTCGGGACGAAAATCCAAAAGCAGGCGGGATTATTCAAGGTGATAAAGAGGCGCAGGCCGGTATAGTGATGCAGGTGCAAGAATTGATGACCGATCTTGGCATCGACACCCGTGTTTCAACTGATTAGCAGGCATGAGCGCCTAATACTTGACTGCCTTATAGGAGGCTTGAATGCCTAATAGGAGACTAAAATGAACGGACTTTTACGTTGGATTGGTGGCTTAGCCCTTGCGGCACTCATGACATTCTTTTTGTTTACGATGATGCGTGTGTTGATCAAAGGTGAGTTTCAATTGGAAGATAAGCAGGAAAAACTTAGCTTTGAGGTCAATGCGAAAATTGAAGAAGTTAAAGTCACGCGCAAAGATGTGAAAGTGGCCAAGGTACGCCGTGTGACAACACCGCCGCCGCCGCCGATGATCGAACGTCAACAGGCGAGCCAACCAACTGTGGCGATTGCTTCACTAGAGGGGGCTATCCCTGATTTCGAAACGCCGAAGCTAGACCGCCAGAGCTTTAAAATCGCCGTGTCTGACCGCGATGCTCAGCCTTTGGTGCGTATCCCGCCGATCATGCCGCCGCGTGCCGAAAAATCAGGTCATTGTAAAGTCCGCTTTGATGTAAGCCCGCAAGGTGCGCCGTTTAATGTGGTTGCGACCTATTGCACTGGTAGTGTGTTTAAGCGTGCTTCTGTTAAGTCGGTACAAAAGTGGAAATATAATCCAAAAATGCTGGATGGCCGTGCGGTTGCTCGTAAAGGTGTGGAATCACAAATTACCTTTAAGCTAACCGATGAGCGTGGGAATATTTTGCCCGAATAAGTATTAATTACGGCACTTTGAGTGCTTTGAAATATAGTAAATGGAGACTGATGTGATTGCGTTGCTATCCCAGAGAAACACCAAAACTAAACTACTCAATATTGTCGGCCATGGCGTTCGGACATTTATTTTACCGGTCGTACTCGTTAGCGGAATTTACGCACTAAGCGTTGATGATGCCTACGCGCAGCGTGCTAATCGCAATCAAGACCAAGCCGAACAACCGGCAGAAGGCCGTCAGTTTGGTGCCAAGGCCGGCGCTGTTGTCAATGAAGCGTTGGAGTTTATGAATGCTGATCAGTACTCGGCGGCAATTTCGTCTTTAAATAAGGCGTTGGCAATTCCTGATTTGAATGCCTATGAAAAATCAACAATTTATCAAATGCTTGGCAGTGCTTATTACGAAATGAATAATTACGGCCAGACGATCACGCAATGGGAAAGTGCTATTAGTGCTGGGGGTCTATTGCCAAATGAAAGATCTAACTTACGGGTTAATATTGCACAATTATTGATCGCTAATGGTCAGCCCGCACGTGGGGCGCAAATGCTTGAGGATTGGAACCGTGCTGGTGGCCAGCTTAAGCCAAAGCATATTGAATATTTATGGCAGGCTTGGTCCCAGGCAGAAAACTATCGCCGTGCGCTTCCGTGGGCCGAAAAATGGTTTAACGCCGCACGGCCTAAAGAGCGTAAGCACTATGATTTGTTGAACTTCATGTACAACAATCTCAACATGCCAGCCAAGCAGGCGGATATTGCCAAGCAGATGATCAATCGCTGGCCAGAAGATAAAAACCTGTGGCAAGTTTGGAAATCGCTTTTGGCCAATGGTGGGCGCGAGAAGGAATCCTTTGAGGTTAGCAAAATGCTATATCTTGGCGGCGCTCTTGATACTCAGCAGGAGTTTGAGACGATCGTCCAATATTACGGGTATTACGATATGCCTTATCAGGCTGCAAAAATTTTGGAGCGGGAATTAAACGCGGGAAATATAAGAGAAACGCCTGAAAAATTGGTACAGCTTTCGGATTTATATCGTCAGGCTCGTGAATATAAAATGGCTATTCCAGCTTTGGAAAAAGCGGCTAAATCGTCGGGTAAAGCTAAATTATATGCGGATTTGGGCGAGGCTCTCTATAAAGAAAATCAGTGCGGTAAAGCTGAAGCCGCCTTTAAAAAAGCCATGCAACTTGGTTATGATCAAGGTAAATCCTGGATGTTGATTGCGTCGTGTCGTTATGATGATGCCGCAACTGAAAAGCGTCCAAATTGCCCTTACACCGAAGCAGATGATGCAAATTTAGCATGGTCCACGAAACGTAAGGCCGCCGCCGCCGCATTTGATAGCGTGCCGTCGTCTTCTAGCGAGGCTGGTAATGCAAGGAAATGGAAGAGCTTTATAGCTGGCGAAAAGTCCAGCCTGAAAAAGCGTTGTATTTTCGAAAGAGATTTGAAAAAACAAACTTGCGAAGCTGATATTCGCCGTGCGTATAAGGCTCAGTTTCTCAAAGGTGAGTTTAAACTCAGCGATGAAAGTTGCATGTCGTTTAAAGAGGCTTTCGATAAAGAATTCCGCAAAGCCCAAAAAGAAGATGACAAAAAAGAATAGTTAATTTTACTGGTAACTATGACATCATTTTACAACACCGAGCGGATTTCCGTTCGGTGTTTTTTTTATCTTATCACAATGTCGCGAGACACTTGAAAATACTCTGGCAAGCCTCTACATGAACAAGTCAAAGGAGAGCCTGCATGTCTGATAAAACACTACCCCCAATCGAGAATAAATCCGATATGATCAATTGGCTCGCCGCTGGCTGCAAGCCTAAATCCGACTGGCTCATTGGTACAGAACACGAGAAAATCGGCTATAATTTAAAGACGCTTAAACCGCTCCCATATGATGGTGATGCAGGCATATTCGCCATGCTCAATGGCCTCAAGAAATTTGGTTGGGAAGAAGTGGTCGAGAACGGATACCTAATCGCTCTTAAACGGGACGGCGCTTCTGTATCCCTAGAGCCAGGGGGGCAGTTCGAGCTTTCCGGCGCACCGCTTGATAGCATTCACCAAACTTGCGGCGAAGTGAACCGGCATTTGCGTGAGGTCAAAGAAATCGCCGATGGTATTGGCGCAGGTTTTCTGTCCCTAGGTTTTAGGCCGGATACTAAGTTGGAAGACGTACCAGTCATGCCCAAAGGCCGCTATAAAATCATGCGCGCCTATATGCCAAAGGTCGGCACCCACGGCTTGGAGATGATGTTTCGCACCTGCACGGTTCAGGTCAATCTGGATTTTGCCAGTGAAGCCGACATGGTCAAGAAAATGCGAGTTAGCCTCGCTTTGCAACCGATAACCACGGCATTGTTCGCCAATTCCCCGTTTAAGGACGGTGTACCCAACGGCTATAAATCCTACCGTTCGCGCATCTGGCTCGACACCGACCCAGACCGCACCGGCATGTTGCCATTTGCATTCGAGCAAGGTTTCGGGTTTGAGCAATATGTGGACTATGCCTTGGATGTACCCATGTATTTCGTGCATAGGGGAGAGGATTACCTAGATGCGTCCGGTAAAAGCTTCCGGGATTTTCTGGACGGTAAGCTGGATGTAGTTCCGGGTGAGAAACCAACATTATCCGATTTCGAAGACCATCTCTCGACCATATTCCCCGAAGTCCGTCTCAAGCAATTCCTTGAAATGCGCGGTGCCGACACCGGGCCGTGGAACCAGCTCTGTGCCATGCCCGCATTTTGGGTCGGTATCTTATATGACCAAGCCGCACTGGACGCCGCATGGGACTGGGTAAAAGACTGGAGCGAAGAAGAACGCGACCAATTACGCCGTGATGTCCCCAAATACGGGCTTGGGACAAAGTTTAGAAACGGCACCATACAAGACTTGGCCAAAAGAGCCTTGGTACTGTCCCGCGAAGGCCTAAAAAACCGTGCTAAAATAAATGCCTACGGCGAAAGCGAAACCATCTTCCTCGCCGACCTGGACGACATGGCTAAGACAGGCAAAAGCAATGCTGATAAATTGCTCGAACTCTACCACGGCGCATGGGAAGGCGACATCAAACGGGTGTACCAAGATTGTATTTATTAGGCAGATTACTCATTTTAATACCCCGCTGCCCCAGAAGTTGGTGACCTTAAATCTGCTGCGCCGTAGAAGAAGCCGTCCCTTAGCATGATTGCATTGGCGCGGCCTAGCGTGGTGCGGGCGTATTTTTCGTTCTTGTCCCTTTGAAAAATAAACCCGCGGCCCTCTAATATGTCTATGGTATCGCCTGAAATGCCCGGTTCGGTGATGACCACATCCGGCAACCATTGATGATGGATGCGCGGGGCGGTGACGGCTTCCATGGCGTTCATATCAGAGTCGATGACATTGAGGATGTTTTGCAAGACCACTGTGATAATGGTGGAGCCGCCGGGCGAGCCTGTGACGAAATAAGGCTTGCCGCCTTTCTTGACAATGGCCGGGGTCATGGACGAGAGGGGGCGTTTGCCAGGCTCTATTTTGTTGGCTTCACCGCCGATTAGCCCGTAACCATTGGGGCTGCCGGGCTTGGAAGAGAAATCGTCCATTTCATTATTGAGTAAAAAACCCGCCCCGTCGACACTATAACCACTGCCAAATCCGAAATTCAGCGTCGTAGTGACGGAAACCGCATTGCCCCATTTATCCATGACCGAATAATGGGTTGTTTGCTGGCTTTCCTTGGGCAAGTGGCGTCCAGGCACGATGTCAGCGCTGCGGCTAGCTTTGGTTTTATTTATCGTTCCGCGCAAGCGCCCGGCGTAAGATTTATCGATCAGCTTAGCCACGGGCACATCAAAGAAATCCGGATCACCCAAATATTTGGAACGGTCTGCATAGGCACGGCGCATACTTTCGATCAACAGGTGCAGATAGTCGGCGCTATTGTGTTCGAGTGCGCGCAAGTCGTAGCCCTCTAAGATATTGAGCATTTGAATAACATGCACACCACCAGAGGAGGGCGGCGGCATAGAGAATATTTCATAGCCCCTATATGTGCCTTTGACGGCTGTACGGTTCACGGCACGGTAGTTTTTCATATCCTCTAGTGTGATGAGACCGCCGCCGCGCTGCATTTCGTCGACCATAAGTTCGGCAGTTTTACCCTCGTAAAACCCGGCGCGGCCTTTGCGTGAGATACGTTTTAAGGTCTTTGCTAAATCTTTTTGCTTGAGCGTGTCACCTTGTTTATAAAGCGCACCGCCCGGTTTGTAAAAGTACTCCAAGGTTGAGGGGTCTTTGGATAAATATGCCTTACTGGCGGCAAATCCAGATGCCATACCGTATGTCACGGGCATGCCGCGTTCGGCCAGTTTAATGGCAGGTGCCATGACTTGTTTGCGGCTCATCGTGCCGTAGGTTTCCAGAGCGTCTAGAAGCCCCATGACCGAGCCGGGCACACCCGCCGACAAATGTGAAAACTGGGCTTTTTGGTTGTCAACTTCTCCGTCTGCGCCCAGAAACATATCGCGGCTGGCTGCCGCCGGAGCCATTTCGCGGTAATCTACGGCGATGACTTCGTCCGTATCCGCTAAAGCAATGAGCATAAATCCGCCGCCGCCAATATTACCCGCCGCAGGGAATGTCACCGCCAACGCAAACCCTGTGGCTACGGCAGCGTCCACCGCATTACCGCCTTTGGCCAATATGTCTCGCCCGACTGTCGCCGCTATGGCCTCTTGTGCCGTGACCATGCCGTTCGCACCGACTACGGGATGAAAGGGTGCGCGGTCATAACCGACGAAAGCCATTGCGCCAGTTGCATCAGATGTTGCGCCAGATGTTGCATCTGGTTTGGCCTTATAGGCAGTTTGGGCCGAGACTTTTTGCACAAGAGTAGGGGTAGTAAAAATTGCGACAGTAGCGATGCACGCGAAAACTAAGCGAAAAAATTTCATATTGGCGTATCCATAGTAAGAGTGTGCCCACAAGTATGCGCCTTTTTACTGGTTAAATCCAGATATTTAAAAGCGCCAGCTACGCACTGGTTATGGCAAGAAAATATCACGTAAATTAACCAAAATCTTGCTTGCCAGCTTGTTTTTACAGGACTAGGCTAAATATCCATTCTAGGGAAAATTGGACTATGAAACCAACAAATACCCGCAATCCGGACTACTATCACAAAGTGGTTGATTGCCAGTGGGCATGCCCGGCGCACACGCCAGTACCCCAATATATCCGTCTCATTGCACAAGGCCGCTATGGTGATGCTTATTTGCTTAACCGGGAAAGCAATGTCTTCCCCGGTGTGCTGGGTCGTGTTTGTGACAGGCCATGCGAACCGGCTTGTCGTCGCGGGCGGTTAGAGGACGAACCCGTGGCTATTTGCCGCCTCAAACGGGTGGCCGCAGATCACCGGGAAGACATTACCGATAAGCTGCCCAAAAAACCGGCCAAGACCAACGGCAAAAAAATTGCACTCATCGGGGCAGGGCCGGCCTCATTCACGGTGGCCAATGATTTGGCTCCGCTGGGTTATGAATGTACGATATTTGAAAAGCTGAGCGAGCCGGGCGGCTTGATGCGCTCCAATATTCCGGCCTTTCGTTTGCCGGAAAAAGTGCTGTCTGAAGAATTGGACTGTATTTTGGATATGGGGGTTGAGCTTAAGCTGAATAGCCCGATAGAGAGTATGAGCGCGTTATTGGAGCAAGATTGGGACGCGGTGTTCGTAGGAACAGGTGCGCCGCGCGGCAAGGATTTGAACCTAGAGGGGCGCTGGGAGGATGGCGTCAAGGACAAGATCCATATCGGCATTGACTGGCTGGAAAGCGTGGCTTTTGAACACACCAAAGCTATCGGTAAAAAAGTCCTCATCATTGGTGTTGGTAATACGGCTATGGATTGCTGCCGTACCTCGCTCAGGCTTGGTGCAAAAAACGTCAAGGTGATGGCGCGCAAACCGCGCCAGTTCTTCAAGGCTTCAGTTTGGGAATTGGAAGACGCAGAAGAAGAAAATATCGAAATCATGATCAACCATTCGCCCAAAGCCTTTGTCCATAAAGACGGCAAGCTGACGGGCATGGTGTTCGAATTGATGCAGTACGAAATTGACGATACTGGCCGCATAACCGACCAAAAAGTTACAGGCGAAACCACCATCCCGTGCGACGATGTTATTCTCGCTATCGGGCAGGACAACGCTTTCCCGTGGATTGAAGACGATGCAGGCATCGAGCTGGATAAATGGCAAGTGCCTGTGGTCGACGAAACCACATTTGAAAGCACGCGCAAGGGTGTGTTTTTCGGCGGCGATTCTGCGTTCGGCCCCAAGAATATTATCTGGGCGGTGGAACATGGCCATCAGGCCGCGATCTCTATCCACAAACATTGCCAAGGCAAAATGCTAACCGGACGCTTGCCCAATGAAGTGGACATGGCACCGACTAAAATGGGCATGTTTGAGTGGCGCTATTCCAATTCTTATGATGATGCCGAGCGCAGACAAATGAACCATGTAGAGTTGACCAAACGCTTTGCTGAATTGGATGTGGAAGTTGAACTTGGTTTCACACCGGAACAAATCGCCACCGAGGTTGAGCGTTGCCTTAATTGTGACATTCAAACCGTGTTCGAGCCGAGTTTGTGTGAGGAATGTGATGCTTGTATCGACATTTGTCCGGTGGAATGTCTGAGTATGACCGAAGATGCTGACGAGGCCGAATTGCGGGCTAGCCTCAGTGTATCTGAGAAAATAGAGGGTCAAGATTTGTATGTGTCGGACGCATTGCCCCTTACCAAGCGGGTGATGATCAAGGACGAAAATGTGTGTTTGCACTGCGGCCTGTGTGCCGAGCGCTGCCCGACGGCGGCTTGGGATATGCAAGAGGCGCTTATTCAAATTCATCATGCTGATGACCAAGATAAAGAGATGTAATTATGAGCGACTTACTTGTAAATAATTTCACCATCAAGGTGGGCAATGTCAACGGTACGGGTTCGGCCAGCGCTAATGCGCTCCTGATGAAAATAATTTTCCGCATGGGTGTGCCTGTGGTTGGGAAAAATATTTTCCCCTCCAACATTCAAGGCCTGCCCACATGGTACGAAATCCGCGTCACCGAGAAAGGCTATCGTGGCCGTTCGGGCGATATTGACCTCATGGTGGCCATGAACCCTGAAAGCTATAAGCGGGATTTGGCAGAGCTTAGCCCTGGCGGCATATTGCTGTACGACGACACTTGGCCGCGCCCGCATTTTCTGACCCGCACGGATATTACCGTCATCGGTGTGCCTTTGGCGCGCATGTGTAATGCCGCGTTCAAGGTTGCCCGCTCGCGGATTTTGATGAAGAACGTCGCCTATGTGGGTGCCGTCGCGGCTTTGCTGGATTTGGATCTGGATATAATCCACACACTGTTGCGCGAAATGTTTGCGTCTAAACCCAAGCTTATCGACCTCAACCTACAAGCCATTGCGCTGGGCTATGATTATGCCAAGGAAAATTTTGGCGATGTGAGCAAGTTTAAAGTCAAAGCCCGCGACCTGACCAAGGGCAAAGTGATGATGGACGGCAATACCACTGCCGGGCTTGGTTGTGTTTACGGCGGGGCAACATTTGGGGCATGGTATCCCATAACACCGTCCACATCCTTGATGGACGCGTTCGTGAAATATTGCAAACAATTGCGCATCAACCCTGATACTGGCAAGCATAAATACTGCATCATCCAGGCCGAAGACGAGCTGGCGGCGGCGGGCATGATTATTGGGGCGGCATGGAACGGGGCGCGTTGTTTCACGCCGACTTCTGGCCCCGGTATATCCCTGATGAGTGAGTTTATCGGCTTTGCCTATTACACCGAAATTCCCATGGTGCTGTTTGACATTCAGCGCACTGGGCCGTCCACAGGCATGCCGACCCGTACCCAGCAATGTGATATACAACTCTGCGCTTATGCCTCCCACGGCGACACGGCGCATATCCTGTTATTCCCCGCCGACCCAAGCGAATGCTTTGACATGGCGGTCAATGCTTTGGATTTGGCAGAGCGGTTCCAGACGCCTGTTTTTGTTCTGTCCGATATTGATATTGGTATGAACGATTGGATGATTGACGAGCTGAGCTGGGACGATAATTATGTGCCCGACAGGGGCAAAATATTATTGCCAGAAGATCTGGAGGGTATGGAAAAATTTCACCGCTATCTGGATACAGACGGCGACCATATTCCCTACCGGACTTTGCCAGGCACAGACCCGAAAGGTGCCTATTTCACCCGTGGTTCCGGGCACAATAAATTCGGCGGCTACACCGAAGACGGTGCGGAGTACAAAGAGGTTGTCGATAGGTTGGTCATGAAGTGGGCTAGCGCCGCAGATAAATTGCCTGCGCCTGTAGTGCGTAAGGCTAAAAAACCGACCAAAAATGCTATCATTTCTATAGGCTCTTGCGATGGCGCGGTTATCGAAGCACGCGATAAATTGGGTGCGGACGGGGTGTATCTCAACTATATGCGGGTGCGCGGATTTCCGTTCTCAAGCGAAGTCGAAGCTTTTATCGCCGAGCATGATCAGGTGTTTGTCATCGAGCAAAACCGCGATGCGCAATTGCGCGGCTTGCTGCTCGAGCATACCAATACACCGCGCGAGAAATTGGTGCCGCTTTTGCACTATTCTGGTGAGCCTTTGGATTATAAATTTGTTCGTGGTGCGCTGAGTGAAGCGCTAAAAATAAGGAAGTCCGCATGACATCATTTACCAAACCGCTGATCCGCCGCCGCAACGAGCCAACCAATGAGCTGGGTCTTGTGCGTGCCGATTATGACGGCGCTATGTCGACCTTGTGCGCTGGCTGCGGTCACGATGCGGTGACTGCATCAATGGCGCGGGCGTTTTTCGAATTGTCCATAGAGCCACATAGAGCCGTAAAGGTTTCGGGCATTGGCTGTTCGTCAAAAACCACGGCCTATTTCCTGCGTGAAAGCCACGGCATTAATACCGTCCACGGGCGGATGCCGTCTGTGGCTACGGGGGCAATCGCGGCCAATCACGAGCTTACCTATATCGGCGTGTCCGGCGACGGGGATAGCCTGTCTATCGGGCTGGGGCAGTTTGTCCACGCCATGCGCCGCAATGTCAATATGTTGTATATGTTGGAAAACAACGGCGTTTACGGCCTGACCAAAGGCCAATTTTCTGCCGCCGCCGATATGGGTTCGACCGCCAAAAAGGGTGCGGTTAACGAACTTCCCCCCATTGACCCGGTCTCGTTGGCGCTGGCGGTTGGGGCGACATTCGTGGCGCGGGCGTTCTCTGGGGACCGGGAGCAATTAGTGCCGCTGATTAAGGCGGGTCTCAAACATAAAGGCTTTGGCCTGATTGATGTGATCTCGCCTTGCGTCAGTTTCAACGACCATAAAGGCTCGACCAAGTCCTATGAGCATACTTATAAATATTATAATCCAGCCGTCCACGCAGACTATGTGCCGCCGAGCAAGCAGATTAAAGCTGCCTATGATGCGGGCGACATTATGCCGATTGAACTGCACGACGGCGGGCAGATAACTCTGCGTAAACTAGAGAACGGATACGACCCTCGCGACCGCGCCGCCGCCGTGAATAAGCTTTTCGAAAGCGGCCAAAGCAACGAGATTATCACCGGGCTTCTCTATATTGACGAAGACCATAAAGATATGCACGAAATGGCGCGCATGGAAGACCGACCATTAAATGAAATCCCTTACGCCGAACTCAACCCCGGCGCGGCTAAACTGAAAGAATTGCAAAAAGGCTTCCGGTAGAGCGGTTTGTCGATCAGGATAAAGTGTAATTTAAAGAAGTATTCCGGTACACAAGTGAAGGGATGAAACTCACACCAGCGTACCGGAAATATCTGCGCCCCATTTTCTCGCAGTAACAGTTGCCCGCTACGTCCCGTGTTTACCGCACAAAAAAAGCCAAAGCGTGATGGCCATCACGCTTTGGGGTTAAAATGCAATTTTTTTAGGAAATTTGTGCAAAACAATACCCGTTAAAATTTAACAGCCAAGGAGGTTTTTATATTTCGCCCGGGAAGCGGCACCAAATCTTGTAGAAATGATGTGTGCTGGCGCGCTTCTTGGTCGGTTAAATTTAGGGCACTTAGGCGCAAGGTCAAAGTCTCGTTAATGTCATAAGTCACAAAGGCATTGACCAAGCTATAGGCGTCCGCCGGCAATTCGCCAAAAGCTATATTTGTTTGTTTGGTCGCATGCTCGACCTCGGCCCGCATACTCCAAGCACCTGCGTCCAGATTAAGGCCAAGCATCGCTCCAAATGGGGGGATACGCGGAAGGTTATTATTGCCGCGAATATCTATGGTCGCGTCAACATATTCCAAAGAGCCATCAAGCGCCACATCTAGGCCAAAAATTTCGCCCAAGTCTTTTCTGGCTTCCACTTCAAAACCTTTAAAGACCGCGTTCGCTGGAGTGTACTGGGTAACGGGCAAGGCTTCGCCGTCCACATTCATATTTGCGCCCGTAAAAGTTTCATAGATGTAATCTGCATAGTCGGTGTAAAACAGATTGAACGTGATGCGATCAACGCCGTTTCTATAGCGGATAGAAAGCTCCGTTCCTACCGCCCGCTCATTGCCGAGATTGCTGTCCCCGATTTCAAATTGGTTTGTGGCAAGATGCGGGCCATTTGAGAATAGTTCCTCTGTGGTTGGCGCCCGTTCCGTGCGGTATAATGACAAGCCGATTTTGGTGGTATCCGTAAGATGGTAATCCGCACCTAATGAGCCGCTTAGACCGTTAAATTCTAATTTGGTCGCTGCCGTTTTATTGTCATGCCTTGTGTTTTCATGGCGCAAGGAGGCTTCTAGGTGGAGTGCATCAAGTTCAAATTGGTGGAAACTAAACAGGCCAAATTGTTTTGTCGTGGTCGGGGGGACAAAAGCTTCTTCGCCGATAGCTGAAAACTCGCGCTTCTTGAACTGAACGCCGTGTGCGGCTTTCCAGTTTCTGCGCTTGGCCTGAACAACTTCACTGCGCATCTCAAACCCTTTATTGGTAAACACCGTTCCGATATCGCCGCCAGCTTCTATTTCTTTGTGATTATAATCGGCATAGCCACCCGATATGTTTAAGCTTTCAATGAACCCGCCTTGGAAACCAAATTTACTGGTAAAGTCTTCGCGTGTTTGGTCCAATCGAATAGTGGCTCCCTCTCCGCCTGGAATACCGTATTCACTATTTAAGTCTTTGATAGCCGCACCAAAGAAACTGTTTTCACCAATATAGGAAAGCCCGACTGCCGTTGAGGTGGCTTGGGTCGCAGAATTCTTAAGGGTGTTTCGGATTTCCTGCGCGGGCGGTAAGGGGGCAAGCGCCCGTAAGCGGGCGGAGCGGGCAAAACCGATAATATCATAATCTTCGGTTTTGCGGTGGGCTATTTCCAAAGGCCCGACAAGGTCGCCCAAACCAATTTTCGCCAAAGCAATATCTGCACCCGCCGCCCCTTCATAACCATCATCAACACTGCTAACGGAAATCCGTGCCGCGCCATCTATTTTGTCATCAGGAACGTATTCGGGAATACGCCCGTCAATGACATTGATAACCCCGCCGGATGCTGAACTCCCGTAACGTAAAAGCCCTGACCCACGAATGACTTCTATGCGCCCGGCGAGTGCAGGTTCTACAGATGCGGCATGATCTGGCGAAGCGGCAGAAGCATCTATAGAGCCAATACCGTTATCCAACAGTAAGACCCGTAAGCCGCCTTGGCCGCGAATAATCGGGCGTGACGCGCCAGGGCCAAAGAAGCTTGAGGAAATTCCGGGTTCAGATTTCAGAGTTTCTCCCAAAGACCCTGACATGCGTCTGGCGAGGTTTTCTTTGGTAAGAACAGATACACCCGCTAGGCTTCCACTGGAAGTGGCAGAGAGTGGGGAACCGGTAACGATTATTTCATCGAGGGGTTGGTTTTTATCCGCCTCGCTTTGTTCTTGAGCAAATGATGAAACGGAAAATAAAAGGCTAGAGCTGAGTAGGGCACCCGCAAATATGCGGTGCGAGAGGGTGTAATGATACATGATAAATCCATATAAGTTGAACGCATACGAGTGAACGTAGCGGGTAAATTATCGTAATGAGTGAGGTGGATTTATAGTGTAGGCGGACTGCGGGCGGTGGCTTTGGTAAAGGGTTTTATGGTAGGTGTATGTACAGACAAACCGGAGTAATTGAAAGCGACATAATAGCG
>JAKIUV010000119.1 GCA_021647375.1 Robiginitomaculum sp.
GCTTGGCGGGTCGCCCTTTAAACCATTTTAATTTCGCACCAAAATTATAAGCCAAAATAGCATTGCGCCCCGGCATTTCTACATATTTAAAAGTAAAATGTGAGGTGAATATCACCAGGGCGAGGTACGGGATGAGCAATAACGAACCCGGAATTTGCGTGGCATTCCACAAAGGCCCGAACAATCTTGGCAAGACCATTTCTGCTGCAATAGAGAAACACAGAGAGATTAGGATATGCACCATATAGATTGAGTAGGAAATCTTGCCAAGGTAGCGCAAAACCCGTGTCCCCATAAATCTCGATATTGCACCCATATCAAACGAGAACCCAAGCACAAATATGAAGGCCACAGGGGCAATAAAGAACTGGGCTTTGCCGGGAAAATAAATCACAAACCCGACCATAACCGCGAGCACCACAAGCTCTATCATTGTCGCTAGCCAATTGGCCATGCTTAGTTTTTGGAACCTGGGCAGCACCAAACGGTACACATAAGCAACCAATACCCCGGTAAAGAAGCCGCCAAGACAGCGCCAGAACCCAAGGTCATAATGGAAGTCCATGTCTGGCTTTAGACGGGATAGGACAAAATAATTTACACCAACAAGCAAGGCTATGACCATGAAATGCCAAGCTTTTTTAGGCCGCGTCCTCAACATCATGCCGAGGAAGACAAAATAAGTCCAAAACTCGACACTGACCGTCCAGCTCGGCATATTATAGGATAAATGCTCATGAAACCCCATAGATTGGGTCAGGGTTAGATTGGAGATAAAGCTCTGTAACGTCTCGGTTGCCCCCGGCTCGAACGGCAATATCTCGCCCGGCGTCACCGTCGCCAACCCGGCCCAATGGGCGGCCAGTCTGGCAAATGCATATAAAAACGCCACGATAAGCATAACAAAATGGATTGGGTAAATGCGGGCGAAACGCCGCTTAATAAACGCCCTGCCCTCTGCCCCTGAATTAAGCCGCCCGTCATAAAGCGTGAACATCAAAAACCCGGAAAACACAAAGAAAATGTCCACAAGCACAGGGCCGTTGGTCAGCAAGTCCGAAGAATTGGCATGGCTCATCCACATGGTGTGATAAACCGCAATCATCAACGCCAACACCCCGCGAAACCCATCAAGGGCGGCGAAATATGTTGGCCCAGATTGTTTACTGGTCTGTTTTATATCTGTTTCCACAGCATCCACTCTTCACACACTCAAAATTAAAACCGCTCTGCGGGCACAATCAAACCCTCTATTCGGGGCTTGTTTTGTTGTCTTCGGATAAAGAATAGCCCATTAAGGAAAATATTAGATTAAGATGCTGCCCAAAGCACATCGCAAAAAGGGGAATAATTGTGCAACTCGTCACACTCGATTGGGTAATAATAGCCTGCGTCATGGTGCTTATTATCGGCGTTGGCCTGTATGTCAGCCGCCGCGCCGGACAAAATAGTTCTAGTTTCTTCCTCGGCGGTCGCAATATGCCGTGGTGGTTGCTCGGCACGTCCATGGTCGCGACCACATTTGCCGCCGACACGCCGAACCTAGTGACAGGCCTTGTGCGCGAAAATGGTGTGGCGGGCAATTGGGGTTGGTGGGCGTTTTTAATCACCGGAATGATCAGTGCATTTATCTATGCCAAGCTTTGGCGCAGGCTGGGCGTGGTCACCGATATTGAGTTTTATGAACAGCGCTATAGCGGCAAGCCCGCAGCTTTCCTGCGCGGATTTCGTGCCGTCTATATTGGCGTATTTTTCAATATTATGGTGATGGCCAATGTGACATTGGCGCTGATTAAATATGCCAATGTCCTGTTCGGTGTCTCGCCAGAAATCGTCGTGCTGGTTGCCGGGCTGGTTACCATAACCCTATCCGTGTCTGGCGGTTTGCTCGGCGTATTGGTCACGGATTTCTTCTTGTTTATCCTCTCCATGATTGGCGCACTTTGCGCCGCATGGTTCGCGGTCAATCATATAGATGTTGGCGGCCTAGCCGAGATGATGAACAGGCCGGAAATAGCTGATAAGAAAAGCTTTTTTCCTGACTTCTCCGACCCTAACCAATATGTACCCATCTTGCTTATCCCGCTGCTTATACAGTGGTGGAGTGCCTGGTATCCCGGCTCAGAGCCTGGCGGCGGCGGTTATATCGCCCAACGTATGTTGGCGGCCAAAGACGAGAAACATGCTACTGCCGCAGCCGTATTTTTCAATGTGGCTCATTATGCCCTGCGCCCGTGGCCGTGGATATTGGTGGCTCTGGCTTCACTGATTGTGTTCCCAAATCTGGAGAGCATGGGCACAGCCCTGCCCCATGTTGACAAATCCCTCATCGACAATGACCTTGCCTATCCGGCCATGTTGACCTTCTTGCCCAAGGGCATATTAGGCCTCGTCGTCGCCTCCATTCTTGCCGCCTATATTTCCACTATGTCGACCATGCTTAATCTGGGGGCGTCCTATGTGGTCAATGATGTTTACGGACGTTTCGTCAACAAGCAAGCCTCCGAAAAACGCAAAGTCCGCGTTGGGCAATTGGTGACCGTGGTCTTGATGATTGGCGCAGCACTGCTGGCGTTGCAGCTTGAGAGCGCCACCCAAGCTTTCCGTTTGTTACTGGCCGTCGGCGCAGGAACTGGTCTGCTGTTCTTCCTGCGCTGGTTCTGGCCGCGTATCAATGCGTGGAGCGAAATCAGTGCAATGGTGTTGTCCTTGCTTGTGGCGTTCGGGTTTGAGTATCTGGGGCCAGATAATATGCAAATATGGCATAAATTCGCGCTCAGTGTTGGCGTCACCACGCTTGGCTGGATGGTCGTCACTCTACTGACCCCGCCGACCGATGCCGACACGCTCAAAAAATTCCAGAACCGCGCAAAAATAACCGAGGGTGTCAATATCCGCGCCGGATTGATGGCGGCTCTTACCGCCAGTCTTGCTGTCTACGGATTGATGTTTGCTACGGGCAGTGTTTTGTACGGTCAGGCTTTACCAGCACTCGGTTTTGGCCTAGTCAGTTTAATCAGCGGGTTTATATGTATCCGCACATACCGAGGCACACTCTAACGGGCAATGTCTAGCGACTAATTGTAACGGAGACCAAAATGAAATCACGCGCAGCACTTGCCATGAAGGCCGGAGAGAAGCTTATCATTGACGAGGTTGATGTGAGCAGTCCACGTGACGGTGAAGTCTTGGTCGAGATTAAAGCCACAGGCATATGCCATACGGATGCGTTCACCCTATCGGGCGACGATCCGGAAGGTGCTTTCCCGGCTATCCTCGGTCATGAGGGTGCGGGGATTGTCCGCGAGATTGGTAAGGGTGTAACATCCTTAAAAGTCGGCGATCATGTTATTCCGCTCTATACGGCAGAGTGCCGTGAGTGTGAGTATTGCCTGCACCCCAAAACCAATCTGTGCCAGAGTGTGCGCGCAACCCAAGGGCGCGGCGTCATGCCTGACGGTACTTCACGCTTTAGCTATAAAGGTAAGCCAGTCCTGCATTATATGGGCTGTTCGACATTTTCTAATTTCACAGTTTTACCCGAAGTCAGCCTAGCAAAAATCCGCAAAGATGCACCCTTTGACAAGGCCTGCTATATTGGTTGCGGCGTAACCACGGGTGTGGGCGCGGTGATTTATACGGCCAAGGCGGAACCGGATTGCATCGCCATCGTGTTCGGGCTTGGCGGTATTGGTCTCAATGTGATTCAAGGCCTGCGGATGATTGGTGCCAAACAAATCATCGGTGTAGACATCAACCCTGCCCGCGAAGCCGTAGCCCGCAAATTCGGCATGACCGATTTCGTTAATCCAAATGATGTGAAAGGCGACCTCACCGGGCACCTAGTCGAGGTCACTGGCGGCGGCGCGGACTACACATTCGAATGCATAGGCAATACGGATGTCATGCGCGTGGCACTAGAGAGCTGCCACAAAGGTTGGGGCGAGAGCATAATTATCGGCGTAGCCGGCGCAGGCAAAGAAATCTCCACAAGACCGTTCCAGCTGGTCACAGGCCGCTCATGGCGCGGCACAGCCTTCGGCGGCGCCAGAGGCCGCACAGACGTGCCCTCTATAGTCGACATGTATATGGACGGACGCATAAATATAGACGACCTAATCACACCCACAAGATGGGGCTGGAGGATATAAACAAAGCCTTCGATTTGATGCATGCGGGCGAGAGTATTCGATCTGTGGTGGAGTTTTAGGTACTGTATGCTTAAAAGATATAAAACTCTAACCAAAAAGACACTGCGCTTATTAGATGCTGGTGAATCTGATCTGGTTGATTACAAAATAGGGATTAAAGGTCTGAGTCCAGAAATTTTGGTTGCGTTTGCTAATTCAAAAGGGGGCGGAACAATTCTTATCGGCGTAGAAGACGGCAAGGATAGTAGCGACAAGCAAATTGGAATACCGATTGGGCATGATAGTTCAGATGAAACTTTACTTATAATTTCAAATAAAGCATCTGATTGCATACCCCCGATACCTCATAATATTTTCGTAGAAAAATTCGGAATACAGGCAATAATACGAGTAGAAATTCCTGACAGTCTAGCTCGACCACATTGCACAAAATCAGGTGTATATAAAATTCGTGCAAACTCTAGAAATGCATCACTTCAGCCTAATGAACTTCTCGATATTTTCATGGAAAAAGAAGCTAGTGCTTTTAACACTCGGTTCAGAAAGGCGACATCTAATATAGAAAATAACGTGGCTCTCACAATACAGACTGTTTCAAAATTAGAAGAGACAATTGAAGACACACTTAATGACATTATGGGTGATATTGGTATGGCAGAGTTAAATGCTGAAGAAGCCACAAACACAATTGATGAGGTAAAATCAATTGTGGCTCAAAGTTTCGCAGAAATAAGCCTCCAAAAGATTCACGCTGAAGAACAAGCGTCACGAACCCAAAGTTTGCTCACATCACTTAACGCACCCGATCCGTCTCAGCAAAAATTTTTTAAATATATTACGGAACATCTAAAAAATGAGATTGAGAAAAACCCTTTGATACCTGAACATATTTTAAAAGTAGAAAAACTAGAATTTAAGGTAGCAGAAATATGGCTCAAGTTACTTGGCGATGAAACCGTTCAAAAACTTCTCAAACAGGCTATTACTGAACTGAGTCATAGAAACAATGACGCCGACATCACAAAATAGAAGATAGTGTTTAAAATTCTGTGTCATTCCAGTAGATTTGCACCAAGGGCAGGCTTTGCTCTAAAAAATAGGAATGACTATTATGACCAAATTACCACACAAGCCCATGGGCTTCGATTTTGATGAAG
>JAKIUV010000120.1 GCA_021647375.1 Robiginitomaculum sp.
GCTTTTCTTATCAATAAATCCGTATCCGCCCTTTTTGTGGATGCGGACAAATTTAGACGGCGCAGGTTTCAGGTAATATGCACCGCCCAACTTGTTTTTAATGCGCTCTAAATAGGCATTGCCAAACACCAGATAATCATAGACGAAGCGTGCAAAGTCGGCGCGGGCTAAAAGTTTGTGGTCAATATAATTGGCAACTAGTAAATTGGTTTTGACCTTAAGCGCACTGGCGTGGTGGACACTGGATTTCAATGTTTCAGAAAGCCCCTGCACGGGCGACGGCAGGTCGTAATATTCATCATGGCTTGGCACTAAAAACCCGATAACACGCGAGCGTGTCAATGACGGATCAGGGTCACCGAAGCTAAAGCTATATAGGCGCTGCCCTGTGTCTGTTAGTTTTTCGGGTTTTTCTTGTTTTTTGGCTTTTAATCTGGCCATGTGATGCTTCCTTTTTTCTTGCCGCTTAATGTGACGACACTCTCCAGTGCCATTTCGTCGAGCGCGTTAAACAAAGCCCATGCGATATCCGCATGACCCGTATCGCCGGAGCGTCCGGCTTTGTATGTGATGTGTTTTGAATTGTCGGTAACCGAGCGGTGAATGGCGAGCAAACTGGCCAGCATATCCGTCCAGCCAGCATCAAATTTGATACGGCGATTTTGGATAAGGTGTTGTGCCTTGATGACCAGCCTTGTTTTGCTCTCGACGCTGTAAATGATTTTGTTGGTGCGCGGGAAGAACTGCTTTACCAATTCATAAACCGCCAAGCCCATGCCGGACGCGTCAATATTAATGGCCTGCACATTGTATTTTTCGGTTAGGGCTTTCAGGTTTTTGGCTTGCTCATCAAAACTGATATTGTTCCAGCTTTCTTTTTGAACCACACGGAATAGGCCGCCTGCCACTTGCGGCGGCGCAATCACAACCACACTGGCATTGTCGCGCGACCGCGACGGGTCATAGCCAATCCAGACGGGTAAATCATCCAGCGGTCTGGCGGCCAAGGGTTTCAAATCCGTCCACGCCGTCCAGCTATCCACCATACAGCGCTGCAGCTCGGTAAGGCTAAAAATACTTGCGGCGGCGTCTACGAACTCGCACATAAATAAATTGCGAAATTCCTGCTTGGCATATTCCAAACGCAGCTCACCAATATCAAACAGGGTACACCCGCCCGCTTCGGCGTCTTCCACGGTGACAATTTGCCGCCATTGCCCGTCCGGACAGACAAGGCCGTCTTTTAGATCTGCGTGGGTAAGTTTAAATTCTTTGCGCTCACGCTTGCTGCGACCTTTGTTGAACAGCTTGCCTGACCAGAACTCATAGGCTTCGCTGCTGAGTGTTGACGGCACAGAGAAATAGGTTTTGCGCCATTTTTTATGGGCGGCCATGCCGGACGAGACTTTCCGCAATTCGTGGAATTTATAAACCCAGTGGTATTCATCAAAATACAAATGGCCGTGATAGCTTTGTGCTGTGCGGCTATTAGTGCCAAGAAAATACAAGGTGGCATCATTATGGCCAAGCTTAATCGGGTCGCCTTTAAGCTCAACCCCTGTAACCTCTTTGACCCAATCGAAAATATAACCCTTGAACACATGGGCTTGGGCTTTGGATGCTGATAGGAAAATCTGGTTATCACCCGTCTTGGCCGCGTCCAGCAATGCTTCGCGAGCAAAGTACCAGGTGGCACCGATTTGGCGGGATTTTAAGATATTGCGGGTGCGGTGTTTTTTGGCTTTGAACCAAACCCGCTGATAGTCAAACAGGCATTCATCAAATGATTTTTGCAATAAATCTATATGCTCTTCGGTTAGGACGTTTTTACCTTTGGCGGCTTTGCCTTTGGATTTGTTCCTAAGCTTGGGGTTAAGGTCTGCGGGTGCGCCGTCTTGTTCAAACTTCTGAATACGGGCAGTGCGCTCTAGCAATTTACCCAGACTTTCAATCTCCTTGAAATCTCGGTCAGTTTTTTCAGGCTTGGCAACCAACTGGCACAACCGGGCATGGGTTGATACGTTGACCTGTTTGGCGATAGATGCTTCGTCCCATTTATCGCGGCGTTTCCAACTGTCCAGGGTCTGATATTTCAAGGACAGTTTTTCGGCAATCTGTGTCAGCTTCCAGCCCTGCCAATACAGATTGGCCGCCTCGTGTCTTGGCGCTATAAATGGTATCACCGCCGATTTTGTCTCTATTGCCATGGGCCAGACATTATGTGGGCAGACACATATTGATGCGCCCTTTCGGTGCATTATCAAGATAACGCACCAAATAGGTTTGATTGATACTGAAAAAAGTTTTTTGTACATCTCGAAATGACAAAACCAAACCTGATAACAAAATTCTTCCGTATTGCGACCTCCGGTAAAACCGTTGATGGCCGCACAATCGATGACCAAGATATTGACGATATGGCAGAAACTTACGATCCAGAAGAATATACCGCGCTGGTCAATTATGAGCATTTCCGGTTTTTGGGAAACTTTGGCAAGGTCGTGGCACTCAAAGTTGACACCGATAAGAAAAACCGCCGTACTCTATACGCGCAGCTATCTCCAAATAAAAGACTGCTCGACCTGAATGGTACCAAGCAAAAACTATTTACATCTATGGAAATCACCAAGAACTTTGCCGGAACGGGCAAAGCTTATCTTGTTGGACTTGCTGTGACAGATAGCCCCGCTTCCCTTGGCGTCGAAGCGCTGTGTTTTTCCGCAAATAATGACGGACCAGGCGGCGACAGATTTAAAAACAATTTATTTTCCGAGAAACACGAAATGGAGCAATTCACCATGGAAAAAGAAGACAAAAAAACTGACGATAATACTGACGCCAAACCTGCTGGTGGGGACGGCGATCAAAAGCCGGAAGCTAAGGGGTTTCTACAAAAATTCAAAGAGCGTCTAAAACCTGTGCAGGACGCCAATGATGACCAGTTTTCCGCTCTGGAAGAAGCCAGTATAGAATTGGCACAAAAATATTCGGATATGTCCGACACAATAGCTGAACTGCAGGCCGCCAATAAAACTCTAACCGATGATTTCGCCGCACAAGAAGAAACCATCACCAAACTTACCGCCGCTCTTGAAAACACCCCCGAAGACGGCGCACTCCGCCCGTCCGCAACGGGTCAAGAAGATGAAAATCTAGCCGACTGCTAAGCAATTCCGTCCAATAATTAACCCGACTAAGGAAATTTACCCATGCCAAAACAATTACTCAGCGCCACATCAATCGCAGTGTTGGCTGATGCATACCGAACCCGCATTATGGATTTAAACGGGGTATCACCAGAGGTAAGGGGTAGATTCAACGTCATACCGTCCATCGAACAAAAATTGGAAGATAAGATTGCAGAAACCGCTGACTTCCTTCGGCAAATTAATGTTATGGGTGTTAGTGACCTAGTCGGCGCAAAATTAGGGCTTGGCATTAGTGGCCCGATTGCGGGTCGCACAAATACTGCCAATGGTGACCGCCAAACCGGAGATTACCACACTTTGGATGAAAGCCAATATAGGTGCGAAAAAACAGATTTTGACACCCACATACCATATCCTCTGCTAGATGCTTGGTCAAAATTTCCTGATTTTCAACAGCGCATTAATAAGCAAATCATCGAGCAAATTGCCCGTGACCGCTTGATGATTGGCTGGAACGGTGAGAGGGTTGCCGCTGACACAGACATTGCGGCAAACCCTCTTTTACAGGATGTCAATATTGGTTGGCTCAAACATATCGAAACCGATAGGCCAGGGGCATTCCTATCCGGCACCAAAATTGGTACGGCTACGGGCAATGACTTTAAAAATATTGATGCTGCCGTATATGCGGCGCGGCACGAGCTGATTGCACCTTGGTTTAGAAATGACACGTCCTTGGTTGCGATTATGGGTAGCGGCCTTATCGTCGACAAGAACATCTCTATGATGAGCAATTATGAAAAACCAACAGAACGGGCGGCAATGGAAACGCAGGTGCTGAACCAAAAAATTGGTACATTAAAACCTATTATTGTACCATTCTTCCCAGAAAAATCTGTGTTGATTACAAGCGCCGATAATCTGTCTATCTATTACCAAACTGGATCCCGCCGCCGCACAATTGTTGATGAAGCAAAGCGCGACCGTTTGGAAGATTACCAGTCCGTCAATGAGGCCTATGTAGTCGAAAATTTCGATAAATGTGCATTGCTGTCTAGTATCCTGCAGTGGGACGGCGCGGCTTGGTCATAGGAACATAGCCTAATTATTAACCGGAGATAGGAACTTATATTATGAATTTATTTAGAGAACATCGGGAAAGGGAGTTGGCAAAACAGGCAGCCAAGGCCGCCGCAACATCTGGCGACGGCACTATGGACACCGCTAAGGCCGCCAATATTTACGACCAAATGTTGTCGCAAATGGCCGCCCATAAGGTCGCGCTGAAAGCCATTCAAAGCATAAAAGCGAAAGCCGATAAAAAGGCTGAATTTATTCCTGTTTACGAAGCCTATGTCGAGGGTGTACTCGCCGCCGACGAAGATGTTCAGGATGATGTCGTTGTTACCATATTTGTCTGGGCTATTGATGCTGGCCAGTTTGAACTGGCCTTGCGGATTGCCGAATGGGCGCTGAAATATGACCTTGCCGCGCCGCCAGAATTTTCCCGCACGATTGCAACAATCCTCGTCGAAGAACTGGCCGGTGTTGTGTTGTCAGGACGTGATGACATTGCCAATATTGCAGAATATCTAACCGAGGTATTGGCTCTGGTTTGTGAAAAGGATATGCCCGATCAGGTCAAAGCTAAATTTTACAAGGCTCTCGGCATTGTCCACACGGCAAATGCCCCACAAGCCGCGCTTGAATATATGCAACAGGCACTGGAATTAAATCCGCGGGCTGGCGTCAAAAAACAGATTGCCAAACTGGAAAAACAAATCAAAGACCTATCCCCGGCGCCCGTCCCCGCCACAGACGCAAAAACCAAGGGTGATAAACCCAAAGTTTCCAAGCCTGACGGCGGGGCGGCTGGGAAGAAAACAGGTTCTGATGAACCTCCAAAAGAGCCTGTAAAACAAGCTGCAACAGATGAGCAGCAATAGCGTCATAATTCCGCACGGCTCTGGCGTTCCGGTTGATGTCACCGTCGCAAGCCATGATTTCTGGCCTGAACTGTCCAGCAATGCGTTTCGCGACATCATGCGGGTTGGCGGCACTGTCCCGAACCAGCGGGTCGAGGCCACGCTGATTGCCGCCGTGATAGTGGTCAATAAGGAATTGCAGGATTTCAGAATAACATGGG
>JAKIUV010000121.1 GCA_021647375.1 Robiginitomaculum sp.
TCTTTGGCGACCAAATCGGTCTCGGCGTCACCGCCACCCAACGGCTCAACAATAATTGGAGCTTCGGCGCCAGCATCGCCGTAGCCGACGATGTAGCCACAGGCAAGCTACAAGCCCGCTGGGCGCGGTAGGCCAAGCAAACACGGGGCAAAAGGCGGGGCAAAACGGCGATCGCCGAAGCCGCTCTCCTTTACGGGAGGGCGGTTTTTTGCTCATATGTTTATGAAATCATATCACAGACGGTAATTATTTCGTTCAAAAACAAATCTTGTTCGGCATAGACTAGCAACTGCCCGCGCTCTGGGACTATCTTGCACGAGATATTTTCGTGTTCCGCGCACCATTTGATAATGTGTTTCGGGTGAAACATCAGGTTTTCTGCGCCGTGGAAATACCGGATTGGCGCTGTGGCACTGACTTTGGCTAAGACTGCGCTATTGTCTTTGGCCCATTTGGCGGAATCGCTGACCAATTGCGGGATGTTTTCCATGGAATAACCCATATTATCGCGCAGTAATTTCCACAATTCTTTGTCATGAATAATGCGCTCGTCTGCCGGAGAGCCCTCGCAGAAATATTCTACCGCACGCATCTGGCCCTCGTGGCTGCTATTAAAGTCCACGGATATGTATTTTATCGGTGTGATCAGGGCTTTGTGGAAGAATCGGGCCGCCAATATATAGCGACGCGGACCGGACGGCATTTGGTATATGGCTTTTGCACTGCGAATAGGTGCGCCAACATCGACCATCAACACCGATTTGCAGCGTTTGCCCGCCAGACGGGCAAGTTGTCCTGCATAATTGCCGCCTGCACAATGGCCGCCGCAACTGAAATCCTTGATGCCGAGCTTGTCTATTAATTCCAAATGCAACTTGGCCCAATCTTTGGCGGAGAAAGACAGCGGTGTTTTTGTCGTGCGGCCACTGCCCGGTTTTACGGGCGAGATTAGGCGGATACCATTATCGGCCAAACCTTTGACAATTTTATCAGTAAGTGTCGGTCTGGTTGAGGGTTGGATGAAATAAAACGGCTTCCCCGCAAGGTCACCGGATTCGACATATTCCAATATGAACCCGTTTGACAGTTCAATGATACCCCGGCGCTGATGCGTATTTTTCGCCGTGACCAATTGCAAGTCAGGTTCACCTTTTCTTTTGCTTCTGTGAACAATGATATGGACAAGGCTGACCACCATGCGCGATAGGGCGCTTTGGCTTTTGGTGCCGATTTTACCTAATACCGAACTCAGTTGTGTGCGTAAAGTCGCCGGGCTGCGGCCCTTCCATTCGGCGATTTCTTTTATGCTGAGACCCTTATAAAGATTGCCGACAAGCTCCAACTCTGCCTGGGTTAAATCAAAGGCGGTCATCAGGGACTTCTCGACATCGCTATTCCAAACGGCGCTAATGGACTTGATAACCAATCCTGTAAACGGTTCTCCATTATTTTGGGTTTTGTCTTTCAATGTTTCGCACATCAAAATATGCGGCTCTTCATCGCCGTTTAAAAATATGCGGATAATTGCCGTTGGTCTTTTTGCGAGACCTGTATCGGTGCCTGAAAGTTTCAGCAAATGCCGCAACGCCTTCTCGGATTCCGTATCCATGGGTAAATCAAATACGGACGCAGGCATGCCACCTTTGGATAGGCTTCCGGCATGTTGGTTGGCATGAATAATGTTGCCGCCCAGTGTGCAGGCAAAGGCGGCATAGGGGATTTGCTCGATACTGTCTTCGGCGGATATAGGGGCCACGGGCTGTAACTGGTCAACCATTTTACCCGCTTGCTCGAAATGGCTGATGAACTCCTCGGCCCAGTCAAAATCCTGATGAGTCTCTTGGTAATCATGTTCTTCCAACGCCAGCATATGCTTATCCCAAGCCATCAACATATCATTATATTCGGACGGATTAAGCGCACCCGCATAAATACGGCTGACCAATTCGCGATTGCGTGCCTTTATACTGTCTTTTTGTGTGGGTTGTTTTTTCATGATCGTGTGCGCCTCACGAACATTTTGACATGGTTTTTGGCGAAAAATCAAGAAAAATAGCCAAATATAGCCAAATTTCACGCCCATATCATTCATTTGATGTATGCGCTCTAGTTTTTGTCGCTCTAGGTCAAGCATGGGTTCGGAGCGCCTTCGGACCTTAGCGGGGCATTTTTTGTACGAAAAAATGTCCCGCTCCGGCGCTCAAGAGACCCGCAACTTTAATAAAGGGCGCATAAAATGACTAACGCAAAAACCAACACCACACTTAAATCCGTATTAACTGCAAGCTGTACAGGCTTCGCTTTGCTGTTCGCACTCGATGCAATGGCAGCAGACGCACCAAAGGAAACTGCAGTCGCAGAGTTTCCGGCAGAATTAGCGCTAACACAGGACGGGGTTACCGCTAAAAAAGCAAAAGCCGAAGACATCGAGGCCAAAGAAAAACCAAATGTCCAAGAATTACCAATCCCATTTCTAGGCGCAGGACAGGCGGATAAGCCTTTGCTAGCGCCTAACGGAGGTATTCCTCTTTGCTCAGTTTTAGGGGGAGTAGATTCTACGCAATGTGGCCCTGGTGCTGACGCAAGTGGAACCGCATCTACGGCATTGGGAAGGAATGCATTGGCTTCGGGTGTAGGTTCGGTTGCCGTCGGTTCCGCGAATGATCTCGCATCTGGGCCTGAAGCTACAGCAGATGGCGCAATAGCAATTGGCGAAATAGCGAATGCTAGTGGAGCTGGCGCAATATCAGTTGGACGCTCTTCAGACGCGACTATGATAGATGCAACTGCTGTGGGGAATTTGGCTCAAGCTGTTGCCGCAGAAACTGTGGCGATTGGAGCAGATGCTCGAGCTAGCCAAACTTATAATATAGCAATAGGGAGTGAATCGGATGCAACAGGTCTGGAATCCGTAGCCATAGGTGGTGATGGATCCGATTTAGGCACACCTGGTGCGCAAGCTACAGGTAATTTTTCAACAGCAATTGGCACTGATGCTGTAGCCAGCGCAAATAGCACCACGGCGGTAGGCAACACAGCAATTGCATCGGGTTTAGCTGCAACAGTGATAGGCGTCTCTGCCACTGGCACAATGGATAATGCGACAGCTATAGGTGCGGGTGCTGATGCTACTGGCTTGCAAAGTACTGCCCTTGGTGATGATACAATTGCAAGTGCAACTGATGCTACGGCGGTAGGTCAAGGGACGGACGCTACCGGAATTGATTCAACAGCGTTGGGAGCAGATGCGCAGGCAACGGGTGCGCAAAGTACAGCACTGGGTGATACTGCTGTCGCCAGCAATATTGACGCCACCGCCATTGGACAAAGTGCCGATGCAACTGGCATCAGCACAGTTGCTCTTGGCGCAGATTCCCAAGCAACAGGCAACCAAAGCACGGCACTCGGTGATACAGCTATAGCCAGTGGGTTTGGCGCTTTGGCTGCTGGACAAACGGCTGATGCTACGGGTGTAGACGCCGTTGCTTTGGGACGCGGTGCGCAAGCGACCGCAGACGGTGCCGTGTCATTAGGCGCTCTCGCAAATGCTAGCAATACGGATACAACATCACTCGGCGATGGTTCCGCTGCCAGCGGGCTAAGTGCAACGGCTTTGGGTACAGACGCCCAAGCCACAGCCGACTTCACGGCGGCCTTGGGTAATAGCGCCGTAGCTAGTGCAGCGGGAGCGACTGCGGTCGGGCAAGGCTCTGATGCGACGGCCATAGACGCCATCGCCATCGGCGAAGATGCGCAGGCCATAGCTGAAGACGCCATCGCCATAGGTGCTGCGGCAAATGCGTCTGCGGCGCAATCTACCGCTATCGGCGAAACCGCCATAGCCAGCGCCGTTGACGCGACGGCAATAGGTCAAAGTGCTGCTGCGACCATGACCAATGCAACCGCCCTCGGTGCTGACGCCCAAGCTACAGGGGCAAGCGCCACGGCACTTGGCGCAAATGCGCAAGCTACGGCATCGTTGACGACTGCCGTCGGGCAGAATGCTCGCGCATTTGCAGACCAGACAACAGCTCTTGGGAATACCGCATCGGCTTCTGGCACACGCGCTACCTCAATAGGTGCCAATACAGTTGCCAACAATACGGATGCGTCTGCTATTGGATATTTTGCCAATGCTACGGGCTTGCAATCGACCTCGGTCGGTGCATTTGCAGTGGCCAGCGCAACGGACGCGACAGCGATCGGCGAGGGTAGCGATGCGACCATGCTTGATACCACCGCCCTCGGTGCAGACGCACAAGCTACAGGCTTACAAGCCACGGCACTCGGTGATAGCGCAATCGCCAGCGCGACAGGTTCTACCGCTATCGGCCAAAGCGCCGACGCCACTGCGGCCAATGCAACGGCGCTCGGCGCAGATGCGCAGGCTACGGGTTTGCGCAGTACGGCACTGGGGAGTTCCGCTAATTCAGGTGGTGCCGACGCCATTGCTATCGGTCAATTCGCCAATGCGGCGGGGGCTGATTCTGTTGCCCTTGGTAACAATGCCCAAGGTACAGGCCTCGCCAGCACGGCGCTTGGTAATGGAGCAACGGCTACCAATAATTTTGCTACGGCGGTCGGTCAAGGCGCGATTGCTAATGCAGCGAGTGCCACATCGCTCGGAAATAATGCCAATGCGGCTGGAATTAGTGCACTGGCGCTCGGAAGAAATAGTAGTGCAGTTGATGATTTTGCCGTAGCTATTGGTTCTGCAAGTGTGGCGGATAAGCCAAACACATTGGCAGTTGGCAGCGGATCAACGGCAGAGGGTATTCAGGCAACCGCCTTAGGTGCGCTGGCGAAAGCGAGTGGTTTTAATGCGACTGCACTCGGTAGCAATTCAACAGCTACCCCCGATTATTCAACCGCCATGGGTGCCCAATCTGTGGCATCGGCAATGGGTGCAACTGCGATTGGTGCAGGAAATACGACACTTGAGGCGGCCAATGCCTCAGGCCTTGGTGCAGTTGCCTTAGGTGGCGCGACCTATAACGCCGTAACAAATACTTTATTGGTCGATGGTGCTGAGGCTACGGCGAATTATGCTTTAGCTATGGGGGCTGGGTCTTTGGCGTCTGGGGTTGATAGCTTGTCCTTTGGGCGAATATCCAAAGCAGGTGGTTTTAACGGCCTTGCTATTGGGGCGGTATCGGATGCTAGTGGGGATTATGCCACTTCTTTGGGCTTTGGGTCTGAGGGGTCTGGGTTGAACTCTGTGGCTATTGGCAGGATTGCTACGGCGAGCGGTATCAATGCCTTTGCTATTGGGCGCAATACTATAGCCA
>JAKIUV010000019.1 GCA_021647375.1 Robiginitomaculum sp.
GAGCGCACCCGCAACATCGCCCAACGCCAATATTTCTTCCGCATTCTCCGGCTTAACAGAACCGCCGTAAAGAATTTGAATTTTATCAGCAATCCTTACGCCAAATCGCTTCGTCAGACAGCTACGAATATGGTCGTGGATGGTTGCAATGTCTTCTATTGTCGGGGTCAATCCCGTGCCGATAGCCCACACAGGCTCATAAGCTATGACCAGATTTTCGCCGTCCGCCTTCGGTGGTATTGAGCCGGCCAATTGCGCCCCAACAACTTCTTCAGCCTGTCCGGCGGCCCGCTCAGTTCGGCGCTCACCTACACAAATTATGGGTTTAAGGCCAACTTTTTGCACAGCACTGGTCTTGGCAGCGACCCATTTATCTGTATCGCCAAACATTGCTCTGCGTTCAGAATGTCCAAGAATAACATATTGCGCCCCGGTTTCGGCCACCATAACGGCGCTTAACTCTCCCGTATAAGCCCCAGAAATTTGGTCATGGCAATTTTGCGCACCAATATATATATCCAGCCCTTTACTGGCATTCACCATAGGTTCCAACATATGAGCGGGCGGGCACAACAATATCTCTACATTGTCGTTACTTTGGGCAAAGAGCTTCCGAAACTCGGCAGGTTTCTGCGCCCAGCCTAGGTTTCCGTGCATTTTCCAGTTGGCGGCGATCAATGTTTTCATAAAATTACCCGTCTCTATTTTTTTCAGAATTTTTTTCAGACGATAAAGTGTTTAACAGTTTACGCCTAGCCCCTATATAGGTAGTGTGCCGCCCAAAATGCAAGAATGAACAATTAAGAATGAACAATTAAAGGTAAATTATGTCGCAGTCTATTTTTGGCTCTCTCAAAAAAACCATACTCGGGTTTTTATTCGGAGTATTGGTTATTATGTTGCTTGCCGGCTTGTCTATGTTTGGCGTGACCGATGCCTTCCAGTCCCAGTCCAAAGATGCGGCGGCAACGGTAGGTAAAGAGAAAGTCACGCTACGCGAATTTGATGATTTCTTTAGACGCCGCCTCGGCGAAATTAACAAGGATGCCCCTGAGCGCGTAACCTCAAAACAAGCTTATCAACGCGGCTTACACAGGCAAATTCTCGACGCTTTGGTCACCGAACAATTAATCCAAATCGATGCCGACAATTTAGGTATAGCCGTTAACAACCGCGACGCTATCGACAAGGTCGAAGAACTGGAAGTTTTTAACAACGAGATTACCGGTAAATTGGACAAAGCAAAAATGCTGGAAGTCCTGCGGCGTATCGACCGCAACAAATCGCCCAAAGAGTTGGAAAAAGACATTCACAAGCAGATCCGCCGGGAACAAACTTTGGCAAGCCTTCAGGCTGGCCTTGTGACGCCGAGAATTTTTGCCGACCAGCAATATAAATTCATGACCGAGCAGCGCACCGTCAAACTCTTACGGCTCACTCAAGATGCCGTTACAGCGCCCCCAGACCCGACCGAAGAAGAATTACAAGCTTTCATCAAGGACAGTCCAGCCGGATATATTGCACCGGAATACCGCCGCTTCACCCTGCTGCGTATGGAAATTGAAAACGTATTGCCAGACGTGGAAGTCACAAATGAAGAGATCAAAAAACATTTTGACTACAAAATAAAGATCGGGCAATTGGGCACCGAAGAGACCCGTTCGTACCAACAATTAGTAGCGAACGACAAAGACCAGGCTGATAAAATTACGGCAGCGCTGAATAGCGGTAAAGACATAGCCAGCGTTGTTGCCGAATTTTCACTAGACGCTCCGCTTGTTTATGATGATGTCTTACCCGGTGCCAGCAGTGACCCAAAGGCGGGTGAAGCCGCGTTTAAAATGGACAAAGTTTCCGCACAAACCGTTGCCAGTAGTTTTGGCGGCTGGTTCAGTGTTGTTCTGACAAACATTACGCCCCGAACCATTCCCGATATGGAGGCGGAACGCGCCAATTTAATCGAAGAGTTGCAAACCAACAAAGCCAAGCAAATACTTTATGACGCCTCCAAAGCCATTCAAGACGGAATTTCCGAAGACAGCATGACCTTGGAAGATGCAGGCCGTGCGAACGGGATTTCTGTTGCCAGTTATGATTTCATGTCGCGCCTTGGCAAAACCGAAAAAGGGCACACATTGGAAGGCCTACCTAATATAGCTGGTGTCGCAACTGACGACTTTCTCTTGAAAGAAATTTTTCTTGCTGACCCAGGGTTTGACGGCGACGTGTTCGAGACCACAAAAGAGGGTATAGCCGCCATTCGTGTCGACCAGATTAAAGATAGCGCACCACGCCCGTTCGCAGACGTGCGTGAACAAGCCTTGCAAGCCTGGCATTTACAGAAAGCCAATGAAGCACTGGCGACATTATCTGAGGGCTTGATAGCGCGTGCTAATGGCGGTGAGAGTTTGGAAGACTTGGCCGCAGAAATTGGAAAAGGTGCAGAAATATCCGAAATCATGATGATCCGCGCCGCGCGGACACAGGGGCTTGGCGACCAGGTGATTGTGCGCCTGTTCGAAGCCCGAGAAAAGCAAATTGTGCGTGGTTTAGCCGCCAATGGGCTTGACCGCATTATCGGACAAGTGTTGACCATCACGCCAAATACAGATGCTATAATGAGTGCCATATCCGATACTTTGACAAATCAAGCTGCTGAGGCCATTAACTCTGATATTCAGACAGCTTATCGGGCAGCCGTTCTCACGGAGAATCCGGTGCAGACCATGACGGCTAATATCGAGAGAACCCTCGGTCTTGACCAGTAATCATGAATAGTCAAAAGTGAGTCCTGAACTAAATCCCGGTGCCGATGATTTTGCACAAACCTATATTACGGGTAAACCGCAAATTGTCTGGACGCGTTTGGTCAATGATTTGGACACACCGGTTTCGGCTTTTTTGAAATTGGCGACTGAGCAGCCCTATGCATTTCTATTCGAATCCGTTCAAGGCGGGGAGCAACGCGGGCGCTATTCAGTGCTTGGATATGCGCCGGATTTAATTTGGCGCGTGCGCGGTGATGCGTGCGAAATGGCACTAGACGGCGGCGCTTTTGAACCGTTGGACGAAAAACCCATTGAGAGTTTGCGGAATATCCAAGTGGCGACCAAGCTTGACATACCCGACGCGTTGCCGCCCATGGCGGCGGGGCTGTTTGGCTATCTCGGTTATGATATGATTAGACAGGTTGAGCATTTACCCAGCGACAATCCCGACCCGATTAACACGCCGGACGCCATCATGACACGCCCGACCATTATCGCTATATTCGATCAGATAGCACAAGAAGTTATCCTCACGACGACCATAAGACCCAAGCTGGAATTGTCTGCGGGGGATGCATATATGCTTGCGGAGACACGGCTGATGGATGCGGCCAATGCCTTAGAGAGCGGCACGCTCCCTTTACGGCACGGGAAGACTGCCCCAGATATTCAGACCCCCACTGGCGGCATTCCCCAAGCGGATTTCGCCCACAAAGTTAAAGCGGCACAGGATTATATCAAAGCTGGTGATATTTTTCAGGTCGTGCTGGGACAGCGTTTTGAAGCGCCCTTGCCCGAGCCGCCCTTTGCATTGTACCGCGCCTTGCGCCGCCTGAACCCGTCGCCGTTTTTGTATTATCTGGATTTCGAAGACCACGCGGTTGTCGGCTCTAGCCCCGAAATTTTGGTGCGGCTCAGGGACGAAACCGTCACCATTCGTCCCATAGCTGGCACCAGAGTGCGCGGCAAAACCCCGGCTGAAGACAAAGCACTAGAGCTGGATTTATTATCTGACGAAAAGGAAATGGCCGAACATCTCATGCTGTTGGATTTGGGTCGAAACGATATGGGCAGGGTGGCCAAGCCCGGCACGATTAAAATCACGGAGCGCAGCATTGTTGAGCGCTATTCCCACGTCATGCATATTGTCTCAAATGTAGAGGGTCAGGTGCAAGACGGACTTGATGCAATTGACTGTCTATTCGCAGGCTTCCCCGCAGGCACGGTTAGCGGCGCACCAAAAGTCCGCGCCATGGAAATCATCAACGAGCTTGAAGACGAAAAGCGCGGCATATATGCAGGCGCAGTCGGCTATATTTCGGCCAGCGGCGATATGGACACGGCCATTGCCCTGCGCACCGCCGTGGTCAAAGACGGTATCATGCATGTGCGGGCAGGTGCGGGGATTGTTCTGGACAGTGACCCGAAATCAGAGTTTGAAGAATGCCGCAATAAAGCTATGGCGCTGTTTTCCGCCGCCGAACACGCGCCATATTTTAACAGGAATTAAGATGTTACTTATCATCGATAATTATGACAGCTTCACCTATAATTTGGTGCATTACGCCCAAGAGTTGGGCGCGGATACCCATGTCATTCGCAATGATGTGATGAGCGCGGCAGATGCACTGGCGCTAAACCCTGCGGGCGTGATTATCTCCCCCGGCCCCAAGACGCCCAATGAGGCTGGTATGTGTCTAGAGTTCCTAAAAATCGCACCACATGATTTGCCAATTTTTGGTGTCTGCCTCGGCTTGCAAGCTATCGGTCAGGCATTTGGCGGCAAAGTTATACGGGCGAAGCAAATCATGCACGGCAAGGTATCTCCGGTATTGCACGACGCAACGGGTGTTCTTGCCAATATCAAATCGCCCTTTAACGCCACCCGATACCATTCTCTCGCCCTTGACAAAGACACATTGCCGGATTGCCTAGTGGTCAATGGCGCGACGGCAGACGGTGAGATTATGAGCGCCCAACACAAAACTCGCCCTATACACGGCGTGCAATTTCATCCGGAATCTATTGCATCAGAACACGGCCACGATATTATTGAGAACTTCTTGAGAATAGCGGGTATGAAATGAGCAGTATATTCCAGTCAACTTTCGAGACCATGATCAGTGGCCGCATGTCGGATGATGATATTTGTTTCTATCTTGAGAAATGGGAAAAGCGCGGCATTGATGCCGAAGAGCTTGAGGATGCTGCCCGCATATTGCGGTTCCGCATGACCTCGGTCAGCGCGCCAAAAGGTGCTATGGATATTGTCGGTACGGGCGGGGACGGGCTGAAGACCTATAATATTTCCACCGCTGCCGCTTTCGTGGTTGCGGGTGCTGGTGTGCCCGTAGCCAAGCACGGCAACCGCGCCGTATCGTCTAAATCCGGCGCGTCTGATGTACTGAGTGAGCTTGGCGTAAAACTGGATATATCACCCGCACGAACCGAGGTCTGTATCCATGAAGCTGGCATAGGGTTTCTGTTTGCGCCCAACCACCACAAAGCCATGGGCAATGTGGCGGCGGCGCGGGCAAAACTGGGTACGCGCACCATTTTTAACCGCCTGGGGCCTTTGTGTAATCCGGCTTCGGTCAAACATTATTTGCTCGGTGTTTACGCAGATGATTTACGCGAAATTTTTGCGCAAGCCTTGGCCGGGCTGGGTGTTAAGCGTGCCTTGGTTGTGCGCGGCTGTGACGGTATGGACGAGATTACCACGACCCGCGCCACCATGGTCACAGAAGTGCGCGGCAAGACAATCACCAATACCCGCATCACTCCAGAACGGCTCGGCCTGACCCGCGCCAGTTTGGCGGACTTAGAGGGCGGGGATGCCAAGCACAATGCGGCGGCACTTAAGGAGGTTCTTTACGGCGAGCAAAATGCCTATGCAGACGCGGTTGCGCTGAATGCAGGTGCTGCGCTCTACGCCGCCGAGAAGGCGGAAACCATAGAGCAAGGCATTGCGCAGGCGCGCCAATCCATAGGTTCTGGTGCTGCGATGAAAGCGCTCAATACTTTGGTTGAGGTTTCTAATAAGGTCGAGGTGTCCAATGGCTAATGTTCTGGAAAAAATCGCCGCTTATAAACGGGACGAAATTGCTCCTTTATTTACACGAAGGAGCCAGTTGGAAATGCAGGCCGCGACCCAGCCGGAACCGCGCGGATTTTTAAACGCGCTTAAATCTGCGGCGGGCGCAGGCCCGGCTCTCATCGCAGAGATTAAAAAAGCCAGCCCGTCCAAAGGCCTCATCCGCGAAGACTTTCAGCCCACAGAAATCGCCCGCGCCTATACGGACGGCGGCGCTGCGTGTTTATCCGTGCTAACCGACGAACCCAGTTTCCAAGGCTCGCCGCTTTACCTAAAACAAGCCCGCGCAATATCGCCGTTGCCCGCCCTGCGCAAAGATTTTATGATTGACCCGGTGCAAATTGTCGAGAGCCGCGCTTATGGTGCCGATGCTATCCTCATCATTATGGCCATGGTCAGCGATGATTTAGCGGGCGCATTGCTGTCGGAAACCAACCGCCTAGGCATGGACGCCCTAGTCGAAACCCACACGGCGGCGGAGCTAAACCGCGCCGTAAAATTAGGAGCCAACTTCATAGGCATAAATAACCGCAATTTAAAAACCTTCAAAACCAGCCTAGAGACATTCAAGCGCCTAGCGCCCAAAGCACCCGCAGACACATTCTTAATCGCAGAAAGCGGCATCAACACTGCAGATGATATATTGGACTTAACACAACACGGCGCGCAGGGATTTCTAGTCGGCGAAAGCCTAATGCGCGAAACGGATGTAAAACTGGCTACACATCGATTGTTGGGGCAAGTTGACGAAACTGTTTAAATCGCGGACTTTATTGTAATAGGCTTTATTGCTTAGTATCTGGGTTTAGGCTCACTCTCGTTTTAACCGCACAACACTCTCATGCAAAACCTGTAAAAACTTCGACCTATCTGCGCCTGTGAATGGGGGTGGGCCGCCTATGTTTTCGCTACCGGCATTTTTACCGCCTGTTCCGGCGCGCAAATCGACCATGATGGCGCGCACGGCTATGGCCGAACCTATACTGTCATTAGTGAACGGTTTTCCGTTTGGTGCTATGGTCAAGGCACCAGCGTTCAAGCAGCGCTCGGCCAGTAATATATCCGAGGTAATGACAATACTGCTCGTATCTGCCCGCTCTGCAATATAATCGTCCGCCGCATCAAAGCTGTCATTGACTATTATACGCGAGATCAGTGGATGCTGCATCACTCGCAAAAACGAATTGCTGACCACGATGACTGACACATTATGACGCAAGGCAACTTTATAGGTTTCCTCGCGCACTGGGCAGGCGTCGGCGTCTATGTAAATTATAATTTTCGCAGTCGTTTTCATGGGCGTGTTTTGCGCGGGTTTGAACAAATCTGCAACAGTATTATTATGCGCCCAAGTGAGTGCATGTTTTGTTCTTGACGCGGGCGCAGAACAGGACTAGAACAAACATAGAGTGAACATTGATTCGCATGTGCGGGGTTTCGTATAGGCGGGTCTTACGCAGGAGAGCCAATTATGCTGACCCAAAAACAACATGACCTTTTGATCTTTATTGACAAGCGTCTCAAGAAGAACAGCATATCGCCGTCCTACGACGAGATGAAAGATGCGCTCGGCTTGGCCTCTAAATCCGGCATTCACAGATTAATCACGGCTCTGGAAGAACGCGGATTTATCGCCCGCCTGCCCCACCGCGCCCGGGCGCTGGAAATTTTGCGGCTACCGGGTCAAGAGGCACCCACCGCCAAGAATGCGCCCGAAGCGGCCAATGATAGTGTGTCCGTGCCGCTTGTGGGTAAAATTGCTGCGGGTGTGCCTATTGCCGCTCTTGAGCAATCCGGGCCGCGCATTAGCATTCCTGACGGCATGATTGGTCGCGGTGATCATTTCGCCCTTGAAGTTGAGGGCGAATCTATGATCGGCGCTGGGATTTTGAACGGCGACATTGCCGTGATCCGCGAAGCCAATACGGCTCGAAATAACCAGATTGTTGTCGCTTATGTGGTCGATAACGAGGAAGCAACCTTGAAACGCCTGTACAAAACAGCGGACGGAATCGAGCTGATCGCAGAAAATCCCGACTTCCCAACCCGCACTTACGGCCCCGATCAAGTAGAAGTGCAAGGTGTTTTAGTGGGGCTTATCCGCAAATATTAACTGCTAAGAGCCAAATTAACAGATAGGAACCAAAACCCGGTTGCAGATGTTGCCCACTTCATGCATGATGAGGTCTTGAATGTCAGGTAATGCTTGGCTTTTTATCAGTTAGGGTCGCAGTGCAATTGCCTGCGTTGCCTAGCACAGATATGCGAGCACCGAGATGCGACTATCCGCCCATTATTTTATAATAACATGGCTGGGCATATGTATGACTGGAATATATGCGGTACCCGCTCACCCCCAAGACTTAAACCGCATCGTCTCCCCGCAGGCAGATAATACTGCGCTCACCATCTACCCAAAAAACCTGGCTCTAATTACCGAGAGCCGGATGATTGATTTGCCTGTGGGCAAATCGACCATTGTGTTTGAGGGGGTGAATGACCGGATGATACCGGCCTCCGTACTTTTGCGCCAATTTGAGGGCTTGACCATAGAGCGTAATTTTGATGCGCAGCTTCTCGGCAAGGCCAATTTGTTCGAGCGCTCGATTGGGCAAACCGTCACCCTGACCCGCACCGATAAAGCCAGCGGTATTGTGCGGCAAGTACGGGCGAAAGTCGTCTCGGCGAATAATGGTGTCGTATTTGATGTGAGCGGTAAATTGGAAGCCTATCAATGCTCCGGCCTGTCCGAAGCCACTCTGTTCAGCAATATCCCCGACGGCCTCAACAACAAACCGGAACTGTCCATAGATGTGGACACCACCACTGCCGGCTCGCGCCAATTGGTCATATCCTATCTGGCCGACGGGTTCTCTTGGGCGGCAGATTACCGGCTGGATATGACCAGCGAGACGACGGCAAAGTTTAATGCATGGTTGACGTTTAAAAACGAAACATCACAAAATTTCAAGAACACACCGACATCCGTTGTCGCGGGCAATTTGAACCGCTCATGGCAGACAAGATCACCCGCGAAACAGCATAAAAACCTGGTAGCAAATTGCTGGCCACGACGTTCTAGTTTGGCACCAATATCATCATATGACCAAGTAATCGTGACTGGCTCCCGTTCGCAAGGAAGCGTGCTTCAAGAAGCCTCCTCTGAACTCGTAACGCTAGCAGACGGAACAACTGTAGAAAGACTTATACCGATGGTTTCCAAACAATTCTCCGCTGCCCCCCCGCCCCCCGAACAAGAAAACCTATCCGAATACAAATTATACCACATCCCAGAGCCTATCAATGTGGCATCATATCAGACCAAACAAATCCGGTTTTTGCATGAGCCAAAGGTGCAAATCGAACAAGTTTATACATTCGAGGAAAGCTGGCGGTCTTTGCAAAATCCGGAGCAAGCCTTGCGCCCTGCTATCCTAGAAACACGGCTGGATAATGCCAAAGACGGCAAATTGGGTAAACCGTTACCCGAAGGCACATACCGTGTCATGTCCCGCACTAAAAACGGCAAGCCCCTTATACAGGGCGAAGACTTTATTGAAAACCGCGCCGTTGATTTGCCCGTGAAGATAAAAACCAGTGTGTCAAAAAACGTGCAAATGCAAACCCAACTTACCAATAAACAAACGACTGAAGAAACCACTATTTTGAACGTGGAACACATTTTCACCAACAGCCACAATATTCCGGTGACAATAGAGTTCAGGGCAACAGGGCACCCACTATTTCAATATAAATCCAGCTATGAAAACGGCATTAGTCGCAGCGGCCAAGTTCTGACGGGATATAACGGCGCACCCTACAAAGTGATAAACCCGTCTATAAAACCAGACAAAGGCGAAGCCACACCAACATGGACGTTTACGGTGCCCGCGAATAGTACCAAGGTTCTGAGTTATCGGGCGGAGCGGGAATAATTTTTCCTTCCTCCGTTCTTCACGGGGGAAGTGGGCGCCTCTTGCTCCAAAGATGGCATTCCCAAGAGGTCGCGGTCGATGGGGGGCGCACTTCTTAGTGCGCTTCTGAATTTCCGTACCAACCTTACCGTCGTAGCGAAGCAAGAGCTTCGCGCCCCCATCCCCCTCTAAGAAGAGGGTACTTCCCCCGTGAAGAACGGAGGAAGGAGAAAATCAATCAAACAACTTACTGACACTCTCCGCATTGGCAATGCGTCTTATGGCTTCGCCTAGCAATCTTGCGACAGAGACCTCGCGTATTTTAGTGCAGTCTTTGACCTTTTGCGGCTGCATAATCGTGTCGGTTATGACCACTTCCTTAAGGGCGGATTTGTTGACATTATCCACCGCAGGATCCGACAACACCCCGTGGGTGATATAGGCGCTGACTTGTTTCGCACCTTGCGCCATTAGGGCATCGGCGGCTTTGCACAGCGTACCGCCGCTATCAATAATATCGTCGAGGATGATACAATTGCGCCCCGTCACATCACCAATAATATTCATGACTTCGCTCTCGCCGGCCTTGGGGCGGCGTTTATCGATGATAGCAATATCGGCTTCAAACTTTTTAGCCAAAGCCCGCGCTCGCACCACCCCGCCCGTGTCGGGGGAAATAAACATGATGTCTTTTAAGTCTTTGCGCGAATATTCGGCGCGAATATCGGCTTCGAACACGGGTTGACCAAACAGATTATCGGTCGGAATATCAAAGAAACCCTGAATTTGTCCGGCATGTAAATCTAGAGTTAGAACCCTATCGGCACCGGCACGGGAAATTAAATTAGCCACAAGCTTAGCAGTAATCGGTGTGCGTCCGCCGACTTTACGGTCTTGTCTAGCATAACCAAAATACGGAATAACCGCCGTCACCCTTGCAGCCGATGCGCGCAAGAGCGCGTCCATCATAATCAAAAGTTCCATCAAATGATCATTGGCCGGAGCCGAGGTACTTTGGATGAGAAAAATATCTTCGCCGCGTACATTCTCATTGATACGGACGAAAATTTCCTGGTCACGGAATCGGGTGATTGTGACGTCGGTCAACGGCATGTCGAGAACGTCAGCAATATCTGCGCTTAAGCCCTCGCTGGCTGTACCACTTAATAGCTTCATGGGGACCCTTTTTAGCTATAATTTGTGTGCGCGACTCGGATGGTCTTCGTCGCTTATCGCCCTTTAACAAACAAGTTCAGAGAATCAAAGCCCTTGATTGATCATAATGACAGAAATATTGCGGCCATAATCCGTAATGCCGTTATGATAGTTATGGCGGTAGCTAAAATAGTCTTTGTGACTTGCATAAGTGCAATCCGGCAAGGCCACTGCGTTCTTGACGCCCGCCCGCGCTAGTTTTTGCAAAAGATAGGCTTTGATGTCAAAATATGAGCGGTCGCTCTTTATAACATTTTGGCCTTTGCGGATTTGGCCTTTGCGGAAAAATTTGGCATTACCCAAATTCTCGGAAATAAATTCGCCGACAAATTCCGGCCCGACTTCGAAATGCTTTGCCCCAAGGCAAGGCCCGATGGCGGCCACTATGTTTTTGCGCTTTGCCCCCAAACCCACCATCGCCGCAATCGTCGCGTCTGTGACCCCGGCCAAAGCCCCGCGCCAGCCCGCATGGGCGGCACCGATAACACCCGCACCCATATCTGCGAACAAAACCGGGGAACAATCCGCAGACAGCGCTGATAGGGCAAGACCAGGCACACGCGTCACCATGCCGTCCGCCTTTGGTTGCGCGCTCGCCGACCACGGCCTTTCAACCACCACCACCTCGCTACTATGTATCTGGTGGTTGGATAATAAGTGCGCGCTTTTTGTGCCCATAGCCTCTGCCACCCTTTTGCGGTTTTCGGCCACATGCGCCTTGTCATCACCTGAACCATGTCCCGTATTCAAACTGGCATATTTACCCTTAGAAACCCCGCCGCCGCGTCCAAAAAAACCGTGGCTGATGCCAGAGAGGCCGTCGAATGCGGGTGCGAATTTTACAGGGAAATCTGGATGGGTTTTCGGCATTATTTAAACCCGATCGCCGCAGGTAAATCTGCGGATTGAATAGAGAGGGCTTTGAACAAAGTCCCCATATCGTTCGTATCGGTGAGGCGGTGCAATTGCCGTGCGATTTTGGTTTTATTCTCTGGCGAGGCTTTCGACAAATTAACCGCCCGCACTTCAATGCCCAGCCGTGATAAAAACTGCCCTTGGGGGCAAGGACCAAAGCTGGCTAGCCCGGCCTTGTCCGCCCACTCCCCAAGCGCCGCAAAATCAACCCGCGCGGTTAAATCCGCATGGCCAGGCTCGTCGAGCGGATAAACCTTTTCGTGCTTTTTCAGGGCCTGAAAAGTATCACCAAGCTCTGTCTCGGCTGGGCCGTAATCTATGAACAGGGCTGCGCCAGAATGTTCCACGAACCGCTTGCGCAAGGCTTCGACTATTTGCCCAAGGCCGGGGTTTATTTCCAGCAAATCGCCGTTTTTTACAGGCGGTATGTCTGCGGGCAACAGCGCTTGATCAATTTCGGATATGGGAACTTCCGATACGCTAAATATAAATTTGCCCGGATTATCAGGATGCACGTCGACCATACGTTCATGCCAGCCAGTTTTACCTTTGAATCTATCCTTCATAATAAATTGCCGCACGGGTAAGCAGTCAAGATATTCATTGCCAATCACAATCGTTGGGCCTGCGGGCACCTCTTCCAAACTCCCCACCCAAGTCACGGGCACACCCGCATTTGCCAAAACCTCTGCTTGCTTGCCCTCAAGAGCGCTGGACATTTCTATCAAATTGACCTGAATTGCGGCAAAGAAATCCTTATCCAGCCGCGCCGTCCTGAGCATGTCGGACATCATAACGCCGCGCCCGGGGCCGTACTCTACCAATTGCACCTGTTTAGGCTTGCCCATACCCCGCCACGCATTGATGAGCCAAAGCCCCAAAACCTCGCCGAACATTTGCGATATTTCCGGCGCAGTGATAAAATCACTTTTCCCGTTTTTGGCAACACCCAGCGGGTCGCGGGTTGGGTAATAGCCTTGTTTCGGGTCGAGCAAACACCAACTCATATAACTAGCCACACTCATAGGACCGCTGGTTTTTATATGGCTGAGAATACGGTCTTTAAGCGTCTGCATCTGCTTTGTCATCTTCTTCGGCAGGTGGCCACTTTGGCAATACGGGCGTCCGTTTCGATGCCCATAATATGACCAAAACACCGATGAGTACCATAGGCAATGAATAGGTCATGCCCCGTGTCAGCGGGCCAAACAGTGCCGCGTCCGGCTCGCGGAAAAACTCCACAAATATCCGGAAACTGCCATACATCATCAAGAACATGCCCGTCGCCAAGCCCGGCTTGGTCAGGATTTTAAACTTGCGCGATGCCAGCCACAGCACGGAGAAAATCACCAGACCCTCAAGGAAAGCTTCATAAAGCTGGCTTGGGTGGCGCGGGTTCAGCCAATAGCTATCGCGCATAAAAATCACTGCCCACGGCACATCGGTCTCGCGGCCATATAGCTCTTGGTTGACAAAATTGGCTAAGCGCACCAACCCTATACCAATAGGCGCAGAGATTGCCAAAATATCCGCGACCCGTATCAGCTTAAGTCCGCGCGACCGGGCCAAATATATAGCCGCCACACACACGCCAAGGAAACCACCGTGAAAGGCCATGCCGCCTTCCCAGACTTTAAATATGCGACTAGGGTTTTCGATATATGCGCCCAGATCGTACAACAAAATAAACCCGATACGCCCACCAATAATAATCCCGAGCAGGCTGAAAAACATCAAGTCTTCAAGATTGCGCTTACTGGGCACCAATACGGGGTCGCCGCTGGCTTGCGGGTTTTGCCAAATGCTTTGCTTGGCGCTACTACGCTTGGCATAAAAATACGCCCCAAACAGGCCGACAATGTAGGAAATACCGTACCACTTCACCGACAAAGGCCCGATCGAGAAGGCTTCGGGTTTCAACCAGCCTGGAAATTTTATTGCGCCAAATACTTCTAGTGAAAATTCCAACAACATTAAACACTCTATCTATTTCATTTATCTTGCACCGTGTTATACTGTGTACACGATTAAGCCAACAACAAATCTCGGAGACCAAAATGCAAACCAAATCCCCCGCCTTTGACGACTTGGCAAATTTGATGACCAATGCCTTTGGTGCTGTCAAAGGTGTCGGCGATGAGGTCAAAGCAGCAGGCCGCGCGCGGGCGGAGGCGTTCATCGCAGACATGGACCTCGTCAGCCGCGACGAATTTGAGGTGGTAAAAATGATGGCCGCAAATGCCCAGACGGAGATCGCGGAACTCAAGGCCGAAATCGCCAAGCTTAAGACAAGCCCAAAAGCACCCAAGAAACGCGCGGTTAAGCCGGGAGCTAAACCCAAGAAATAATCTAGGGCGCAGCAACCATCGCCATGGCCTCATGCAAATGGTCGGTTTGCAGGCATATGATTGTCACATTCCCTGCTTGCTTGCGCACAATGAGGCCACCCTTTTGCATTTTTTTTAGGTGAAAAGACAAAGTCGCCGGCGTCAACCCACTCAACGTGCAAAGACTACCGAACTGCGCCTGCTTGTTATCACACAGAGATAATTGTTTAAATATTTCAATCCGCCTTTTATGCCCCAAGGCATCAAATGTATCCGCAAGCATTTTATGGTTTCTCAAGGGTAAAATACTGTCACTACGTTTCGCCATATCCGTCCTCTTTTCCAACTCTGTTATTATTTTAAATCTTACATTAATCCAATTTCTATTCCTGTATCTATTTCTATTAAACTAGTTTAATAGAAATAGATACTTAAAAATATGAGAGGTATAGAGTACCCATTATGGTCAACCAACAAAAAAGCCCGCCGAAAAACCCCGGCGGGCTGGTATTTGGCAACTTGCCTTTAAGGCTTTGTAAAAAGCTTATTGAATGAGTCCGGAATTGGTATCAATTTTACTTGTTGACATAGAATGCTTAACAAGTTTTCCGTTGTCATCAAAAAACAAAACCAAAGTCTTCACATCACCTTTAGAGCCACTCTTTAAAAGGCCATAATATGGAATAAAGCTAGAGGCTTTCATCTTGGTTTTTGAAAATGCATATTTCCATATTTCATTACCACTATCCGTATAAGAAACATCCAATGGCTGACCATATATCGCCGTTACCTGCTCCTTTGTCATACCTTTTGACAATTTAGCCTCAACTGATGAACGTGTTTCATCTTTTAGAACTGCATTCCCGGTAGACACACAACCACCAGCCAAAACGGCCAGACTAACAAATCCGGCTATAACTATTTTTTTCATAAATCCCCATGATTAAAGTCAAAATTCACCATTTCACAATACCCTAACAATGGTGATTGTCAATTACATTCCTAAAAAATCACTCTTCCTCCAAGATATATCCGGAAAACATCACTATCGCATCCGCGATTTCCGCCGGATGTGATAATGGGATCATATGGCCAACACCGTCCAGCGTCACCAGTTTTGAATCCTTTATGGTCTGGTTTAAATCTACCCCGACTTCATAATCCACCATGGGGTCTTTGGTGCCGCGAATGATCAGGGTTGGTGTTTTAATATCGCCCGGAGATAAGAGCGCAGGATTATGCCCGTTCCTTTCGCCGCGCAATGTGTCGAGCGTTCCTGGCATGAGCAAGAGGCTTCTTTGCACCTTTATCCAGCGCTCCGGCATGGCTTGCTCAAACCGGGCGGTGATATTGGCGCGAGCAATCACCGCGCCTAGAATTGGCATACGCACCACCCATTCCAACGCCCGCATCTGACCTGGCTTGCCCTCTATTTTCATGGCCGGGCCAACGGCTGCCAGCAGAACAATAAATGGGGTTTCCCCCCTGCGAGCAGCCACAGATGATTGCACAACGCCACCGCCAAATGACCATCCGACCAGCGCCGGGTTTTCCAGTCCCATTATGGTAATAAGCGCATCCAATTCATCAGCATTAACCTGATATGTAAACGGCCCCTCTGGCGATCTTCGCGACGAATGGCCATACCCGACCCGGTCATACCATGTGACGCGAAACCCGTGCGGGACCAACTCTTCGACCAGTTCGGGCCAATCATGGGCGCTACCGGGCAGGCCGTGAACCAGCACAATATCCTGGCCTTCACCCTTGGTGAATGTGTTGATTTTTGCACCGTCCGGCAGAGTAACGATTGTTCCCGGCGCTGGCGGTTTAGGCGGCGGCAGTATTTTCCCTAAAACTGCAAGCACTACCAATAGCACCGCGATAAAGGTGACGATCTTTAAAACCAGTTTCATAATTCCCTCACAAAGCAATCATAGCATAGCCCACAAAAAAACGGGCCATTACGACCCGTTTATTCTGTCTTGGAATTTAGAAAAAAGCAACGCTCTAATGGTCGACATTTCTCCAAACTTCTTTGTAGGTCATGAATAGCAAGAGCGCGAAAATGAACAGGAACAGGAATGTGGCAAAGCCAACTTTCTTGCGAACTTCCATTTTCGGATCGCCCGCCCATGACAGAAATTCGACAACATCCCGCGCCATTTGTTCAGTTGTGGCCTTGGTGCCATCTGCATATTCTACAGCATCATCAAATAATGGCCGCGCCATAGCAAGCTGGTTACCCTCAAAATAGGTGTTGTAATTCATACCCTCGCTGAGGTGGAAATCGTGTGGTACTTCATCATAGCCTGTGAGGAGTGCATAGACATAATCCGCACCGCCAGTCCGTGCCGGAACAATAAGCGACAAGTCCGGTGGTACGGCTCCGCCGTTAGACGCAGCCGCCGCAATAGCGTTGGGGAAAATATCCGGGAACCCATCCGCCGGAATACCGGGACGGTCTATGGGGTCGCCGCTGTCTTGGTCAATATCTGACACTTCCCAATCTTTGGCAAAAGCCTTTATGACCGGATTATCATTCGGGTTTGGGAAATTTGCATCGTAAAACGGCCCGCCCTTATCGCCGAGATGGCGAAATGACAAATGCTCCAGCGCATGACAGGATGAACAGGATTCTTTATAAACTTGATAACCGCGCTGCATAGCCGGGCGGTCATAAGTGCCAAACGGCCCTTTAAATCCCCATTCCTGCACTGCTGGTTTTTCCGTGCTACCGCCCGCCGCCTGTGCAGAAATGCCACCTGCGAAAAGTGATGTGGAAATGATCGCAACGGCGGCAAATGTTTTCGCCATTTTTGTTTTCTGGGTTTTCAACATTATGCATCTCCCGATAAAACGGCTTTGGTGATCGACTCCGGTAGCGGTTTGGTTTTCTCAATCCAGCCCATTACTGGCAGTATCGGGAAGAAATAGGCAAAGTAATATAAGGTCGCGATACGGGACAACCACTTAAAGGTCATACCGCCATCCCCAATAGGAATAGCAATATCATCAGGCGACCTAGCGCCGCACCAACCAAGGATAAAGCCCATGACCAAGAAGATAATAAAGAACCATTTAGTCACCGGACGAAAGCGCATAGAGCGCACTTTTGACGTGTCGAGCCAAGGTAAGATAAACAAAACAGCAATCGCCGCAAACATCAAAATAATGCCCAAAAGCTTATCCGGAACGGCGCGCAAAATTGCATAGAACGGTAAGAAATACCATTCCGGCACAATATGCGGCGGTGTTTTCATTGGATCAGCCCGCTGATAGTTATCGGCATGGCCAAGAGCATCGGGTAGATAGAACACAAACAAAGCAAATATCATCAAGAACACAGCAATGGCGAAGGCGTCTTTCATTGTATAGAAAGGGTGGAACGGCAATGTGTCCGATTTGGATTTTGGCTCGATACCAATGGGGTTGTTTTGCCCCACATGATGCACGGCCCAAATATGAAGCCCCACCAGCGCCGCAATGACAAATGGTAACAAATAATGCAGTGAGAAGAAGCGCTGTAGGGTAGGATTACCAACGGAATACCCGCCGAGTAACCACTGTTGCAAGCTTTCGCCAACAACAGGAATAGCCCCAAAGAAGCCGGTAATCACAGTCGCGCCCCAAAAGGACATCTGACCCCAAGGTAGTGTATAGCCCAAAAAGCCGGTCGCCATCATAGCGAGATAAATCAAACAGCCAATAATCCACAAAAGCTCGCGCGGGTTTTTATAAGACCCGTAAAACATGCCCCTAAACATATGAATATAGACGGCCAAAAAGAACATAGACGCACCAACCGCATGCATGGGCTGTAACAACCAACCGAACGGTACATCGCGGCGAATGCGCTGCACACTATCAAAAGCCAGATCAACATGAGGCGTATAATGCATCGCCAAAATAATACCGGTAATGATTTGCGCCATAAGGCACAATGTCAAAATACCGCCAAATGCGTACCAGTAATTCAGGTTACGAGGACTAGGAAAGCCCATAAAATCAACGCTCATGCGTACAATCGGCAAGCGCTTATCGAGCCAGCGTTCAGCCGCATATTTCGGCTCATATGTTGAAGGTCCACTCATAGTCTTATCCTACCTTGATTACTGTGTCGGAAATATAGGCGTATTTTGGTATTACCATATTCGTTGGCGCCGGCCCCTTACGGATACGCCCCGAAGTATCATAATGCGAGCCGTGACACGGGCAATACCAGCCGTCAAAATCACCAGCTTCCCCCACGGGAATACAGCCAAAGTGGGTGCAAACCCCAACCATAACCAAAAGATGTTTGTTTATCTTACCCTCTGGGTTAGCCACAAAGCGGGCATCATCTGTTTCCGGATCACGCAATGTTTCAATATCGACGGCGTCCGCCTCATCGATTTCTTTTTGTGTACGGTAGCGGACAAAGACAGGTTTACCGCGCCAAAGGACTTTCAATTGCTGCCCTTCGGAAACTTTAGAAAGGTCAATTTCAATAGACCCGGCAGCACGCGTATCACCAGCCGCGCTCATTTGCGATACCAAAGGCCAGGCGAATGCCCCGCCGCCAACGGCAGCCGCAGCAGCTGTAGCTATATAAATAAAATCGCGGCGTGTGGGTTCGTCCCCCTCACCATTATGATGTTCATCAAACTTATCTGTATCAGACATGTTCATCCTTTTATTTTTACGGAAATCGTACTACACAATGACCTAGGTCAAACATACGAATATCCCCCTTTCACAAACCTGTGGCATATTGCCGCAAATTTATATTTACTTAGTCGGTTGTTTAAGGGAATGCCTAGCAAATACCAAGTAAATATCTACACTTAATTGAAAGAAATTGATGAAAATTGTCCTGTACCAGCCAGACATAGCCCAAAATCTAGGTGCCGCTATGCGGTTATGCGCATGTTTTGACGTTTCCTTGGCAGTAATAGAGCCGTGCGGCTTCCCCCTCACCAATAAAGCCCTACGCAGAACCGCTATGGACTACGCCGCAAACATAGAACTGATTCGCTATAAAAACTGGGAAGAATTCGTTGATAGCCAAGCCAAGCAAGGCGGGCGCACCCCAAGGGCACTTCCAAGAGGGCGCATAGTCCTACTCAGCACCAAAGCCAGCACCGACATCACAGACTTTGAGTTTCGCGCCAATGACATCCTGTTATTTGGCCAAGAAAGCGCCGGGGTCCCCGAAGAAGTCCACCAAGCCAGCCACGAACGCATCTACATTCCCATCAGCAAAAACACGCGGTCACTGAATCTAGTTAGTAGTGCAAGCATTGCTTTATTTGAAGCCTTGCGGCAGACGGCCTGAAACGAGGGCCTGAAAGCATACCAAACGCCTTCAGGAAAACCATATTGCGAAAAACACTTATTGCGGCTAGTGTTTATGAAACAAAAATAAAACCAACCGTTAGTATTGGGAATATTATGAAAAAATGGGGAATTCGGCTCGCCGCCGCTTTGGTTGTTTTAGCCATCTTGGGCTTTGTGTTTAAGGGGAAGATTGTTTTTGCCTTGATTAAATCAAATATTGCACCCACGCAAAACTTTTCCAGTTTCACGCCACCGTCCGCACCCGATTATGCTCTCGGCAGCACCTGGGCGGCCCTCCCGCAAACCCAAGACAGATCGGGTTTCACACCAGAGGAACTTTCCACCAACGCACAGGCACGCGATGCGGCGGTTTTCTTTATTCACCCAACCACATATTATTCGAAAGCAGGGTGGAATGCGCCCTTGGGCGACGCCGAAGCGCGCACGGTCATTGACGATTTGGTTATGCCGGGTCAGGCAAGTGCGTTTAATTTATGTTGCGATATTTATGCGCCCTATTACCGTCAAGCAACACTATGGTCTTATTGGGTGCGCGAAACATCTGGTCAAGACGCACTGGATTTGGCTTACGGGGATGTGGAGCAGGCTTTTGATGCATTTTTGATGCGCATTGGTTCGCGTCCATTTGTTTTGGCAGGGCACAGCCAAGGCGGGCATCATCTCGAAACTCTGCTTATCAAACGGATTAGCGGTACGGATTTACGCACCCGCATGATAGCAGCCTATCCCATCGGGATTGCCATTAACCCTACAACCTTTGCCGAACGAGCGCCGGATATTCCGGTATGTACAACCGCCACACAAACCGGATGTTTTGTCACATGGAACAGTCGGGGAGCTAAATCTGACATATGGGACGATATGCCCGGCGCAGTGTGCGTAAATCCGCTTAGCTGGACGGCGGACAAGAGCGCGGTGAATGCAAAACAAAACCCCGGCTCATTGGCTGTCGGCGAACAGACCCGTTTGGACACGGGTGTCACGGGCGCTCAATGTCTTGACGACAGGTTACTCGTCGGAGATTTTCAAACCGATATTTATGAAGGCTTAAAACTTAGCTGGGGGCGGGATAATTATCACGTATTGGATTACGGCCTGTTTTATGCCAGCATTCGCCAAAATGCGATGACCCGCGTCCAGGCTTATAAAGCTAACTCTACCCCTTAGACGCCACCCAATCATCAACGCGTTCTTCCATAATTGATAGCGGAACCGGCCCCGAGCTAATGATGACATTGTGGTATTCTCGGATGTCGAATTTATCGCCCAATTTGGCTTTGGCATCTTCGCGCAAGGCTAGGATTTTTATCATACCGATTTTATAAGCAGTCGCCTGCCCCGGCATGATAATATAGCGCTCAATGGCCTTAATACAGTCGTTTTCCGGGTTGGGGGTATTTGTCGTGAGATAATCAATGGCTTGTTGGCGCGTCCATTTTTTATCGTGGATACCCGTATCAACAACCAAACGTGCAGCCCGCCACAGCTCCATGGCGAGCCTTCCGAAATCAGAATAAGGGTCTTGGTAAAAACCCATCTCTTTGGGCAGATATTCAGAGTACAAACCCCAGCCTTCAGAATAGGCCGTGAAGCGTCCGTATTTACGAAATTTCGGCACGTTCTCAAGTTCCATCTGAATGGCGATTTGCATATGGTGACCGGGTATGCCCTCGTGGTAGGCCAAAGCCTCCATCTGGTATTTGGGCATGTCGGTGATTTGGTATAGATTAGCATAATATGTGCCGGGCGTTGTGCCGTCTGCAGATGGTTGGGTATAAAAAGCCTTGCCCGCAGATTTTTCGCGAAACGCCTCGACTTTTTTGACAACGAGACCCGCCTTTGGCTTGACGATAAACACTTCATCAAGCCGGGTTTTCATGATGTCTATCATCTTGGTTGCATCGGATAAATAGGCGTCCCTGCCCGCATCGCTGTCCTCGTAATATTGCGCGGGATCATTTTTGACCTGTGTGAAAAACTCTTGCAGTGTGCCCTTAAACCCGACCTGTTTCATGATCGCACGCATTTCTCCGTGAATACGGGCAACCTCGGACAAGCCGAGATCGTGGATTTCTTTGGCCGTCATATCCGTTGTCGTCATGCGCTTGAGCCGCATTGCATAATACTCCGCGCCGTTCGGCAAACGCCAAACACCGTCGTCTGTGGTCGCCTTGGCTTGCATAACCTCCATCTCGGCAATCAGGTTTTCATAGGCCGGTTTGAAGGATGTTTTCAGGGCAGTTATAGCACCTGCATAAAGCTTCTCGCGTTCCTCATCAGTTATATCCAACTTGTCAATTTTCTTTTTGAAGTCTGACAATATTGTCGATAAATCGCCTTTGGTAAATGGCTCGCCTTTAATGATGTTTTTAGCATCACGGATAACATGATCATAAACATAAAGCGGCGGCTGAATGCCTTTGGTTGCTCTGGCTTTTTCGTTCTTAACATGGGCACCAAGATATTCTTTCACGCCGTTTAGCCGCGCAATATAAGCCTCGGCATCGCTCAGTGTATCTATGCGGTGACGGTTGATGAGGAAAGACGGAATGGTTGACTGCACGCCAAACATCTGGTTGAATTTATAGCCATAATCCCACCACTTAGCCCCGTCGATTTGGTTTTGCGCCTGAATTTCAAACAAGCGGTAAGACAATTGATGATCCGTGTCCAAATCTTCGAGTTTAAAATTTGCACGCATATGCGCCAAGTTGCGACTAGTCTCGTCGGTTTGGTCAAGACTAAATGCTTTGCTCGGGTCGTTCCACTTATCATAATCTTTCTTGATACCCAGCGTTGTTAGTTGCTGCGGATATTTACTCAGTCCATCCATAAACACAGTCTCGAACCAAGCGTCCAATTTCTGATTTATGTTTTGCATGTCCATTTGGGTAACTGCGGCTTTGGTTTTAGTCGCAGGTTTATTTTCGCTTTGCGAGCAAGCGCTTAAAAATACGGGCAGCGCCAAAACGCAAGCCGAGAGCATCAAATATTTTTTCATAATAATATCCTTTTTGACATTAGCCTTTTTGAGTTTCTGAAATCCATTCGCCCACCAATTCTTCGAGCAAGGATAATGGCACCGAACCATTAGCCAATACCACATCGTGAAATTCGCGAATGTCAAATTTATCACCCAGCTCCGCCTGTGCGTGTTTTTTCAGGTCGCCAATTTTCAACATACCAATCTTATAAGCGGTCGCTTGTCCCGGCCAAACTATATAACGATCGACTTCCGAACGAATGTCCCCCTCCGGATTGGCGATATTTTTGAGCATATATTGCACCGCCTGTTCACGCGTCCATTTTTTTGCATGGATACCTGTATCAACTACCAAACGCGCAGCGCGAAATATCTCCATGGAGAGCCGTCCGAAATCACTATAAGGGTCGGTGTACATACCAAGTTCCGCAGGCACGCTTTCTGCGTATAAAGCCCAGCCCTCAATATAGGCCGTATGGCTACCTTGTTTCCTAAATTGCGGAATACCGTCCAGTTCCATAGCAATAGCAATTTGCATATGATGGCCGGGTATGCCTTCATGATAGGCCAAAGCCTGCATCAAATATGTCGGTTGCTCGCGCACATCTTTAAGATTGATAAAATACGTGCCGGGTCTAGTGCCGTCCAAAGATGGTTGGTCATAAAATGCACCAAAGGCAGACGCTTCGCGGAACGGCTCGACCCGTTTAACAACCATATCGGCCTTTGGCTTGGTGATGAACAAATCGTCAAGCTTGGCTTTCATATCGTCGATAACCGCCGTAGCTTCGCGCATATATTGCGCCCGCCCCGCATCATCATTTGACAGCATGAACTGCGCATCCGTGCGCAAGAAGTTATAGAAATCTTGCAAGCTACCTTCAAACTTGACCTGCTTCATGATCTTACGCATTTCGCCTTGAATACGCGCAACCTCGGCAAGACCAATATTATGAATTTCCTCCGCCGTCATTTCTGTAGTGGTATAATAATTCAGCCTGGATTGATAATAGGCGGCACCGTTCGGTAGCTTCCACGCCCCATCATCAGATGTCGCATTTTTTTCGTGGGCGCCAAACATGGCGATCAAGCTTTCATACGCCGGCTGTACCGAACTTAACAAAGCGTCTTTGGCTTGCGCAGTTAATGCATCTTTATCCGACTGGCTGACATCTTTCAGGCCTGTGATTTTCGCTTTAATATCAGCGTAGAGCGGGCTGTCCTTACCATTCGTAAACGGCGCCCCCGTAATAACATTGCGCGATGATTTAATCAGTTTCGCATACACAAATTTCGGCAAGATTACGCCGTCCGCCGCCTGTGCTTCGGCGCGGGTTTGATATTGGCCCAAATAACGCTTTGCCGCAGCCAGCCGCGCAATATAAGCGCGAGCATCGTCTAGGCTATTAACGCGGTGGAAATTGACCATAAAGGTCGGAAACTCGCTGTGCGGCCCCGCCATGTGGTTAAACACATAATCATGGCTTTCGAATTTCTTGGTCGCCTTGTAAACATCGCCGTTATAGCCGAACAAACGGTAGGAGATTTTGCCCTGACGGTCGAGATTGGCGGAACCGAATTTCGCCTGCATGTCAGCAACATTGTTCATCGCCGCCGCATAGTCTTCGTCCAGTGCTGCTTGTGATACATCATCAAGTTTATCCAAACCTTCTTTCAAGCCAAAATAAGTCTGCGTGGTCGGAGAACTTGCCAAATCTTCTTGGTAACGGGCTTCGAACCAACCATTGATCTGCTGGCTTTGGGATTGCATTTTTTCCGACTGCTGCGAATTGCCTTGGGAACAAGACACCAAACCACCAACGATTAAAGCACCAACAAAGGCGTTTTTTAGTCCTAAGGTCATCAACTGCTTCAACATAACATCCCCATATCCAAATTATTATTTGGCGCACACTATATAATTACCGATAAAAGAAAAGAGTTAGTCTGTGTTCTTATCGCCAAAAATGATAGAATATGCTGCCGCCTTATATACGGCTTCGGTCGTTGTCCGGGCGCGCAGTTTTTTGCGGGCATTTTGCAAACGTAATTCTATGGCTCGTTGTTTTAATCCAAATTCAGATGCTATATCTGCCGTGGTTTTTCCAACCGCCATGCCCTCAAGTACGGCCTTTTCCTTTTCTGTGATGTTAAAATATTGTTTTAACAATCTATGCTTCCTGATAGCACTGTGAAAACGGTGCCCTAAATCAAGATAAAACTGCTCACTATAGGGCTGGGTTTCCGGAACACCTAGAAAAGTCAATGCGCAATACCCACCCGTGCCGTCGTCGGGCACAACCGGGTAAATCATCATTTCATGCCACCCATTTTCAATTATACCGCCGAGATATGGATTGTTATAATAAATTGTGTCTTTATTGATAAAATATTCCTGTAAATCCATCAAAACAGGTTCCGTTATTTTGGGAATCAACTCCACAACAGGATCAGTATTTGTACCCCCGTTTTTCCAGTAATATTTTGTCACAGAATCGGGCATAGTTGTACCCGAAACCTCATCACCGCGAATATAGGAATTGCGGTGCAGTAAAAATGTGTAAGCAATATGGGCACATGCCCTATCATTCAACACTGTTTGCAAGCGAAACAACGCGCCGCGCAAAGAGTTAGCTTTGGCCAATTGCGAGTCAATTTTCTTGAATAGTTTTTTATAGGCCAAAAGCTTTATCCCTTCGGTATACCGTATTATCATGGAGTTATACGGTATACCGTAGTTGACTATTGTTGATTTAGCAAATAAACTCTCTCAGCCTTTGTGGGGCGCAAGCGAGGGCAGGTTGCCTCTTTATGATCTCATTAACAACGGGGCGACTAGGCACTTTCGGAGGAATATTCCAATTCCCCCGAAAGTTCTTTTCCAAAAATTACGAATTGCATGGGGAAGTGCTTGCTGCCTTATTTTTATTCTACTATGGCTTGATTAATTATCTGGGGGAGTGGGATAACTGCAAATGCCATGAGTACAAACAAATGGACGCGGGTAGAACGGCTTTTTCATACCGCTATGGAGAAGCCCAATAATCGGCGTAGTGCTTACCTGCGGGATGCCTGCGATAGCGAGGCAGAGTACGAAGACTGTATGCGGCTTGTGCAAGCGGCGCAACGACGTCCGGGGAACAAATATCGGCCATCAAAGTGATTCCAAATGAGCGCAAACCGCTCTAGCCGCAATAAAACATAGTTTTTTATTAATGCTTGTGATAACAATGCCCTGAGGAATTAATAGTGGGGCACTGCATTTTGAACAGGGACGACAAATATGAAGATTCCCAAACCCGCAACGAGGTTGTGGATTGGGTTTACGATGCTGCGCTGAGGCCTGAAAACTACGCGCTTATTTTAAAGACTTGGGATGCCTATATTGCCAAAGGCGTCTTGGCAAACCGCTCAAATGAAGACACTTTAATAGACACAAAAATCCTTGCCCAGCATTTCGTTCGTGCCATAGAAGTGTTTGAGCAAACCAAAAAAGTCCAGCGCCAAAAACTGCAAGTTTTCCTAGATGAACAAGTTTTTGCCAGTGCCATAGTCTCTATGGACGGTACGGTTTTGGCCAGCAATGAGATCGCAAAGAAACGCTTATCATTACGGCCAAATGAGAAACTGTATGATTTGAGTTTGGAGCCGGAAAGTTTGCACATATTCCGCACGGCTTTGCGTGATTTCAGGAACAATGCTACCAAACCACCGAAAAACTTAAACCTACGCGTTTTGGACGAAGGCGGGTCTGGAACTTTGCTGGTCGCAGAAATACTCACCCAGCACGGGTTTACCGACTGCGCCGAGGACAATGTCGTGTTGATTAAATCGTGCTTGGCCGAATGGAACGCTGCGGGGGCGGGAATTATCAAAGATGCCTTTGGCTATACCGATACAGAAATGGAAATCCTCGAACTGATTTGTTCGGGTAAATCCGCGCACCAGATTGCAGAAAAAAACGGCACGAAAGTGCAAACCGTAAGATGGCACTTTAAGAATTTACTGGCAAAATCCCGGCTGAATACCCGCAGTGAATTGGTACGGATTGTCACGGGTATCTTACATGTGTCTGAAAAATCGCCGCTCACATCAACACAGTTTTATGTGAATTGGAAGAAGGAAAATGCCTTCCAACGCTTAGAGAAAATCAAACGCAAAGATGGGCGCACACTGCAATTCGCACATTACGGGCATAAGGTCGGGCGGCCTATTCTAAGCCTGCACGATTATACATCTGCCCCCATTGCACACCGCGCTCTCGTGCAGGCAATGGCCGAACAAGGCTTGCAGGTCATAGCGCCGTTTAAATTTGGTTTTGGGAAAAACACAGGACAGCCGGGGCGGTTTGACCCAAAGGCTCATATTCAAGATTGTATAGAAATCCTGGACCATTTGGAAATCAAAGACATTACCATCGTCGGGTTCGGCGCAGGTGGTATTAATGCTTTGTGCGCGGCGGATATGTTCCCCGAGCGTTTCACCCAAGTCGGACTTATCAATGTCGGCGCACCCTTAACCACCAAAGCCCAATATGCCGCCATGCCGCCCAATCCGCGCATGGTTTATTGGATGGCCCACGACACGCCAGAGCTTTTATACGCACCGCAAACTTTTGTGGCCGATAGCTATTTTGCCAGTGAAGCCGGGAAACACCAATTCCTTGATCTGGTCTTTGCCTCAAGTCCTGTGGATCAACGGCTTATTCGCGACAAACAAGTTTACAAAATGGCCCAAGACATCATTGGCTACGGCCTATCGGACTCGTCTTGGCAAGTTGACGAATTTGCCTATTTATTTGGTGATTGGGAGGCTTTGTTCACATCGGTATCAGAAACCACGCCTATTCATTTTATTCACGGCCAAGATCATGATGTGCTTTCGCGGTTAGAACTTGAGAAATTCTTGGCGGATTATCCCCTTGTAAATGCAACATTGATACAAAACGCCGCGAGGCTCCTAGCCTATGCCCAGCCAGAAAATATGGCTTTGGCGTTAAAAACCATGACCGACACGCTATAATATAGCCATAAATCAGCAATAAACGGACAAACCCCGCGTGTCCCCCCTATATAGGGGGCGACCAATACTGATGTTTTGTCGTCACAAAGCCCCATAACTTTAACTGTGACTTTAACCAAAGGGGCTTCTCATGTCATATTCTAACTCAACTAAAACCAACACATCTTTCAAAACTTTGCTCGCGGTCGGCTGTACAGGTGCAGCGCTTCTCATGTCTATGAACGCGAATGCCGACGAAAATATGCGCGACAATTCTGCACTGACAGCGAAAATCGACTTTCTCGAAGCGCAATTAAATGCGCTGCGCCAAGAAATCCAAACCGGCGAAAGTGCGGCACTGGACCTAGAAGCCCCAGCCCAAGCCAATCTTTCGCCGGGTTGGTCCGTGCTGGCGGGCAAGCCAACGGTTGCAGAACCATCCAACACGATTACGGATAAACCCCTGTTCAGTTCCGGACATCATTGTACTGAAGGCTCCGGCTTCATCAATTCTATGCGATGCGGCATTTCTTCCACCGCTACAGATACCGCCTCCTCGGCTGTGGGTTCTTTCTCAGATGCCACTGCGGAATACGCTAGCGCTTTTGGGCATTCCGCTCAGGCTACGGGTTTGCAGTCCACATCTGTGGGTGCTTGGTCTGATGCCGCCGTCGCTAATGCCAGCGCATTTGGCTATCAAGCCCAAGCAACAGGCATTCGGTCCACATCATTGGGTGCTCAATCCGGTGCCAGCATTAACAATGCCAGCGCTCTTGGTTATAATGCGCAAGCCATTGGGTTGCAGTCCACATCTTTGGGCGCTGAATCTGATGCCACCATGACTGATGCTAGCGCTTTGGGGTATTTAGCCCAAGCAACTGGTGTGCGGTCCACAACTGTGGGGGCTAGCTCCTTTGCCACCATGACAGATGCAAGCGCATTTGGATATGAAGCCAGTGCATCGGGCGAGCAGTCCACCTCTGTGGGGTCTAGCTCTGATGCCACCATGGCCAAAGCCAGCGCCTTTGGGGACAATGCCCAGGCCACGGGCTTGCGGTCCACATCCGTAGGGGCTAATTCTGATGCGACAGAGGCATATGCTAGCGCCTTTGGTTATTCAAGCAATGCTTCGGGTGTGAATTCTACGTCTGCAGGAGCCTTCAGTGACGCCACAATGGAAAATGCCAGCGCATTTGGCTATAATGCTCAAGCCACAGGTTTGCGGTCTACATCTATTGGGACAAATTCTGATGCTACCATGACCAATGCCAGTGCTTTGGGGTATTTATCCCAAGCCACGGGGGTGCAGTCCACCTCTGTGGGCGCTTCATCTGGTGCCACTATGCAAAATGCCAGCGCTTTTGGAGCAAGCGCCCAAGCCACGGGTTTTCGCTCCACATCTGTAGGAGCTTTCTCCGATGCTACAATGACCGATGCTAGCGCATTTGGCATTCTCGCCAAAGCCACGGGTGAATGGTCGACCTCTGTGGGGGCGTCCGCCGATGCGACCATGGCGAATGCCAGCGCTTTTGGACGTTTAGCCCAAGCCATCGGTGTGCAGTCCACCTCTGTGGGGGCGTCCTCCGACGCAATTTTAGAAAATGCCAGCGCATTTGGGTATGAGGCTCAGGCAACGGGTTTGAATTCCACATCTGTGGGTGCGGGTTCCGGTGCCACCATGACCAGTGCCAGCGCATTTGGACGTTTTGCGCAAGCTACGGGTGAACGGTCCACATCTATTGGTGCTCTCTCCGATGCCACGGGTGAGCAGTCCATAGCGCTTGGCGCCTCAAGTCAGGCCACTGCCCTTGGGGCGACGGCCATTGGCTCGGCGATTTTGTCTTCCGATGCGGCGCGCGCCTCTGCCCTTGGCTCTATTGCGCTCGGCAGCGCGGTTTATGCACCGGGCGGCGGTCTGGTTTTCCAAGGCGCGAACGCCAGTGGCGATTACGACATAGCCATAGGGGCAGACAGCACAGCCTCAGGCTGGTTTTCTATGGCTTTGGGCTTAAATGCTAATGCAGCCAATACCGATTCCATCGCTTTGGGACGTAATACCAATGCCACGGGTTTACAGTCCACATCAGTGGGCGCGTATTCCGAGGCTACCATGACCGATTCCAGCGCTTTTGGGCGTTCAGCCCAAGCAACGGGCTTGAATTCTACATCAGTGGGTGCTTTGTCTGATGCCAGCATGGATGATGCCATCGCTATGGGGTATACTGCCCAAGCTACGGGTTCGCGCAGCATATCTATAGGCGGTATTTCTGATGCCACCACGACTGGTGCCATCGCATTTGGTTATGCTACCCAAGCTACGGGTGTGCGGTCCATATCTATGGGTACGGCTTCCAGTGCCACTATGGAAAATGCCAGCGCATTTGGCTATGCTGCCGATGCTACGGGTTTCCGTGCCACATCTGTGGGTGCGGCTTCCGATGCCAGCGCAGATTATGCGACGGCGCTTGGAGGTCAGGCGCAGGCTAGCGGGCTTGGCGCTACGGCTATTGGGGCGGGCAATACTAACCTTGAGGCTGCCACTGCCTCTGGCCTTGGCTCTGTTGCTCTTGGTGGGGCAACTTATAACGCCGTAACAAATGCCTTACTGGTCGATGGTGCCGAGGCTAGTGCGGCTTACGCCCTTGCTTTTGGGTCTGGGGCTTTGGCGTCCGGCGTGGATAGTTTTGCCTTTGGGCGGATTGCCGCAGCAGCAGGCTTGAACGGCCTTGCCATTGGTTCGGTGTCGGATGCTAGCGGGGATTATGCTACCTCCTTGGGCTTTGGCTCGGAAGGGTCGGGCCTAAACTCCATTGCTATCGGGCGCATCGCCACGGCGTCGGGTATCAATGCCTTTGCCTTGGGCCGTAACACGGTGGCAACAGGCACATCGGCTATGGCGTTCGGGTTTGATTCCGATGCTACGGCAAACTTCACTGTAGCAGTCGGCAATAATGCTCAAGCATCGGCGCTCTATGCCATGTCATTTGGCACGTCTGCCAATGCCAGCCTAGACAATGCTCTGGCTTTTGGGCGGCAGTCCGAGGCATCAGGGCTGAACTCTTTTGCCTTTGGGCGCAATTCAGTATCATCTGCGACATCAACAATCGCCATGGGCTTTGATGCCGATGCTACAGCCAATTTCGCCTTTGCCTTTGGCAATAATGCCCAAGCTACGGGTGTGGACAGTATCGCATTCGGGGCATCCAGTTCAGCCGCAGGTGAAGACGGTATCGCATTCGGGCGCTCGTCCTCAGCCGGGTTTGATGGTTCCATGGCCTTTGGCAATGGGGTCAGTGCCACACTGATTGATCAGATCGCCTTTGGTAATGCGGGACAAACATACACATTTGCAGGCCTACCGTCCGCACTATCCCTTAGCCGCCAAGGGGCCGTCCACGGCCTCGTCACCACGGACGCAAGCGGCAATCTCGCTTCTGACGGCGGGGCGCTGGACGGGCGTGTGGCCGTGCTTGAGGGGGCTGCGGCAGAAGAGCTTGACACCAAAGCAACCAGCATGCGCGACTATGCCAATGGCTTGCGCGGTGATACAGGAACCTCTACGGGGACGACTGTTGCTGACGGTATATCCGGCTCTATTGGTGATACACCGATCACAGGCTCTACGGGTGTCATCGGCGGTGGCTATACACCGACGATTGGTCTGGATGGCGGCCTGGACGGCGGCTTTGGCGGCGGCACATCAGTGGTCTCCGAGGGTGTTACCTATGTGGCCGAAAGCACCGTGTTCAACACCATCGCGGTGAATGCCGACAATATCGCCACCAATGCACAGGGCATAGCTACCAATGGTGGCCGCATCATTGTCAACTCGAACCGCATCGCCTCCAATGTATCGCTGATCAACGCCAACTCCGGCCTGATCGCGAGCAACACGGATATGATTTTGCAAAACACGGACGAGCTTCGTAGAGCCACACGCGGTATTGCAGGTGTCGCGGCCTTGCCGGACATGTTCCTGGCCTCGGACGAAACCACAGCCATATCAGGCGGTATCGGTTTCTTTGGCGACCAAATCGGTCTCGGCGTCACCGCCACCCAAAGGCTCAACAATAATTGGAGCTTCGGCGCCAGCATCGCCGTAGCCGACGATGTAGCCACAGGCAAGCTACAAGCCCGCTGGGCGCGCTAGGCGCGGCAAACAACGGGGCGAAGGCGATCGCCGCAACCGCTCTCCTTTACGGGAGGGCGGCTTTTTTGCTCATGCATAGCCGTTATCGAAAATTTAACATACCCTAGCAGTGCGTGGCATAATAAATTGCCTATGATTTTTCAGGGAATGTTCTCAGTGCGGCATAGCGCTTTGGCGTCATGCCGTGCCGAGTGCGAAACGCATGGCTGAAAGCACTTTGCTCGCTAAAGCCTAATTTTTGGGCAAGCTGGGCGAGAGAGATGTTTTTGTCTCTCATATGAATTTCGCAACTCTCCCAACGCACATTATGCACCAACTGGCGAAAGGAAATGTTTTCCCCTGTCAACCTACGCCTCAAGGTGCGCTCGCTCATACCCATTAGCCCGGCAATGTGGCTAATTGTCGGGACGCCCGTTGATAAGAGTGCCTCTAGGGTATCGTAGACTATTTCTCTGCACGTCTGTTTCCCGTCCAAGCTCGCCAAAGCCCTGTCAAGGCGTTTTGAAATGATGGCAACAAGCTCCGGATTATGTTGCGGAAACGGGGTATGGGCAATGGCGGCATCAAATACCATGGCGTTTCTTGGCGCATCGAACTGGATTTTGCAATTAAACACTTTTTCAAAACTACTCACATATCCAGTAGGGCCGTGACGAAACTGCACAACGGAGATCACATTACCTACGCCTATCCAGTTCATCCACAGTCCGAGAGTGAAATAACCGCTAAACACCGCGTCGGTCATCGGGCGCAAATATTCGTCATCATCTGAGTGAGGCTGCCAGACAATGGCGGCGTTCTTTCCTTCCAGCACAAGCCTTGTCGTGCCAATGTCCTGGGTCAGGCGCTGGTATTTTGTATTGAGCTTCAGGGCTTCGACGATATTTGCACAAGAAATTGCCACATAGCCAATATCGCGAAAGGTCTGTGGACGAAAATTTCGTCCTACAAGCACGCCAGTTCCTGCTTGGGCCAATTGTGCTTCCGCGTTATGAAGCATGTCCAAAAATGCAGTTGCAGAAATTCTTTGGGCCGGGTTGGCAATGCGGTCTTCATCCAGACCTATACTCGCCAAAAGCAAATTAGGATCACATCCTTCTTCGATGCAGCTTTGATAGGCGCTTAGAAAATATCGCGCTGAAACAGATTTTTTTGTCATTACCACTGCAAGTCTCCAGCAACTTTGGCCGATTATAACAAAAACAATGGCCGATGTCATCAATACATTTGTGTCTGTTGCCATTATTCAAGAAGCAATCAAAGCCTCGAAACCCGTATGTGGGTAGCCATTACTTGGCTGGCTTTAACGATAGGAGGGGCGCCCTTGAGGATGAAAATGGCTCTAAGCAGCTAGTCAATGCAGGTGCCAGACGGGCATTGCAAAAATTGGCAATCAAATTTTTTCAAGCAACAAAAACCAAAAGGAAACAAGGCTATGTCAAATACGAATACACACAATCCATCTACACTAAAATCTATTCTGGCAGCGGGCTGCACGGGCTTTGCTCTGTTGGCCGGATTACCCGCAGCAGCAGCGGACGAGGCGCAAAAACTGGCGCTCTCGCCCGGCGACGTCTCCGAAATGCGCCTCGAAATCGAAGCCATGGAAGTCCGCCTCGCCCTGATGAAGCAAAGCATTGCGCCCATAGAGATCAATGCTGATGTGCAAACACGCCCCCTAGGCTGGTCAGTGCTAGCGCCGAAAACTACCGCCGCCCCTGACAAACCATTATTCGCCGGCACGGTTGGGGAAGCTTGTGAAAACGGCACGGGTTCTAATGGCTCTCTGCAATGTGGTTTTAATGCCACTGCTTCGGGTTCGTTTTCCACGTCTGTGGGTGCCTTGTCCGATGCCACCCAGATTAGTGCCAGTGCTTTTGGGGTTAATGCCCAGGCCACGGGTTTTCGGTCCACATCTGTGGGTAGCAGCTCCACTGCCACCATAGACCAGACCAGCGCTTTTGGGACTGATGCCCGAGCCACGGGTTTGCAATCTACAGCGCTAGGTGACGGCACTAGAGCCAGCGCCACAGACGCTACAGCGGTTGGCCAAGGGGCTGACGCAACTGCGGGTGATGCGACAGCCGTGGGTGCCGATGCGCAAGCTACGGGTTCGCGGGCCACATCTGTGGGTGCCCTCGCCGATGCCACCATGGCCAATGCCAGCGCATTTGGGCGGGATGCCAATGCCACGGGTTCGCAGTCTACATCTGTGGGATCTAACGCCGATGCGACTATGACCAATACCAGCGCTTTTGGGTATGATGCCCAGGCTACGGGTGATCGGTCCACAGCTGTGGGCGCTTTCTCCGATGCCACCGCGGCCAATGCCAGCGCTTTTGGGCGGGATGCAAATGCCACGGGTTTGCAATCTACAGCGCTTGGTGACAACGCTAGAGCCAATGCCGCTGACGCCACAGCGGTTGGCCAAGGGGCTGATGCAACGGCGTCTGACGCAACAGCCGTGGGGGCCGACGCTCAGGCTACGGGCATACAGTCCACATCTGTGGGCACCGCGTCAAATGCCACCATGACCAATGCCAGCGTATTTGGTTTTTTTGCCCAGGCCACGGGTTCGCAGTCCACCTCTGTGGGTGCTTTCTCCAATGCTAGCGCGAGCACTGCCAGCGCTTTTGGGGCTTTTGCCCGGGCCACGGGTTCGCAGTCCACATCTGTGGGTGCTTCCTCAGATGCCACCATGACCAATGCCAGCGCTTTTGGGCGGGATGCCAATGCCACGGGTTTGCAATCTACAGCCCTTGGTGACAGCACTAGAGCCAGTGCCACAGACGCTACAGCGGTTGGGCAAGGGGCTGATGCGACGGCCTCTGACGCAACAGCCGTGGGTGCCGATGCGCAAGCCACGGGAAGGAATACCAGTGCCTTTGGTGAGTTGGCAACAGCAAGCGGGATAGGTTCAACATCTGTGGGTGCCAACTCCGAAGCCACCATGACCAATGCCAGCGCTTTTGGGTATCTTGCCCAGGCCACAGGTTCGCAGTCCACATCTGTGGGTGCTTTCTCAGATGCCAGCGCGACCAGTGCCAGCTCTTTTGGGCGTTCAGCCCAAGCAACAGGCCTATCCTCAACGGCATTAGGCGCTTCCGCCTCTGCCTCAGAAGCAGCGGCAACATCTGTAGGTGTTTCGGCCTCTGCCTCCCAAATTAATAGCAGTGCTATCGGATCTTTTGCCGCTGCTTCAGGGGCGCAGTCCACATCCATAGGCTCGCAGTCGGACGCTACGGCGAATTATAGCACGGCCTTTGGTGCCTTCGCCCAGTCCACCGGAATTGGCGCGACGGCTATTGGTGCTGGCAATACCAGCCTTGAAGCCGCGACTGCCAGCGGTCTTGGCTCTGTTGCTCTGGGCGGTGCGGCTTATGATGGCTTTGGCACCTTAATTGCTGACGGTGCAGAAGCGACCGCTGATTATGCTTTAGCTATGGGGGCTGGGTCTTTG
>JAKIUV010000122.1 GCA_021647375.1 Robiginitomaculum sp.
TGCCGACTGCGCGGATGAAATCTGTCATCACAGGCAAGACTAAAGACGCGCCTGATTGGGGTGTGAACTGGGAAGAAATCTTGGGCGGCGAATTTGAAAAACGTCGTAGTGATTATAATTTCAGGGACATACAAGAACAAATGTACGGCGAGTTTGAAAATACTTTCATGATGTATTTACCGCGCTTGTGCGAGCATTGCTTGAACCCGTCTTGTGTGGCATCTTGTCCATCCGGTGCGATTTACAAGCGCGAAGAAGACGGCATTGTTCTTATCGACCAAGACAAATGTCGGGGCTGGCGTATGTGCGTATCGGGTTGCCCTTACAAGAAAATTTACTTCAACTGGCAGTCTGGAAAATCCGAAAAATGTACGTTCTGTTATCCGCGGATTGAGGCAGGCGAACCTACTGTTTGCTCCGAAACCTGTGTTGGCCGTATCCGTTATCTAGGTGTCTTGCTTTACGATAGCGAGCAGATCAAAGAAGCTGCTTCAGTGTCCGACGAAAAAGACTTGTATCAAGCCCAGTGCGATTTGTTCCTCGACCCCAATGACCCAGACGTCATTGCACGAGCCAAAGCAGATGGTATTCCGGAAAGCTGGCTAGAAGCCGCAAAAAGCTCGCCCGTTTACAAAATGGCTATGGATTGGAAAATCGCATTTCCGCTGCATCCTGAATATCGCACACTGCCAATGGTGTGGTATGTACCGCCGCTCTCCCCCATTCAATCCGTCCATGAAAACGGTATGATGGACAGCAAAGAAGGCACAAATGGTATGATACCGGATGTGGATAGCTTGCGTATTCCCGTCAAATATCTCGCCAACCTTCTGACGGCGGGCGATGAGAAACCCGTCACCACCGCCCTTGAACGCATGCTCGCCATGCGGGCCTATATGCGCGGAAAATCCGTTGATGGCGTAACGAATTTGGACATTCTAGATCAAGTCGGCATGAGCGAGCATGAGATGGACGATATGTACCAAATGATGGCGATTGCTAATTATGAAGACCGTTTCGTCATCCCGACCAATCACCGCGAATATGCGGGAGACGGGCCGTTTGACCACGAAATAGCCTTTGAAACCCGCGCAGAATGCGGCTTTAGTTTTGGTAATGGTTGTCACGGCGGTGAAGAAAAACGCTCAAATTTGTTTGGATCCCCATCACACGCTAACACAATGGACGGCTCATATCGCGGCGCAAAAACGCCGGGCGACGGCGGTGTCAAAACCCTTAGGGCAACAAAAATGGGAGATAAATCATGAGAAGTTTACGCGTTTTATCACGGCTTCTGGTTTATCCAAATGCCGAAACCCAAGGCCATATGAACGACCTGAAACAAGTGCTGGCCGAAGACGGGTTTTTAAAAGCCAAGACGTTGAAAAAGCTCACGGTCTTTATGGACGAGTTCGCGGGCATGGACATTATGGATGCCCAAGAAATATATGTTGAATTGTTTGACAGGGGGCGCGCCCACTGCCTGCACTTGTTTGAACATGTTCACGGCGAGTCCCGGTTTCGCGGCCAAGCCATGATTGACCTTGCTGGTCGCTACCAGGAAAAAGGTCTTGAGATTGGTGTCGGCGAACTACCTGATTATCTCCCCTTGTTCTTGGAATTTATCTCCATTTGCGAGCCAGAAGAAGGGCTTGAAACGCTGGCACAAGCTGCACCTGTTATTGCAACAATAGGCGAAAAACTTAAACGCCAAAAGAGCGGATATGCCAGTGTATTTGCCGCTATCACCGAATTGTCAGGTGCCAAGTTGAACAAGGAAGAAATCGCCAAGGCGGCAGATGCCGCCCTACCTAATATTAGAACTTTGGATGACTTGGACAAGGAATGGCAAGAGCCGGACGCATTTGGCGGTGCGGAAGATTGTGGTACATGTAACGACCCCATGCCGTTGCAGCCAGCCAGTAAACCAGCCGGGCATACCGAGAACATAGGAGCAAACCAGTGAGTGAATATCTAAACAGTTTTTTCTTTGGGATATATCCGTATATTGCCGTCGGCGTAATGATCTTCGGCTCTATCCTGCGCTATGACCGCGACCCGTATTCTTGGAAAGCGGACAGCTCCCAATTGATGAGCCGCAAAGGTTTGCGGCTTGGTAGCAATTTATTTCACGTCGGGATTTTACTGTTGTTTTTTGGCCACTTGGTTGGGCTATTAACACCCCACTGGGTCTATTCACCATTCATGACATCCGGGCAAAAACAGCTTCTAGCCATGGTTGCAGGCGGCATTTTCGGCAGCATGATGTTTGTCGGCATGGTGATTTTAATCGTGCGGCGTTTCGGCAATCCACGGGTCAGCGCCACATCCAGTTTTTGGGACAAAGCAATTTTACTTCTCTTGTTCGCGCAGCTTATCCTAGGCCTGTTGACCATACCACAATCCGCTAAACATTTAGACGGCTCTTCTATGATCGAGTTAGCCGAATGGGCGCAAAAAATTGTGACCTTTAGAGGCGGTGCAGCAGAGCATATCTTGCACGAGAACATTATCTTCAAATTACATATAGTTCTGGGCTTGACCATATTTTTGGTCTTCCCGTTTACACGCTTGGTACATATGTTCAGCGCGCCGATTAAATACTTGTTGCGTTCAGGCTACCAAATTGTCCGCAAACGGTAATCGTAATCACAAAAATATTTATAAAAAAGCTCCTTTTCAAGAGGGGCTTTTTTTTATGGTTTTTGCAGGTGCGACACTCTGTCCGGATAATGCGTGCCGCCTTTGACTTGGGTCAAATTTTTTGGCGTACAAATGCGTATATTTGTCAAATTCAATAAACTTGAAATCGGAAACTCAAAATAGGAAATTAAAATGCGTACCTTACTCCTCGCTTCTGTTGCAACTCTGACGGCTCTTAGTGCAAGCCCTGCCTTCGCAAGTGATGAAGCGGAAACCCTTGCTGATGCCATTACCAAAGGCAAAACCACTATCAATTTTCGCCTTCGTAACGAAAATGTAAGCCAGGACGGATTTGCAGATAATGCCAATGCCCTGACGCTACGCACAAGGCTGAAATATTCCACGGGTGTGTTCAAAGGTTTTTCTGCCGTGGTCGAGGTCGATAATGTGCTGGCGCTAGATAATAATTATAATAGCACCATAAATGGGCGCATCAACCGCCCGGTTGTCGCAGATCCGAAAACGACGGAAATAAACCAAGCCTATGTCGCCTATACGGGTATTAACAAAACAACTTTGATAGCTGGGCGCATGGCCTTGAATATGGACAATCAACGCTTTGTTGGAACAGTTGGTTGGCGGCAAAATGACCAGACGTATGATTTGCTCGCTGGTATTGTAAAGCCGAATGACGACCTGACACTGACGGGCGGCTATGTCTGGAATGTCAACCGGATTTTTTCCGATAGACACACATTTGGCAATTTGGACACTGACAGTTTTGTTGTAAATGGTAAATATACCGGCCTGGGCTTTGGCAATTTAACGGCTTACGGCCTGTTCATTGACCTTAATGATGCGCCCGTTTTGGCACTGTCCAGCCAGACATTGGGTGTGCGCTTTGACGGTAAACAAAAAATAGGCGATGGTAATTTAACTGCGCTGTATGAGGCTGAATTTGCTACCCAATCAGACTATAAAGACAGCCCGCTTAATTATAATGCCCAATATTACCACCTTTCCGCCGGATTGTCGGCACATGGGTTTACGGGGAAAATCGGTTATGAAGTCTTAGGTTCCGATAACGGTGTGACCAGTTTCCAAACACCTTTGGCAACATTGCATAAATTCAATGGGTGGGCCGATAAATTTTTGGCCACGCCTGCGGGCGGCCTAGAAGATTTTTACGGCTCATTGTTCTACAAAGTTGGTGGTGATAGCCCATTAAAAGGCCTAACTTTCGGTGCCGTTTATCATGATTTTTCCGCCGATGTTGGTGGTGATTATGGCAATGAGATTAACCTGCTCGTTAAAAAGAAACTGAGTAAGGGGTTTTATACCAGCATAAAATATGCCGACTATAATTCCAACGGTTTTGCCACGGATACCAGAAAGCTATGGTTCACTCTCGGCGCTAATTATTGATAAAGCTAGGGGCTGTCCTGGCTCTAGATAGCCTGATTGTTGTTGCACCCAGTCGTCAGGCTAAATAGGGCATTACAGAGGCGTGGGAAGTCTGTCTCAGCGCCTTTAGCTATCCCGTAATTTCAATGATCCGTCCGTTTTCTCTATCTTGAAACTTTTGCAAATGCTGGTTTTGTAGTCTGGTTTTAGTATTGTATCGACGCACACATAATCAGCGCGCCCCTCTTTGTGGTTCAGGTGCAAGTCTATATAGCCTTGGCTACTAGCGCTGAGATATTCAATCTCTTTATTGGTGGCCATCATGCGGGTTTCGTAGTCTTCGGTTTGTGCGCCTAAATATGTACCAAAACCCGGTGATGTGACGGCGGCGGTGGCCAGCTCGACGCCCATGGACTGGCCGGTTTTTGTGTGAAGACTATTCGCCCACCACATATGGGTATCCCCAGTCAGCACCAATAAATCCTGAACGCCTTGGGCGCGCAAGCTCTCATAAAGCCGTTCGCGTGCCGCCGGATAGCCGTCCCACGCATCAAGATTCATAGGCAAGCCAAATGGCGAGATAGCAACGAATTTATCAATTGACCAAAACCGTTTGCGCAGGTCGGGCATAAATTCTTGCTCTTTCCAGTCGGTTAAATCCGGCAAGGTGGTGCGCGCCATTATAATTTGGTTGGCCAAAATACGCCAACTTTGCCCCGATTGTTTGGAGCGCGCCAAGTTGTCTACGACAAAATCGCTTTGCACCGACCCCAAAATTTCCCGCTTGTCGTCCCATAAAACATCCCGGACAAAGGCATCTATGTTTTCGCGCGATGTGAAGCCGTCTTGGTAATCCTTATAATCAAGCTCCTCATGGCGCGCCGACAAACGGGTCTCCAGCGTGGTTAAATTGAGCAAATCGCCATAAGCATAGGAACGAAATAAAGCCTCGCGGGTTTTGCCCGGCTCCGGCTCGCGCACAGGCATCCATTCATAATAAGCCCGTAGCGCCGATGTGCGTCTTATGTCCCAATTACCCTCGCTACGTCCGTGGTTTTGCGCGCCTCGCATCCAGCTATTATTGGCGGTTTCGTGGTCATCCCATATGGCAATCAGCGGGTGAGCGGCGTGCATGGCTGGACTGGCCGGGTCGGATTTATACTGGGCGGGG
>JAKIUV010000123.1 GCA_021647375.1 Robiginitomaculum sp.
CTATGAGTTCTTCTAGGCGGCGGATGTATTTTATGGCTTGGGCTGGGAGGTCGGCTGTGGTGCGGGCGCCTACTGTGGTGTCGCTCCAGCCTTCCATGGTCTCGTAGACCGGTTCTACGGCGGCTTGGTCGGCGGCGCTGGCCGGGAAGCGGCGCAGGCGTTTATCGCCTAATTTGTAGCCAATACAGATTTTAATCTCTGGCATGCCGTCCAGCACATCAATCTTGGTTAGGGCTATACCGTCTATACCACCAATGGTGACGGCTTGGCGCACCATAACCGCATCAAACCAACCACAACGGCGCGGACGGCCTGTGACCGTACCAAATTCATGCCCGCGTTCGCCGAGACCTTGACCAACTTCGTCGAATAATTCTGTCGGGAACGGCCCCTCACCAACGCGGGTAGTGTAAGCTTTGGTAATGCCGAGCACATAGGACAGCGCCTTTGGCCCCATACCAGAACCGCCCGCAGCCTGTCCGGCAATGGTGTTGGACGAGGTGACGAACGGGTAAGTGCCGTGGTCAATATCGAGCATAGCCCCTTGGGCGCCTTCAAATAATATGCGTTTGTCAGCGCGGGATGCTTTATCCAGTTCGTGCCAGACCGGCCCCATGAACGGCAGTATTTTTGGTGCGATTTCAAGAAGTTGCCCGGTTAATTCGTTTGCGTCCATAGGTTCATGACCAAGACCTTTGCGCAGGGCATTATGGTGGTGCAGGAGATTGGCCACACGGGCGGCCAAACCATCCGGATCAGCCAAATCACAAACGCGGATAGCCCGCCTTGCAACCTTGTCTTCATAGGCCGGGCCAATACCGCGCTTGGTGGTGCCAATTTTAATGCCGTCGGCACGGTTTTCACGGATTGCATCAAGTTCGCCGTGGACGGGCAGGATTAAGGTCGCCGTTTCGGAGATCATCAGATTGTCTGGGCTAATCTTGACGCCCTGCTCGCGGACACGCGCCATTTCGTCGATCAGCGCCCACGGGTCAACCACGACGCCGTTGCCAACAACGGACAGTTTTCCGCCGCGCACCACGCCAGATGGCAGAAGGGATAATTTGTAAACTTTGCCGTCAATCACCAATGTATGGCCAGCATTATGACCACCTTGGAAACGCGCGATTACGTCAGCCCGGCTCGATAGCCAATCGACTATTTTTCCTTTGCCCTCATCACCCCATTGGGACCCAACTACAACTACATTTGCCACACAAATATCCTTTGTTTATGTTTTGCTTTTAGAAGCTAATTTAAAATCTTTTAGCGACACGAAAGCCGACATTGTTACTGCCTTCGTTTTCCGGCCCGCCCAATATTTGACCATGACTTAGATGCTCAAACGTAATTTCACCAGCCCAAGTTTCGTTAATCCTATACCCTAGGGCAAATTGGGTGCGGAACAATATCCGCGCACCAAATTCTATCTCGGTGAATTTACGGCGGCGAAACTCTGCTACTTCGCTCACATTTGCACCGCTCAATGGGTCAGGCGTGCGCACTGCGCCGTCGTGAACCACCAAACCAAAACCTAAATCAGCATAATATTTATTTTTAAAATCATAGCGCCAGAGCAAGCCCGCACCGCCGTGAGATGTCTTGCCGCCTAAATTATAAGACCCGCCAACATAGGGCATGGGGTTCCAGGCCCAAGAAAGCCATTCCGGGCTATCCCAAGCATACTCCGCAGTGACAGATATACTTTGCTCTTTGCCGTGCCGTCCGCCGAAAACCAAGTCTTCGAAAAACTGGGCGTCATGCACCATGACACCCAGACGCATTTCGTCTGCCTGCGCAGATGACACAGATATAGCCGACATGCCGCAAATCAATGCAGCAGATAATAATAATTTTCTCATACAAACCCCGCTTAATGTTCTGGTCTTCCTAACACATGATTCTGGGTTTGCTATACCTAAAAATTTAGCGCTTTTGCAAATTTTACCTGGCCAATACCGCGCACTTCTTGCTCGATTTCTGCATTGACGGGTTCATCGACAGACACCAGACAGATTGCCCGCCCGCCCTGTTCATCACGCCCAAGGAAAAATGTCGCGATATTCACACCCGATTCGCCGAGCAATCCGCCCAGCGCCCCGATAAAGCCAGGCTTATCTTCATTACGCACATAGAGCATATTGCCCGTGAAGCCCGCGTCCATTTTAACACCAAACAGATTTTGCAAGCGCGGCTCACCGCCGTACAATGTGCCTGAAACTTCGAGAGTTTTGTCCTTAAGATGGATGATGAGCTTGACTAAATTATCATGGTTTTCGGCGTCGTCGCGCGTGGATTCCTTAACATCAATGCCCCGGTCGGCGGCAATAGCAGGCGCAGAGACCATATTAACTTCGCTCATCATCGGCGACAACAGGCCAGCGAGCGCGGCGGCGGTCATGGGCTTGGTGTTTAACTTGGCCACGTCGCCCATATAGCAAAACTCGACAGCTTCGATCGGATCTTCGAGAAGTTGCCCTGTCATTGCACCGAGCTTCTCAGCCAAGTCTACGAACGGTTTGAGGCGCGGGGCTTCTTCGGCGCTTATGGACGGCATGTTCAGGGCATTGGTGACGGCACCCGAGAGGAGATAATCCGCCATTTGTTCGGCCACTTGCACGGCCACATTTTCCTGGGCTTCCAAGGTTGATGCACCCAAATGCGGGGTAGCAATAAAGTTTGGCGTGCCAAATAATGGGTTGTCTTTGGCTGGTTCAACTTCAAACACATCCAGTGCGGCGGCGCGGATATGACCGCTATCCAAAAACTCTTTCAACGCGACCTCATCTACCAAAGCGCCGCGCGCCGCATTCACCAATATCAAGCCGGGCTTGGTGGTGGCGAGCGCTTCGCGCGAAACGATACCGCGTGTGCCGTCCGTAAGCGGCGTGTGCAAAGTGATGGCGTCGGCGCGCTTGAACAATGCGCCTAGCTCGACTTTCTCAACCCCCAAATCTACGGCGCGTTCTGGCGTCAGATAGGGGTCAAAGGCTATAACTTTCATCTTGAGCGCCAAGGCGCGTTCAGCCACCAAGGCACCGATATTACCGCAGCCGATGATGCCGAGGGTTTTGTTATATAGCTCGATACCTTTGAAATCTGCCTTTGGCCACTCGCCCGCTTGGGTGCGGTTAGAGGCCGCCGGAATTTGCCTTGCACACGATAGTAGCAAAGCAATGGCGTGTTCAGCCGTCGTAATAGCATTACCAAACGGCGTGTTCATGACAACGACACCCCGCGCCGTGGCGGCTTTTTTGTCGATATTATCCGTGCCGATACCGGCGCGGCCAATGACCTTTAGATTGGTTGCGGCGGCGATAATATCTGCGTCAGGGCGGGTTGATGACCGCACTGCCAGCCCGTCATATTCCGGAATGATTTTTATAAGTTCGTCTTTGGACAGTCCGGTGATGACATCAACATCAACACCTCTATTTTTAAATATACGTCTAGCTTCATCTGACATTTTGTCAGCAATAAGGACTCGTACCATGGGAGTCTCCTTTAATAAAAAGTGTGTGTTTTGTTTAGAAAGTGGCCGCAGCTTGGGTCTCAAAGCCCCATTCCAGCCACGGGATCAGGTCTTGAATATCCTGCTTGTTGATCAAGCCAGATGCCCAAACCCGAAAGCCCGGAGGCGCGGTGCGGTAGGAACCAAAATCATAGGCCACATCTTCAGCGCTGATCATTTTGACGATACCCGATGCAAAGGCCGACTGATCTGCGGGCGAGAGAGCCTGAAAACGCGGATCAACAATTTTCATACATACACCGGTGTTAGAGCGTTGCTCCGGCACGGCGCACAAATTTTCAATCCAAGGCGTTTTGTCCATCCAGTCTTGCAACAGCGCAAAATTAGCATCGGCACGGTCATGCATCCATTGCAAACCACCCTGCTCTTTTACCCATTTCAAACTTTCAATATGGTCTTCTGCACACATCAAAGACGGCGTGTTGAGGGTCGAACCTTCAAACAAAGCTTCGTTCAATTTGCCGTTTTTGGTCATACGGAAAATCTTCGGCATCGGCCAAGGCGGGGTGTAACTTTCCAGGCGCTCAACGGCGCGGGGCGATAGAATGAGCATGCCGTGGCCAGCTTCACCGCCCATGTTTTTCTGCCACGAATACGTCACTACATCCAATTTATCCCAAGGCAGTTCTTGGGCAAATGCGGCGGAGGTGGCATCGCAAATAGTGATACCTTCGCGGTCGGCGGAAATGAAATCACCGTTGGGGACGCGTGCGCCGCCCGTGGTGCCGTTCCATGTAAACACCAAATCCCGGTCGCCCGTATATTGGGACAAGTCTGGCAGTTCGCCGTAATCAGCCTTTAAGATTCGCAAATCCTTGAGGGGTAATTGGCTTTCGGCGTCGGTAATCCAAGCATAGCCAAAGTTTTCCCAAGCCGCCACGTCTACACCGCGCGGCCCAAGCATGGACCACATAGCCATTTCAACCGCACCCGTATCAGACGCAGGCACGATTGCTATTCTATGGCTGTCCGGCACTTGCAAAACTTCGCGGGAAAGATCGATAACTTCCTTGAGAACCTGCTTACCCAAAGGGCTACGGTGAGAACGGCCAAGCGCCGCAGTTTTAAGAAAGTCCGGTGTCCAGCCGGGGCGTTTACGTGAAGGACCAGGCGAAAATCGCCCATCAACGGGACGAACCGTTGGCATTTGTAGTTTAGTCATGTATGTCTCCGTGTGGCAGTTTTTGTAACCACATAAAACTGTACCTTGGTGGGAAGGCACGACCCGAAAGCTATATGAGAGATTCGCTGCGGGGGGTCAAGTGGGCTTGTGTCACGTATTTTTGATGGAATCAGAAATCTCCACTACTATTTTTTAATTGACTTCAACCTTACGCCCTGTTATTTTTTTATAAAATTACAGGATGAGGGAGAAAAATGCCAGTCATAAATTTTATTTCAAACAAACTTGATAACAATCGAAAGTATATTTGGTTATTCATGCTATACTCGGAATCCTGAATAACCCAGTTTTTGCTTGCTCTTTTATTAAAAGTTAATTCTAAGGCTTTTTATGCATGGGTTTTTTAAATTATCTTCTGAACAACGGCGTGAACTTACAGCCATTTTGCGCCGCCATAAAGAGGATGGTTTGATAGTACGCCGCGGCAATGGGCTTTTGCTTT
>JAKIUV010000020.1 GCA_021647375.1 Robiginitomaculum sp.
GTATCCGTGCGCTCACCCCACTTAATCTCGACCTCATAGGTTTTCTTGGCCTCGACCAAATACGGCATGGTTTTGGTGGCATCGCCAAGTGCTATCGGTAATATGCCGGTCGCAAGCGGGTCAAGTGTCCCTGCGTGGCCCGCCTTCTGCGCCCCAAAAATCCAGCGCACCTTACCCACCGCTTGGGTTGATGTCATACCAAGTGGTTTATCAAAATTGACCCAACCGTGTACTGGATTGCCTTTTCTGCGTCGCGCCAAGTTCAACTCCTTTTTGTTTAACGGTTATATAGTATAACGCACAGAAAAAAACAGCGGTGAAATCACCGCTGTTGAAGTTTTATATTCTGCCTATTTTCCTTATAGGTTTTTTATAGAGACATACTATCTGTCTTCGACCCGTGTCCGCACAGAAGCTCCGTGGGGATCGCTATGCTCGGCACCTGTATAAAGGTGACCGCCAGGCGCGGCTACTGGTGCCGTATCGATAGTATTGGTGGTTCTGAGAACGGCGACTAATTTACCGCCAGCACCACCGTCTGTAATTTCAATGACACCAACGCCCGGGCAACTGCCTTGGGCGGAGTGGGTCACGGATACAGGCGTCGGGCCGCGCAGAGCAACCATGATATATTTACCGTTCGGTTCCCCTTCCATCAAATCCGGTGCCGGATCATTGGTGGGTAGGCCTGCATCGTCAGTTACAGACGCGCCTGCACAAGCACCCGTGCCCGTGCCTTTGCCGTCGGCAGAGGTGAGGTCATATGTTGTCCGCTCCAGAGATCTCGTGTTGAAAACCTCGACGGTATTTTGCACCCGGTCTGAATTGTGGACGTGGGAGCCGAAGTTTAGCCTTGTAGCACCGTGAGCATCACGGCGTGTAGATGTACCTGGAAGTTGACCCGTATTGTTAGCTGCCATCCCAGTTGGATTGCCCAGAGTAGCCGTATTGTTCGGGTCTCTAAACACCAATGTAGGCGCAGGTGTATTTGGCGCACTGGGTGTCGCAGTAAATGTATCAGCGATTGTGTACATAGTAAATGTAGACTGGGTTGCGCCCGAGCCAGCAGCAGATGCACCCGCATTGATCCACATTTGTCCGTTTACATCAACACCGCCACAACCCGCACCGTTCACTGTGCCTTGGTCGTACTCGCCAATAATCGTCATGGGTGTTGAACGGGTATTGGCAATGATTAAGCCGCCGCCGCCAAATGTGACATAGGCATTGTCATTATCAGATACAATCGGGCAAACGATTACATTAGCCGGACGACCGCCATTGCCAGCGTCAGGCCCGGACACACAGCCGTTTTCTTTACAAACACCAGCCGGGGTCAAATCGCCGAGAGCGCCCATATTGTACGCACCGCTAACCGTCGATACCAATGCATTGCCTGCAGCATTATTGCCAACAAATGCAGTCGCGCCGTCCGTAATCGTCATGTTTTTACCTACACCCATGGAGGCGGATAAATTGAAGTCTGCTCCGGTAATTCGCCCATTTGCGTCTCTGGTAACATCAATACGTTCCAACACGCGGCCATGGAGGTTGGCTAGCAAAAGTGCGCTACCGTCCGAATTCCAAAACGACATATGTAGGGAGCGCCCAGCAGATGTGCCGCTGACCCTGAACAGGGCTACGGCTTCTTTGGTAGCACCGTCAACAATGCCGATATAACCGCCAGTTGGGGCAAACATATTGACATTCATATACATGTTTTGCGGATCTGCGATCATGCCGTGTAGACGACCAAAATTAGGCAATGTCGCCAAAGTAGCACCTGTTGCACCGCCAGTCCCGACCTGTGTCAACGTACCTGGAAAGACTGCATTGACATCACAAGGCGCAGGAATGCCGCCCGCGCAACCAACCGGTTGAGCCGCCGCGCCGCCGTCGACTTGTGCTTGAACATCTTCACTGCGCCACACCCAGATAAAACTGCCATTGACACCGCGTGCCGCTTGGCCAGCAACTGAATTTGATTGATCTGATGCCCAGACTTCATAAGGCACCGTACTGTTAATGGGCTGTTTTCCAGCCGAATTATCGACGGCATCCAACACGTCATCACAGCCCGCCAACCCGAGTGCAAGCACTGCGGCTCCGGTCATTAGCAAGCCTGTTTTAATAGATTTAATTTTAGACATATTTTTACGCATGTAGTCTTCCCCTTTTTGTTAAGTGCGTTCCGATTCTTCGGTTTACTGCGACAATATGTAGCACATGGCGGGTGACTTGGCAAATATTAGTTTTTACTAATTTAGGAACGCCTAATTTGTATGCCGCGACGATTACCGCTCTTACCATTTCGACCACGTACTTTGTATAGGAATTCGTAAACTGTTAACCTATTTATTCGACGGATTATTAATATCAAACTTTCACTGCGTTTTCACGCCGATGTGTTTCTATCGCTTTAAATTGGTGCCCTGTCAGAAACTTTGACACAAATTTTGGGCGTGAACCTAGGGGAAGAGTGTGAGAAAAGGTACGATAATTACATTGGGCGCATCTGCGGCTTTTGGCGTTTTGGCGATTGTTTTGGCGCGGGGGTTTATCAACACCGCCGTTAATACGCAATATGAGCAGGTCAGAGATGAGAAAGCCAGAAAAGTTGCCAAGACAGCTACTTTGGTAAAAATGAAAACGGTGCCTGTAATGGTCGCAGATATGCGCCTCATGCCCGGTGAACCCTTGACCGAGCAGTCCGTAAATATTGTAGAATTTCCGGAAAATTCCGTACCCGAGGGCAGTTACACTTCTTACGAAATGTTGTTTTTAGAGCCAAATAACCCTTCAGTGGTTTTAACGCAAATGGCTCAGGGCGAACCAGTCCTGGCGTTTAAAATCAGCGCTCCAGGTGGACGCGCATCTCTTTCAGCTCAGCTTGGTGATAATATGCGCGCCGTGTCCATACGCGTAAATGATGTCTCGGGTGTTGCCGGGTTCGTCAGTCCGGAAGACACCGTAGATGTAATTTTAACCCGCGAAATAGAGGCAACTAAAATTGGCCGATACGGAAAAAATGTTAAAGGCGGTGACCGCAAAGCCAGCTTTATCGCAGAAATTCTACTGCAAAATATCAAGGTTCTCGGCACAGACCAGACAACCAATATGGGGAGCGATGGACCAAAGCTTGCTAAAACTATTACGTTGGAAGTGAATGCAATGCAGGCACAAAAATTGGCTTTGGCAAAATCGGTTGGCACTCTGACTTTGGCATTGCGCGCCGTAGGAACCAGCGAAACATTTACCGCTAGTGCTCTCAGGGTCGGTGATTTAACGGGCAAAAAAACCAGACCGCGACGCTCAGTGCGCACAAAAAAGGCCCGGCCCGTTAACCAGACGGCCCAAGTGGTCGTGGTGCGCGATGGGCAACCACGTCTGGTCAAAGTTTACCGGGATGAGGCCAAGAAACAAGATATGGCGAGCTTGCAAAATCCAGCAGGCCAAAATCTAGCAGGGGGCACCCAATAATGGCATATAGAATTTCAAACCTGCAAAACGCCGCAAAACTTTTATGGCCAGCTTTAATCCTTGGTACTTTCATGATAGCCAATGTCCCCGCCAACGCCAAATCCTGGGTTGAGGCTAGCGCCGAAATAAATACGGTCAATGCGGTGGTCGTCAAGGACGGTAATATCACACTTAGATCTGACACACCATTTTCAGAAGTCCGGGTCGCGGAAAGCAGCATCGCCGATGTCGTTGTCTTGACCAATCATTCGTTTTTGGTCACGGGTAAAACCCGGGGTAAAACCAGCGTCATGATCTATGACAATAAAAAACGGCTATTGGATGTGATCAATGTTGAAGTAAATTTAGACATTCAAGGCCTGAAAAAAAGCCTGTACGAGACCTTCCCCAAAGAGCGCATTGAAGTACGCCGTATGGCAGGAAAGATTTATTTGTCCGGTGATGTTACTACATCAAGAATTGCCGAACAGGCCGAAAAAATTGCTGCAGCATATTCAAGCGCTGACGATGTAACTAGTGGCTTGATTGTACGCGATTCGCATCAGGTCATGCTAGAGGTACGCTTTGTTGAAGCTACGCGCTCTGCGATCAAAGAATTAGGTGTCGGACTTTTGGTGCAACAAGCGGGACAGTTTTCTTTCGCAAGCGGCGTTGGTGCCATAGGCGGTAGTTCTGCCCTTAGTACCTTGTTGCAAGACACAATAGGTCCGACAAATATTGATGTCAAAATCGATGCTTTGGAGGAAAGCGGTGTAATTCGTACATTGGCCGAACCCAATTTAATCTCCATGTCCGGCGAAACGGCCAGTTTTTTGGCCGGCGGAGAGTTCCCTATTCCAATCACGGGGCGAAACGGCGAGGTTACCATTACTTACCGCCAATTTGGTGTTGGTCTTTCCTTTACGCCGACCGTGCTTGATGATGGTATTATCAATTTAAAAGTCAGCCCTGAGGTGAGCCAGCTTGATCCGACAAACTCAGTGCGGGTTGGCGGTGTGGAAGTGCCGGGCCTCACTATTCGCCGCGCCGATACTACGGTGGAGTTGCGCAATTCACAGAGCTTTGCCATTGCTGGCCTGCTACAAAACACCGAGACTAACCGTAAAACACAAGTGCCGTGGCTGGGCGATATTCCGGTGCTTGGAAGTTTGTTCCGCTCATCGCGGTTTAAAAACAACGAAACCGAATTGGTGATCATTGTTACGCCGCGCCTCGTACAGCCTGTGTCTGATATTAGCCAGTTGTCGACACCGCTGGACAATAATTATAGCCCAAGTGAAGCAGGGTTTTTCCTTGGCGGGCAAATGAATGGTAACGCAGCGAACCGAAGTCCTGTGGCGCAAAATTACGGCAAAGCCTTGCACGGGACATCTGCAACAAAACCGGGTGAACTAAAGCCAGCAAAAACCAAAGCGTCCGGCGGATTGTCAGCCCGCTACGGTCATGTGATTAATTAGGGGATTACAATGTATTTGAACACTAAATCTATTTTTTGCGGCGGTATTGCGCTCTTTATTTTGAACGGATGCGCTACAGCGAAGCCTGCGCTTGAGGGTCGTATTGATCCTCATTTGGGCAGTGCGGTTAAAGCGAATATCGCTGCACAATTTGTAGCACCAAGCCCGCAACAAAAAGCCAATACATATATTCCCGCAGACCCGAACCGTGCCGCTTTGGCCCGTAAAAATTACCGGGAAAACACAATAGATACGCCGGCAGCGGGCAGCCAAACCAGTAGATAGCAAAACAAAAGAGACCATTATGGACGATAAATTAAGCAACAACGTTCTTGAGCTTCGCCAAATAGTGGAAGCTAATCTGGAAATTCCTGCGTCGGCGGATGATAAACCTGACGCGTCCGAAACAAAAGCCTCTAAGTTCACCCCCAAAAGTGCAGAACCCGAAGAGGTTAAAGAGGCCAAAATATGGGCTTATCTAGGCGTGGTCGGTGGGGCAGGCGTGACCAGTCTTGCCGTGCAATCCGCTTGGGAATTATCGACCTCGGAAGTGGACGGCGAAAAAGCCCGTGTGCTTTTGGTTGATTTGGATTTTGAACGGGGCGATTGCGCGGCCTATCTTGATATGGAAACCAGTATCAGCATTGCCGAGTTGAACGAAACTGAGGGCCGCATGGACGAAAATCTAGCCGCTACCTTCATTCGCCGGGTTAGTCCGGGCTTGTCATTGCTAAGTGCAGAAGCAGAAATAGGCGGTAATGATTTGCTTTCAACCAACGCTCTTTTGTCATTGCTGGACAGTGTCAGTAGTTTGTTTGATTATATTATTTTAGATGTACCGCCCATGTGGCGCGCCTGGACCCAAGCGGTTATTGGCGCCGCCGATAAATTTGCGCTGGTTACGGAGGCCCGTGTGCCTGCTCTTCATCTGACGCGGAAAATGGCTGAGGACATTCGTGAAGCCATGTCTTTGCCTGCTCTGCCGGATATTATATTAAACAAGCATGAGCGGCGCTCTCTTAGCGGCGGGCTTAGCCTTGGTGATGTACATAAAGTATTGAGACGCGATAGCTGCTCGCAAATCGTTGTCGACGACGAAACCCTGCGCATTGCTATTAATACTGGCAAACCGGCAGGTGTTCTAAAACCAAAGAGCCGCTACACGAAGTCGGTTCGTACACATGTTCGCATCTGGCGTAACTTGGAAGCGAAGACTGCAGCCAAAGCCGCACCGCGCCGCCGCGACAGGCGCGCGGCGCGCGGCTAAAATGATCAAATTGGTATATTAATACGCCGAACGCCATAAAATCTATTTCGCATGAGTATATGATAGGCTAGGCTTGCTTTTTTCATGTAGCAAGCCAAGGGGCAAATATGGACGCAGAGGCGCTCAACAATATCACACTGGACATGGGCGGACCTTGGGAAATGGTTTTGGCTGCCATGTTGGCCTTGATGATGTTTGCAGTAGCACTCGGCTTGAAGCCTGCTCAATTCGCATTTTTCAAATCTGATCCCAAGCACTATTTTGCGGGCGTATTGGCGCAACTTGTCGGCCTGCCGCTTCTTACACTTGGCTTGGTTCATGTACTGAACCCCATCCCTAGCCTCGCCCTTGGGATGATATTGGTGTCCTGCTGCCCCGGCGGTAATATTTCCAACATCATGACTTTGTTTGGGCGCGGCAATACGGCTTTGTCGGTTTCTATGACCGCGACATCCAGTTTGGCGGCCGCGTTTATTACGCCTGTGTCTATTTTATTTTGGCTATCCCTTTATCCCCCAACCCGTGCGCTTTTGACGACGATCAATTTTGATGTTGGTGCCTTCTTGCTCCAGACCCTCATCATTCTGGCGATCCCGATTTTGCTAGGTATGGTGGTTGCTTTCAAAGCGCCAATTTTCGCCGCCAAAGTCCAAAAGCCACTGGCAATAAGTGCCGTTACCGTGATGATGGTTATGATTATTATCGGGTTTTATAAATACCGCGCCTTGATACCCATGGCTGCCGCCCTAGTTGTCCCCTTAGTGGTCATACATAATGCCTGTGCCTTGGCGTTAGGGTATTTAAGTGGTTTGCTGACGGGGGCAGATGTGCCAACAAGGCGGGCTTTGACCTTTGAGGTTGGGATACAAAATTCAGCACTGGGTTTTGTTATTTTAGTGACGCAATTGGACGGGCTAGGTGGCGCGGTAGTGCTGACGGGCTTGTGGGGTTTATGGCATTTAGTTGGCGGGTGGACCATGGTGGGTTTATTCCGATACGCAGACAAAAGAAAAAGGAGATATGTTGATGTTTGATATAAAGATTACGGGCGGTACCATCTATGACGGCGAGGGCGGTGCTGCTTATACCGCTAACATCGGCATTAAAGACGGCATAATAACCGAGATTGGCACTTGTTTAGGTGAAGCGGGAGAAACCATAGAGGCTGACGGCCTTATCATTACGCCCGGCACAATTGATTTGCACACCCATTATGACGGCCAAATTTCATGGGACGAGGAAATGAAACCATCGGTTAATCACGGTGTTACCACTATTGTCATGGGCAATTGTGGTGTCGGGTTTGCGCCGTGCCGCAAAGACGACCATGACAAACTCATCCGCCTGATGGAGGGTGTTGAAGATATTCCGGGCACCGCACTGAGTGAGGGTTTAACATGGGATTGGGAAAGTTTCCCCGAATATATGGACGCTCTCGATGCCCGCCCCCACACTATAGATTTTCTCGCCATGATGCCCCACGATCCATTGCGGGTGTTTGTTATGGGCGACCGTGCCGTGTTTGACCAACGCGCCACCGATGCTGACATTGATGAAATGCGCACATTGACCCGTGAAGCTCTGGAGGCTGGTGCCGTCGGATTTTCTACTGGTCGTTCCGATGCCCACCGTAGTTCGGACGGGGACTGGACACCGACCAGCGAAGCTCATCCCTCAGAACTGGCAGGCATTGCCAGCGCTTTCAACGGGCTGGATTACGGCGTTTTGCATGCGGTCAATGATTTTGACCAAGAACGCCCCGGCGATCAATTCGACCAGGAATTTGATATATTGGAAACTTATTTCCGCGCCGCCCCCGGCCACAAGGCAAGCATGACTTTGATGCAGCGCGATCTGGTGCCGGATCATTGGAAGAAAATAATAAAGCGCGCCGAAGACTTGCAAAAAGACGGTGTGGATTTACGCTTACAAGCCGCACCGCGCGGCATTGGTTTGTTTCTGGGGTTACAATCCACCTTCCACCCATTAATGGCATTTCCGAGCTATATTGAGATTGCCGATTTATCGTTTGAAGATCGGGTAGAGAAAATGCGCTGCCCGGTGCTGAAAGAAAAAATGCTGGCTGAAACGCCTGTTAAGCTGGCAGGTTCGGGTACGTCCGTGCCGCCCATGACCGATATAATGATTGCTATGACAGAACAAATTGCGGGCAAAATGTTCAAGCTGTCCCCGGACGGTTCTGGCAAGGTGGATTATGAGCAAGGCTATGCCAGTTCCGCCGCCGCCGAAGCAGATAACAAAGGCGAGACGGTATGGTCGGTATTGTATGATTGGATGCTTGAAGACGAAGGCAAGATGCTGATTTACTTCCCGATCTACAATTACACCGACATGAATTATGATGCGGTGCACACTATGATGACCCATCCACTGGCACTGCCCGGCCTAACCGACGGTGGTGCCCATGTGGGTTATATTTGCGATGCCAGCTTCCCGACCTATTTGCTCGCCCACTGGACCCGCGACCGCGATAGCAAAAAAATCAGCATTGCGCGGGCTGTGCAAATGCTCAGCGCTGATGCGGCAGATTTTTTGGGGCTTGATGACAGAGGGCGGATTAAGGTAGGCCTGAAAGCTGACATCAATATTATTGATTATGAAAATCTTGAACTAGAGGTTCCTGTCATGGTCAAGGATTTACCCGCTGGTGGGCAACGTCTGCTACAACCTGTGACAGGCTACAAAGCCACATTGGTCTCGGGACAGGCTGTGATAAAAGACAACCAGGTCACCAGCGCCCGTCCTGGTCGCTTGGTGAGAATGGGGCGGTAACCCGCCCCAAACCGATATAACAAGGGATACTCTATTCTACATTAAATGTGAATTTGGTCTCATGACCTTCACTGGTTACGGCCTTTCCGTCTACGGTCTTTGCTGAAAAAATTGCTTTTTCTGCAGCTTTTACGGCGGCTTTTTCAAAAGCTTTTTGGAAGCGACCAACACCGGAGCTTTCTTTGGCCATTGCATTCAGTACTATGCCATTTTCATCCACATCGTAAGAAACAATTACAGTTGCAATTTTGTTATGGCCACGGCGCTGGGCTACGGCAGGGTAGCGCGCAGCTGCCGCTTTGGTTTTCTTGGCGTCCACAATCAATTCAGGTGCCAGTTCCGGTTCGGCCTCGACAGGTGTTGCAATAGTTACCTCAGCAGGCGTCAGGCTGGCTTCCAGCGTTGGTTGTTCATTAACAATTTCCGGCTCCGGCACCAAAGGCTCTGCGGCAATTCTTGTATTGTTCAATTCTTCCAAAAGAGATGCCGTGACTTTATTGTTTGTTTCCAAGCCAAATAATTGTTGATACTGGTTCATAGCGGCAATAGTGGGGCCGTCCATTTTTCCGCTAGCTTCGCCCGCATAAAACCCGAGTGTCGCCAATTTTGTCTGGACGTCTTTGGTGACTTGGGAAAATGGTATCGCGACAGGTTCAATGTTCGCGGTTGGAATGGCGCGCGGCTCTACGTTCAGTACGGCGGCGGGAATGGTTACTTTAACGGGACGGCGTTTTTTTGGTAAACGGGTCGATGCAGTTTGCACTGGTTTTTTCTCGACTGTTTTTTCAAATTTAACTGTGCCTTCGCCCCATTTTCGCGCCGGAATATTGGTAATATTGGCGACGAGAACCGGTGTGATTTTTTTTGTGGGAAGCTCTTTTATAGCAAGCACTTCGGTTACTGCGACAGGGCCTTCACCCTTGGCATCGGGTGTAATTTTTGCAGCCATTGCAGGCTCTGTGGGCAATTCAGAAGGTAATACGATAGGGGTTACAGTCTGCGCCGTAATGGTCGCAGGCAAAACGGCTTGCGTGTTGATACGCGTTTTTTCCGTGCTTGCAGTTGTCGTCGTCCCTGACCGCGACGCGTTAGAGGCGATGACACCAATGCTGGCTACGGATAACAACAACACGGCAGACAATCCCGCGACCGCTTTGCGGCTTAAGCCGCTTTCGTCATCAGCATCTGCATCATCTTCGAATTTTTCCAGGTCGCTTTCTTCAGTTTCACTGACTAATTTCACGGCAGGTTCTTGCGAATTATCAACCTTGGCCACTGGCTTTGCAATGGTTCCAGGTTCAATAATTTGTTCAATTTTTTTTTCGGAAATTGCTGGGGTATCATCGTCAGCGCTCACATCCTCGGTACGGGCGGCCTTATCACTTATAGCTTCATTAATAGCTATGTCGGCTTCTTCTTTACGACTAAACAACCCTTTGAGCTTTGACATGACGCTGTCTGAATGATCTTCCGTATTTACTTCCATCACCAGAGCGGCTCCACCCAGACCACTGGCCAGCGCTGCCGCTTTCTTAAATGGCACACTTGAAATTTTTGCATCCATTTTTAAAATATCGACTATTTCGTCAACATTGTCCGGCGTGATTTTTTGAGCTTTCAAATGCTTGATCCGAGCGCGCATTTTCTTGGCCACATCACGGGCCGTTTCAAGGTTGGATTGGTTGTCGGCAATCAGACCGTCGGTTTGACGTAGCGCATTGCCTGCTTCGGCGTGAATGCTGCTTGCATCTTTCAAATTACCTTTCGCTGCACCGAGCGTATCACGCACTTGCTCTAGAGTGGCGCGTGCAGATGCTCCGGCTGTTTCCGCTTGGGTTTTTTGCGCTTCCAAATCTTGCATTTGTTGCTGAGAAATTCCCAGATTGCGCCGCACATTTTGTGCCTCATCCTGTGCAGATTGCGATATGGCGCGTAATTCCACGGCTTTAGCCGCCGCTGCCTTTGCTGCTATTTCGGCGTCTGCCAAAGCAGATTTGGCTTTTTGCGCTGCGCTTGCCGTTTTAGCCGCCAGTTTTTGCTGTTCGGCCAGGGCTTTTTCGATTTTCTGCAACTCGTCCTTGGTTGTCTGCTCGATTTGTATTCGCTTGGATAAACCTTTTTCACTTTCTGACACTTTGCGTTCGGCCATTTCAAAGGTGCGTTTGGCTTGGCCTTTAATCTCCCCTTGGGATTTCACAAATTCTTTAGCCTTTTTGGCACGACCACTTAGTTCCTGAGCTTGGTCTTCATAGCTACGAATAACCTCTTTTGTGTCTAAAAGTTCCGCGTTAATCCGCTTGATGTCAGCACGGCGTTCTTCGTCTGCCTTGCGGGCCTGTTCTTCGCGTCGCGCAAGTTCGGCGCGGCGAGCCTCTTCGGCGAGGCGGGCTTCTTCAGCTTTACGTTTGGCTTCAATACGCTTCTCTTCTGCGATGCGGGCTAATTCGGCGAGGCGAGCTTCTTCGGCCAATCTGGCTTCTTCGGCGAGGCGCTCTGCTTCTATACGTTTTTCTTCGGCCAATTTTGCCGCTTCGGCTTTTGCCAAAGCCCGTTTTGCCCGCTCAGCATCCTGAATGCGTGCCTGCTCCATTTTATGTGCGGCTTCTGCCAGCCGTGCCGCCTCCAAGGCGCGCTCCTCTGCCGCTTGTTTTGCCTCTTGTGCGCGTAACATCTCCGCAGATGAAGCCTCGGCAGCCGCACGGGCTTCTTCGGCCAAGCGTTCAACTTCACTTTGTTGCGGCGCTTCAACTTTGCGGTTACCGCCAAAGCGACCAAACAATCCTCGTTTGGCTGTTGTGCTGGCTACGTCTGCTAAACTGTTTGTGGCGGAAGGCGCGCCGGATGTAGCCCAAACAATACTCTGTTCAAAACTCAGGCTAGGAATTTTCAAAGAAACCTTGTCGCCCGCATTGATAGATGCTGCAAATGTATCAGGTATGGTGAACCGCGTTACATTTCCCTCGATTTCACTATCCAGCAATGTGCTTTTCTCGGACTGGCTCCACCCGGTTGGGGATAACCATTCATTGCCGTTCTTGCACAACTTCACCATAGTCTGCGAACTATCAGCTTGTGCTTCAACTAAAATTGCCGTGCTATTCTCTGCTTGTTTCATGTTCCCACCCGTACTCGCCATAATAATATCCCCGCTCATTATTTTTCGTAATTTTGCTTATCCCAAAGCTAAAAATCCCAAAGTTAAAAATCCCGCTAAAACCCCAGTGCTAAAAACGCATTTAATAAAATTTGTTATTTAACCACACGGAAAGGCTCTAGTAATTTCCCCTATGGCAGGATGTTAACCTTTTGTTTACATTATTACCAGTCACTTAATAGATTTTTAGTGCTGCGGCTTGTGGATAATATTGTACCGCGTTGATTGCCTGTGCATTCTTACCAAGATTTCATGCAATTGGCTGAAATGTTCAGGTTTCTCTCAGGCTATTTGGTCTATATATTGGTCAATATTGAAGTTCAAGGAGACCAAAATGAAGAAAAAGACCTTAAAAAAATTGTTGGCCACTACTGTAACGGCGGGGCTTATTAGCTTGCCTATAGCCTTGCCAATAAGCTCTTACGCCCAACAGGGCGAATCGGTTACACCAAATACGGCGACAAAGACTGTGGCTTTGGATGTCAAACTTAAAGGTTATGTTTTTGGCTTGCGGGTTATGAAGGCCAATATTTCAGGTCAGTTTACGCAAGATACATATGCCTTACGCGCAGACTTGTTCACATCTGGCCTCGGGGCATTTCTCAAGAAATTTCAAATTTGGTCAACCACTACAGGTCAAATTAACGAAAGTGGTTTGCGGCCTGTGCAACACATCCAGCAAAATATGGATAAGAAAAACCGCCGCGTAGAAATGAGTTACGGCGAGACGGCTGTAGATATTTCAATTGTACCGCCCTTAGGGTCCCAGGGTAAACCACCTGCAACTCTCAAACAAAGGTTTGAAAGCGATGATACCCTAAGCGCCTTATTAAATATGATGATGCGCGGTTACAGGTTTGCCGACGAACCGTGCACGGGCACTGTGCCCGTATTTGATTCCAAGCAACATTATTTGTTGCGCATGGAAAGGGATGGTAGCAGACGCATCAAGCAAAAAGGCTATAAAGGCGATACGGTCAAATGTAAGGTATATTATGTCCCTGTCTCCGGTTTTGACCCCGAAGACCTGCCGAGCGCGGAGGAGGCTGCAGCACCTATCATCATTTATCTGGCGCCATTTGACGAGGCAGGTTTGTATGTCCCCGTGCGAATGACCTATAAAATCAGCTTTTTCAAAGCCGTCATCAAGGCGCGCGAAATTACGGTACGCCAGCAATAACGTAAGAGAATGTGGTGGGCTAGGCACATCCGAATAAGAAACTTTGCCGCAGTGTTAACCGCCTAAACTGACGCCGCCCAATTGGTATCTTATGAGGACACGGCAATGCTTTAGGGGTTCCGCTGGCGGGTGGAACTGCCATTTTTTGGCGGCCGCTTTTGTATTGCCGCCGAACATGCCTGCGGGTAGGGAGCGCTCAACGCGGACATTTTGTGTTGCGCCGCTGGCATCGACATCTAGGCGTAAAATGACCCAACCTTGGCGGCCTGTGCGAAATGCGCGACGCGGATAACTGGGGAGTTCAAAATTAATGGCAGCTAATTTCTCCCCGCCGATACAATCATCCGGATTGGCATAGCCTTTGACCCATGGGTCGGGCGGGTAGTCGGATTTGGGCATGAACGGTTTGCTGGCGCAGCCCGATAATAAAGCGGATAAGCAGAGCGCCGAAAATACGAGTGCGCGCATTATTCTGTCTCGCCAAATTTGTCTTCTACCAATGCGGCGAGAGCCTTAATCGCCGCATCAGCGTCGGAGCCGTGGGCGGTGATTGATATATCTTCCCCGCACGCCGACCCAAGCAAGAGTAGCTCCATAATACTGTCGCCAACAACGGTTTCTTGGCAGACATCATTGCAAGATGTAACCTCAATTTTAGCAGAAAAGCTCTGCGCCATTGTGGCGAATTTAGCCGATGCACGTGCGTGAAGGCCGCGCTTGTTGCGAAGAGTGACACGGGTGCTTTTTAGGTACAGCGCCTCATGGACGTCGTTTTTGTTAAGAGAACTATTTGTGGACGGGTTATTACGCATCCATTTCGCCGGCAATGACTTCGGAGGCTATGGCAATATAATGGCGCCCCGCTTGCTTCGCTGTCTGGGCGGCCTCAGAGAGAGAAAGTTCGCGCCTAGCTTCGGAGAGTTTAATCAGCATCGGCAAATTAACGCCCGCTACAACTTCGACATTTTCCCGCCCGAGTAAAGAAATGGACAAATTGGACGGTGTGCCACCGAACATATCTGTCAGCAACATAACGCCATTACCAGTGTCAGCGGATTTAACCGCCGCATGTACGGCATGACTGGCCAGTTCGAGATCATCATCGGCACCAATACAAACCGTGACAAATTGATCGAGCGGGCCGACCACATGCTCTGTAGCTAGCTTAAGTTCGTCCGCCAAGCGTCCGTGGGTTACAATTACAAGTCCAATCAAAGCAGTGCCTCACATTTACAATAAAACACTTAAACAAATTCTGGCGGCTATGAAAAGCGTTATTTGCGCATATCTTTACTCTATTTACGCTTCCGTTTATCTTGCGTTGAGATTTGCAAGGGCAAGGTCAATGTAAAACGCGCGCCTATTATTTCTCCGGCCTCGTCTTTGCGGTTAGATGCGACAATAGTGCCGCCGTGAGCAGTCATAATCTGGCGGCAAATAGCAAGGCCAAGACCGGAATGGTCACCAAAGGCAGCCCCTTTCGGGCGCTGGGTGTAGAACCGTTTGAAAATCATTTCTAGGTCATCATTGGGGATACCAGGGCCGTCGTCGTCTATGGTGATAATCGCCTTGTCGCTGTTCTCATTTGCGCTACGCTCGAATGCGAGCCGCACACTGGCGGTTCTATCATCAGGCGAGAAAGTTAAAGCATTGTCGACTAGATTTCGCAGAACCTGACCCAGAGAGTTTTCGAGGGCTTGTATGATCACCGGGTTGTCTTGATCTTTCTCGGTCGTTTGCACGACATCTACAACAACTTCCCGGCGGGTCTGGGTGTAGAAATCTGTGATGTCCGACAGAAATTTATACAAATCCAATGGCTCTGCTTTTTCTTTGGCCAGTGCCGCATCCATGCGTGAGGCTTTGGAAATATCTGTAATCAACCTGTCCATGCGCGATACATCGTTCTCAATAATGTCGATCAGTTTGTTGCGGCGCTCGGCGGTTTTGGAACCGCGTAAGGTTTCACTGGCAGAACGCAAGGATGTTAGCGGGTTTTTAATCTCGTGGGCAACATCGGCGGCAAATTTTGCGATGTCGTCAATACGGGTATATAGTCCTTCGGTCATTTCGCGCAGGACGATAGACAGATCACCTATTTCGTCGCGTCGGTCAGACAAATCCGGAATGACATCGCGCTTATCGGAAGACCGCACGACTTGTTCAGCAGCTCTGGCGAGGCGCCTGATCGGCAATGCGATAAACAGGGTTAGAGACAAGGCAGACAAGATAGAGGCAATAATGGCAATTAAGATAATCGGGGTTAGGCCTTGGCGTTGAGAGGCTAAGATCGTATCCACGTCATGGGTCTCGAATACCAGAGCGCCTTGAATGTCTTCCACCCGTTTAACAGGCATAACCACCGCAACGATTAGTTTTTTATCTTCATATTGTTCGCCCGAAACCGTGGTGCCGAGTAGCGCCGATTTAATGTCGCGCTCCAAATGTCGCTGCTTTTCTTCACGGTTTTTTCGAAAAACCCGCCAATCGTTGATCCATTCATCACTCCATGATTGTAGGCGCACCCACCAGATCTCTTTGGGTTCAAGAGGTTCAGAATAGCTTGCGATGGGGTCAAGTTGTCCAATTTCGACACTATCGTCGAGCAAATCACTGTCTGCAACCAAGGCGCCATTTCTATCATATAGCCGGATACGGGCTTTGTCGGGCATTTCTATCCGCGCTACAATGCGCCGCGCCTCTACTTCGTCTAACGCGGCCATCGCCCCCAAACCGGTGGCTTCATCGCCTAGCAAATTTGCTATGAGACGCGATTGGGAATGTAGATTGTCGATCTTGGCATCAATCAGACCGCGCGAAAATTGGTTCATTGTCAGAGCGCCTGCGATCAGAATAATCAGGCCAAGAAGGTTGGCCAAAAAAATCATCCTGGTCAGGGTCGAGAACATGATAAAGCGGCGCACCCCGCGCGCGCGTTTGCGCGTGGCTAGAAAATTCAACCGTGATTTCTTGGCAGAAGCCATATCAGCGTTCCTTTATCCCCTGTTCTATAGCGAACTCTATAGCAGACGGATATTTACGCTTCCTTATATTTATAGCCAATTCCGTATAGAGTTTCTATGCCGTCAAACTCTTTGTCGGATTTGCGGAATTTTTTGCGCAGGCGTTTAATGTGGCTGTCAATGGTGCGGTCGTCCACATAAACTTGGTCATCATAAGCTATGTCCATGAGATTATCACGGCTTTTCACATAACCCGGCCTTTTGGCCAGGGCATGCAGGATGAGGAATTCTGTGACAGTTAATCTGACTGGCTCACCTTTCCATGAACAAGCATGGCGGTTTGGGTCGAGTAATAATTGCCCGCGCTTTATAACCGCATCATCACCGACTTCAGGCATGGGAGTTTCTACACTGCCCAATTTTGCTCGGCGCAACACCGCTTTGATACGCTCGCCGAGTAATCTTTGGGAAAACGGTTTGGTTATATAATCATCCGCGCCCATATTGAGGCCAAGCGCTTCATCAAATTCGTCGTCCTTGGAGGTCAGAAAAATCACCGGCATGTTGGAGGTCTGGCGCAAACGACGCAAAAGCTCCATACCGTCCATACGCGGCATTTTTATGTCGAACACGGCTATATCGACCGGATTTTTGCTCAGGGCTTCCAAAGCAGATGCGCCGTCGTGATAGCATTTTACCTCATGTCCAGCGTCTTCCAAAAACATCGATACTGATGTTAATATATTTTCGTCGTCGTCTACCAAAGCAATATTCGCCATGAGGCCTCCAAAGTATTCCAAGGGTTACCAAGCCGTAAGGCAACCAAAGGGGTTATAAGATTCGTTTTGTCACTGTAACGACCTGTTAGAGCCGCATCAAGTTCACAATAACGCCTTTAAAAGCCTAATTGTGGCACGGTTATGGCGGAAAGCACGGTTTTGGCAGTTTTTGCCCATACTCAATGTCCGGGAAATTGGCTTTTAAGCTTGGTGTAAGGACGCGGTGCGTTATAAAGACATTTGGTTTTAATGGATTGCCAATGGCTAAACGCAAAAAAACGAAACAAAAACGAGAGAAGTCCCGGTTTTTGACTATATCACAAGCGGCCAATACTTATGGTGAGCGCAGCTTTGACAATTATGCGCAAATCCGCTCTGTAGCCGAGCAGGTACAAGTCGGCTTGTGCGCCTATCTTGATGGGGAGAAAAAATGCGTATTTTTGGTGCCACCTCAAGGGTCGTTTAAGGAACAAAATTATGGCTCGGGCGCATTTTCCGTTTCAGGCAAAGGGTTTTTGCCCTTGGAACCCATTAGTTTTGGTCTTGGTGTTCGCGTCAGTGAGACGGGTGATTTCCTGCGCATAGTCTTGCAGTGCCGCAAAGAGGGCGACCGTATTGATGTACAGGTTGAACACAACAAAACTTATGAACTGGATTTACCGCTCAACGACAAAGATTTAAAAGCCGTGCTGGAAGGTTTGTACCAGCATATCCTGCACTGGTTTACCGACAGGGTCGAGCGCTATGACCACGGCAATTATGGCACCAGCGATATCGGGTTTGATATTCTTAGAATAAATTCTTAAAGCACCTCATGCCTACACAGCCCCTAGACGTTATAATGGAAAATGAGAAGTTATCATGGAAAATTTACACACTTTAACCGCCTTGCTCCCATTTAAAATTGCCCTGATAGGCGTGCTGGGCATTGGCGCCCAGTGGCTAGCTTGGCGTTTGCAGCGCCCGGCCATTGTCCTGATGGCCATTGCCGGATTAATATTTGGTCCGTTCATGACCTGGCTGTTCTCCTTGGGGTTTGTGCAAAACACGGATTTGTTACACGGGATTGTTGATGCGGTACGGCTCAACCCGGAAGAAGACTTTGGGGCGATGTATAGGCCTATGATCGGGATTGCTGTGGCGATTATCTTGTTTGAAGGCGGGCTTAATCTGCGGTTCAAAGATTTACGCGATGCGTCGCGCGCCGTCAGCCGCATGGTATTGGTGGCGGCACCCATAGCTTGGGTTTTGGGGACTGCAGCATCCCATTATATCCTAGGTCTACCTTGGGATCTTTCGGCCATGATTGGCGGCTTGTTTGTGGTGACCGGCCCCACGGTTATCCTGCCTTTATTACGCCAAGCCCATTTGCCGGGCCGTCCGGCGGCAGTGCTGAAATGGGAGGGGATTATCAATGACCCCTTGGGGGCGCTGTTCGCGGTGGCGGGGTATGAATTTATCCGCTATACTGCCATGGGTGAAAGCACACAATTTGCCATTATCATGTTGGTATTTGCTGCGATTATCGGGGCAGTTTTCGGGATTGTTTCGGGCTGGGCATTGGCCTGGGCTTTCCGGCGCGGCCACGTTCCTGAATATCTCAAGGCTCCGGTGGTGCTGGTCTGGGTATTGTTCATTTATGTTATGGCCAACGAATTGGCCGAGGAAACCGGGCTGGTCGCAGTAACGGCACTGGGCGTTGCTATGGCCAACACCAAGTTTGCTGCCATGCAGGAAATGCGGCGTTTCAAAGAAAATATCGCCGTTATATTGGTGTCTGGCGTGTTCATTGTTCTAACCGCTACATTGACTTTGGAAGTGCTGAAGGGCTTTGATCTTAAGGTACTTGGCTTTGTGCTGGCCATGATGTTCATTGTTCGACCGGTGGCGGTATTTGTCTCAACTTTCTGGTCGGGGCTGAACTGGCGAGAGACTTTACTGGTGGCATGGATTGCGCCGCGCGGGGTTGTTGCAGTTGCGGTTGCGGGCTTATTTGCCACAGAGCTACAACTGATAGGGCGAGCGGACGGAGCCATCTTTGTGCCCCTGGCTTTCGCTTTGGTGTTTGCGACCGTGCTCAGCTCCGGCTTCACCATCACACCTTTATCAAAATGGTTGGGGCTTGTGGACAAAGACAAAACTGAAGGCGTGATGATCGTTGGTGCCAATCCGTGGTCGCTTGGTCTGGCCAAAGCCCTCAAGGATATGGACATTCCGGTGCTTGTTGCCGATACTAATTGGCGGCGCTTGCGCGGTGCGCGGCTGGAAGGGTTTGCGGTATTTTACGGCGAAGTTTTGTCGGAGAATGCCGACCACCGCCTTGACCATTCTGCCTTTGGAACTTTAATTGCTGCCACACCCAATGACGCTTATAACTCGCTGGTCTGTGTGGAATTTGCCCCCGAACTTGGCCGCCACCGTGTGTTCCAGATATCCGGGCAAGAAGCGGACGAAACCGATGCGGGCGCGATTATGTACACGGCGCGCGGGCGAACGCTGGCCACCCATGGTCGTACATTTGATATACTGACCCGCGATTGGTGGTCTGGTTGGCGTTTCCGTTCCACCACCCTCACCGAAGAATACACCATAGAAGATTTCTTAGAAGAGCGCGGCGAAGACATTGACATCCTTATCGCGAAACGCCCAGACGGCACACTGGATTTCCTCCAACCGGATAGAAAAACCAAAGCCGTCGGCTCTACAATCCTCAGTTTCGGTGCGGTTTTAAACTCAAATACAAATAAAGAACCAGAGCGAGGTGAGGGCGCCGCCAGCACTGCGCCCTCAACCAGCGACGGCGCAATTGCGTTCACTCCCAAAGGCGATTTACCTAGTTAGAGCCTTGCGAAAAATCCTCTTTACTTCGCCATCACATAATTTAGCGCCAGCCGACCGCCGTCTACATAGATGCATTCGCCAGTGATATAGCTGGCATCCGTGCTGGCCAAGAAGGCAACTACGCTGGCGACTTCGTCCGGGTGGGCTATGCGGCCCAGGGGCGTGCGGGAATGAATCATGTCTAGGGCGTCTTGGTTCTCGGCTACACCGGCCAGCATGTCGGTTTTTATACTGCCGGGGCCGACACCATTGACCCTAATACCGTAAGGGGCAAGCTGTAATGCCATACCTTTGGTCAACTGGTTGATGCCGCCTTTGGAAACCTCATAGGCCAGAATGTCAGAGATTGCGACCACGGCATTGACCGAGGACATATTAATGATGGAAAACGGTCGCCGGGAAGCTCCGGAGCGGTCATCACTATCGTCTAGAACCGAAACCATATGCTTGGACACGGCCTGAGCAACCATGAAAGCGCCACGCAGATTAACCGATAGGACTTTATCAAAATCCTTAAGGTTAAGGTCGAGAATGCCGCCTTTGACGATTATGCCTGCATTGTTGACAAGCACGTCAATAACGCCGAATTTACTTAAGGTTTCGGCAATCAAGTTATGGACGGAAAGTTTGTCCGAGACATCGGTCGGCACAAAAAGCACATGTTCGCCGCTAGCGTCCAATTTGTCGGCGGCTTGCTTGCCTGCTTCCTTGTCCTTATCGGCAATAACGACATTATCTCCGTCATTAAAAAACCTGCGCACACACGCATAGCCAATGCCTTGGGCACCGCCAGTGACAATAACAACTCTTCTATCGGCCATTTGGGGGGGTAACCATATTGGGTCTCCGGTTCTTTAATATCACAATGTGGTGAATTTGGTCTGGTTATCCGGACTGTAATTCGGATATCATTTGTTTGAGATGGTATTTTTGTTTTTTTAGTTCGGTAAGTAGCATGGCGTCGGGCGCGGGGTGTTTAAGTTCATTTTCGATTTTATCGTCAAGTCTGGCGTGTTTGTTGTTAAGTTCCTTCAAATGCGCTGCTAAAGCCATTCGCACCTCCTGTTTAGTGTTTAAGTAAGCCTTTGTTAGCACAAAAAAACCGGCAGTCCTACCAGTTTTACATTTTTTCCTTTGTTCGCTTTATTTTGAGTTACCGAAGCGTTAGGGTTAGGCTATGAGCGATGATGATTCTGAAGATATAGGTGGTTCTGGGGACAATTCTGGAGATAAGGCCGCATTACGTAGCCTGCTCAAGCAGCTGAAAGCGGATCACCGCCGGATTGACGACGAGATTGTTGCTCAGCGTGAAATAGGCACTGTTGATATGCTGAAAATTGGGCGCATGAAGAAAATAAAACTAATCTTGAAAGATAAAATTGCACTGATTGAAGACAGATTGATGCCGGACATTATTGCATAAATGGCGGCGCGCTGAAATTTCATTAAATCTGCCGCCACAAAATTTGTGCTGTTCTTTTGGCTTATATGTGCATAATCGAGCAATGGGAATCAGACACCAACATGATCATGGGCATAATCACGAGCATAGCCATGCACGCGGCACATCTTCTGTGGAAGCTCATGGTCATGGGCATAATCATTTTCATTCCCAAGGCGTGAACGCTAAGAACGAACGCCGCATGGCATTTGCGGCTGTTCTTATTGGGTCATTTATGGTGGTCGAGTTTATCGGCGGGATACTATCCGGCTCTCTGGCTCTGCTGGCGGATGCCGGGCATATGCTGACCGATTTCGCGGCGCTATCTCTCGCATGGACGGCTTTTCGTATGGCAAGGCGCCCCGCAGACTGGAAGCACACCTTTGGCTTTGATAGATTTTCCGTCGTAGTGGCCTTCGTCAACGGCTTGTCCTTATTTGCGATCGCTGCGTTGATTGTTTGGGAAGCCATAAAACGTGCCGGCCAACCCGTAGAGGTCATGGGTGCGCCGATGTTAGTCGTGGCGACACTCGGCTTGATAGTTAACATTATCGTGTTTTTCATAATTATTAGCGGTGACAAGGAAAACCTGAATATCCGCGCCGCCGCCTTGCATGTGATGGGAGACTTGCTCGGCTCTGTGGCAGCTATAGGGGCGGCGATTATAATCCTGCTAACAGGTTGGATGCCGGCTGATCTTATAATGTCGGTATTGGTTGCCGTAATCATTCTGCGTTCCGCTTGGTATGTGGTTCGGGAAGCCGGTCATATTTTGATGGAGGGCGCGCCTAAAGGTCTTGATCGCCGAACCATTAGCGCCGACATGCACGAGCAATTTTCCCAAATCGTGCATGTGGATCATATCCATGCTTGGTCCATTTCTCAAGAGCGCCCCATGGTAACTTTGGAGGCCATTATAAGCGGCGAAGCCAATATTGAAGACACTGCCCGCGCCATTAAAACCCGCCTACACGACAGGTTCGGTGTCGAGCACGCCACCGTAGAGGTCAAGCGCGAACGGCGATAAGTTGATAAGTGTAACTAAAGCGGCTTACCCATCCTGATTAGTGGTATTTTGGTGCCGTCGGAGGTTTGGTCGAAAACCTCTTCTATTTTAGCGTAACCACAGGCTTCATATAACGGCACGCCTGCCAAGGTGGCCATCATCTCAGCGCGTGCAAACCCGGCGTTCCGAGCCGCTTGCTCACAATTCTCCAAAATCAAACGCCCAATCCCGCGCCGCGTATAGTCCGGATGGGTGTACATAGCGCGGATACGGGCAGCTTCTGTGTCTGGATCTAGCAGGCGCGCGCTGCGCCCCTTTGAGTGATCGCCGCCGTAAAGTGTTGCACGTTTAGACCAGCCGCCGCATCCGGCAAGGTGTTTATCTGCAAATACTGTGAAATATGTGCCGTCTTCTATAAGCTGCGTATCTAGCCCCATAACTTCGTAACTGGCGCGGATTTGGGTTTTAGTCAAAAACGGCGCTTGCAAGCTTTCTATAGATTTGCGCATTAAATCGCGCAACTTAGGCAAATCATTGCGGCAAGCGTTAACAATTCGTAAATTATTTGCGCGGGTTTCCATATTTACATTGTGGCATATTAGTCACGCTTGGCAACAAAATTATTGCTTGACCGATTAGCGGTTGTGATAACGCCCGTTTTCGGTCAAAAGCCCAAGTTAGATTTTATATCTAATCAAGAAACAACAATATAACTCAAATATGGGGAATATCCAGATGAGAACACTTAATCTAAAAACACAATTGGCGCTTAGCGTTTCAGCACTGATGCTGGTCGGTAATGTCAGTATAGCTTCGTTCGCGCAAGAAGGCGCAAATGTTGCTGACGAAGTTATTTCAACAGGTACACGCCGCAAAGCGCGTTCCGCAGCAGATACACCGGCGCCTGTCGATGTGATCTCTGGCGACGAGTTTGTAAACAACGCTTCTTCCGATATTGGCGATTTATTGCGGACAGCTGTTCCTTCCTTTAATGTCAATGCGCAACCTATCTCTGATGCGGCGACGATTATCCGCCCGGCTAACTTGCGCGGACTATCTCCTGATAACACTCTGGTTCTTTTGAACGGCAAACGCCGTCACCGTGGTTCCGTTATTTCATTCCTTGGCGGCGGCATTTCTGATGGCGCTCAAGGTGTAGATATTGGTGTTATGCCAGCCATCGGTCTGAAGCAGGTTGAAATTCTCCGCGACGGTGCATCCTCACAATATGGTTCTGATGCTATTGCTGGTGTGATGAACTTTATTCTTAAAGATGCTTCCGAAGGCGCAACTGTTGAAGTTAAATACGGTTCCACCTATGCAGGCGACGGCGACAATTACCGGATTTCCGGCAATATCGGCCTACCGCTCGGCGAGAATGGTTTTGTCAATATCTCTGCTGAATACGGTGCAAGCGACGGTACATTCCGCGCGGTTCAACGTGGTGATGCGGCGAATTTGATTGCCAATGGTTTCCCGGTTAACGACATTAGCGTCAATACCGTGACCACAGATTTCGTTCAATATTGGGGTGCGCCTGATGTGAAGGATGATATTAAATTATTTGTCAATACAGGTATTGAGCTTACTGAAAGCGTCGAAGCCTATGCATTCGGTAACTATGCTACACGTAATGTTGAAGGCGGTTTCTTCTTCCGTAACCCAACCAATCGCGGCGGTGTGTTCCGCGGCCCTGTTGTTGGTGGTCTGGCCACATTGCGGACTTTGGATTTAACTGATAATGACGGTATACCTTGCCCGGTTGTGACAATTACCGATACAGACGGCGATGGCAATCTGGATACATACGACCCTGCTGGTTTCGCAGCGTTGCAAGCGGATCCAAATTGTGCCAGTTTTGCAGACCTATTCCCCGGCGGTTTTGTACCGCGCTTTGGTGGTGACAACAGAGACGTTGCTTTCACGGGCGGTATTCGCGGAGAATTAGAAATCGGTAGCGGTTTGGGCTACGATATTAGTGGTTCATACGGTAGTAACAAAACCGAATTCTTTATCCGCAACACTATTAACGCGTCATTGGGTCTGGCTACGCCAACATCCTTTGTACCAGGTGCATATGAGCAAATAGAAACTGCGTTCAATCTTGATTTAAACTACGGTGTACCAGTTAGTGGTTGGGCGTCTGATTTGAATGTTGCGGCCGGTTTTGAGTGGCGCGACGAGCAATTTGACATCACTGCTGGTGATCCTGCGTCATTTGCTTTGGGTCCATTTGCGACGCCGTCAGTTGATTATCCGACTGGCCAAGGCTTCTCGTCTAGCTCAAACGGATTTGGTGGCTTCAACAGAAGCACATCCAACTCCCAAGGTAATATTGCCATTTACGGCGAATTGGAAGCGGACATTACCGATGCTTTCACTTTACAAGCAGCGCTTCGTTGGGAAGATTATGATTCCTTTGGCCAAACAACCAACTGGAAAATTGGTGCTTTGTATAAATTGACAGACAGTGTGCGTGTACGTGGTACTTATTCGACAGGCTTCCATGCGCCAACCGCTGGTCAAGCCAATGTGGTGAATGTAACAACCGCATTTGACGCGCAAGGCGAATTGGCCGATCAAGGTACTATCCCGCTTAGTTCTGTTCCTGGCACATTTATCAACAACGCCTTGGGTAATCGTTTTTCCTTAGGGCCTGAAACTGCCAACAACCTGTCTTTGGGCGTTGCCTTTGATACTGGTGCGATGTCTTGGACTGTTGATTACTACAATATTCAAGTGGACGACCGGATTGCGATTACTGACCAGCAAGATTTCCGCGGACTCTTGGTTCAGCACGGTATTGACGCTGGTGTTTTTGCGGTCGATCCTGGCACAACGACTAGCCAAGTTCTCAATGCTGTCAACGGTTCGACTGCTAACGGTTTCACCGTGAACGCGGCTGATTTTGCCGGATTTGAAGACCTGATCACAGCGGCTTTCTTTGCTAATGATTTTGATACCAAAACAACCGGTTTCGACATTGTTGGTCGGATGCCATTTGATATTGGTGCCGGTACCTCATCCCTGTCTATTGCGGCGAATTACAACAACACTACGGTAACACGCCGTGGTAATCTAGGTAATCAGCGCTTGCAGGCTCTTGAAGAGCAATTGCCGAACTGGAAAGGCAATATTGCGTTCAACCACGAACAGGGTATCTGGCGTGGTTTGGCTCGGGTTAACTATTTTGGCCCTTGGACAGATTCGGGTAATGGCGGCACACAAATCGGTGGTGAATTTACCATCGATGCCGAGCTTGGTGCTCAGGTCATGGAAAATGTTGAAGTTATCTTCGGTGTTGCCAATGCATTTGACAATTATCCAGACGAAAACCCAGGACAGTTGAACATTGGCCAGCTTTATCCTGAAAGCTCACCAATGGGCTTTAACGGTGGTTCATATTACGCCAAATTGCGCATCACTTACTAAGCGCCATTTAAGCTAAAAACTATAACGCCTCCGGTTTTCACCGGGGGCGTTTTTTTATGGGGGTGTTTTTGTTTGTACCATAGACAAATCTGCCCTATGGGTTTTCCATGCAAACCGAAATTTTTATTGCCTATATTCTTACTGTCCTCGCGCTGATGAGCACGCCGGGGCCGAGCCATCTTTTGATGTTGAGCAATTCTGCGGCCAACGGATTTCAACGCTCACTTGCGACGGCGGCGGGGGATCTCAGTGCAAATATGTTACAAATGTTGGCGGCGGGTCTCGGGGTTTCCGCGCTCATCATGGCTGCGCCCAAAGCATTTATTGCTATTAAGATCGCGGGCGTACTTTATCTTGCTTGGCTCGGTATTCAGATGTTGCGAAAGTCCTTTAAGCCAAGACAGGCAGAGATAAATGCGCCGCGCACCAGCCTTAAGGTGCTGTACTTGCAAGGCTTCATCACTTCGGCCACGAACCCGAAAGCTGTGGTGTTTTTTGCAGCACTTTTCCCGCAATTCATTTTGGACAGCACAGCATTTTGGCCGCAATTCCTGCTGCTTAGCGCCGCATACATTGTTATAGATGGAGCATTCTTAAGTGTCTACGGTTTTACCGCTTCGCGCTTGCGCAAGTTTACAGCCTCTAATGCATCACGGTGGATAGACCGCCTGGGCGGTATCGGTATTTTGATTGCAGCGGTATTGCTGGGTTTAAAAACTATGCCGCGTCCTTGATGCTAAAAAATGAGCCAAAAAATTGGGTAGGGCGCTTTGCGGCGCTCTACCCTCCTATCAGCACAGGTGATGTGGGCACATGCGCATCAAGAATTCTGCCTCCCTACAATAGCAAAACGGCAAAATAAATCAATATGCATTGAAAAAATGTTTCTTGCGGCTTGCGTGCGGACTATAGTGCGAGAAAATTCATAGGCAAAAATATGACAGTGACAATAAAAGCTCAGGGCAATATCGCGGTGATAACAATCGATAATCCACCCGTGAACGCCCTATCGGCTCATGTCCGTGCAGGGTTGGTTAAGGCGGTTGAGCAGATAGATGCCGATAATAACATTGATGGCGCCGTGCTTACGAGTGCAGGCAGAATATTCATTGGCGGCGCGGACATCAAAGAATTTGGCAAACCGTCGCAACAGCCGTTCCTCCCTGACGTTATCGCCGCTCTCGAAAATTGCCGTGTCCCAACCGTGGCGGCTATCAATGGTGCGGCGCTCGGCGGCGGGCTTGAGGTGGCGCTCGGTTGTCGGTTCCGTGTCGCAGGGCCAGATGCAAAATGCGGCTTGCCCGAAGTACATCTCGGCTTGATACCGGGCGCAGGCGGCACCCAAAGGCTACCGCGCCTCGTTGGTGCGGTGAAGGCGGGCGAAATGGTTACGTCCGGCAAGCCGCTCAGTGCAGATAAGGCTCTAGCGGCGGGCGTGGTCGATGCCGTGTTTGCAGATGAATTGCTAGAAAATGCTACGGCTTTTTTACAAGATAAACTAGCTGCCGGAGATATGGGCGTAGGGCTAAGCACAGTCACAACGCTACCCAATTGGGACGCCGGACAATTTGCAAAACTGGAAGCAAAAACCAAAGCCCGCGCCCGTGGGCAGTTGTCCCCGGTAAAAGCTTTGGAGGCCGCGCGGGCAGCACAGGAGCTATCGTTCACGGACGGTCTCAAACGCGAGCGGGAAATTTTCATGGAGTGCATGAACAGCCCCCAGCGCGCCGGGCTTATCCACGCATTTTTCGCCCAAAGGCAAGTGGCGAAAGTCCCCGGTTTGGATATGACCAAGACCCGCCCTATAAAAACCGTTAGCATTTTAGGCGCAGGCACTATGGGGGTCGGCATTAGTTTGGCCTTTTTGGCGGGTGGATATTCTGTTGGCCTGTTCGATATTAATCAGGAGGCTCAGGAGGCGGGGCTAAACCGTATCGTTAAAACTTTGCAGTCTAATCTGTCCAAAGGCAGGATTACGGCAAAGAATATGGAGGCGCAAATAGGCAGGCTTTCTACCGTGTTTGACATGCAAGACCTTTCAAACTCTGATTTAATCATCGAGGCCGCTACAGAAAATCTAGCGGTGAAAAAATCCATTTTTCGCGACCTTGACCGCATCGCCAAGCCGGGTGCTATTTTGGCCACCAATACGTCTTACCTGGACATCAATATTCTGGCGCGGGAAACCAATCGCCCTAGCGATGTTATTGGTATGCATTTTTTCTCCCCCGCCAATATTATGAAACTCCTAGAGGTGGTGCGCACAGATACCGTTAGCGACGAAGTGCTGGCGACCGTCATGAGCTTGGGCAAAACCATAGGCAAGATCAATGTGCTGTCCGGGGTTTGCGATGGTTTTATTGGTAACCGTATCTTAAAAGCTTACCGCAAGCAGGCCGATTATATGGTCGAAGACGGGGCGGAACCGCAAGATATAGACCGGGCTATGAAAGCTTTCGGCATGGCCATGGGGCCGTTCGCGGTGTCCGATTTGGCGGGCATAGATATTGGCTATTTCAACCGGAGGCGCGAAGACGATGCGCGGCCAAAGGCGGAGCGCTATTCCCGCATAGCCGACTTACTTTACGAACAAGGCAGGCTCGGACAGAAATCAGGCGCCGGATATTACCGCTATGAAGACGGTTCCCGCACACCCATTATCGACCCGGTTACCACCGAAATTATTGCCGCAGAGCGCGCACGTCTCGGCATTACGCCCCGCACTTTTACGGACGGTGAAATCCGCGAGCGCATCCTCTATGCCATGATAAATGAGGGTGCAAGAATTCTGGACGAAGGGATAGCCGCCCGCGCCCTCGATATAGATATGGTCTATATCCACGGCTACGGCTTCCCGGCCTATCACGGTGGCCCCATGTTCTATGCGGATACTATAGGCACGAAGGCGGTATACAAGAAAGTTGAAGAGTTCGCCAAAGACGACCCTTATGCTTGGCAAGCCGCACCCCTGCTCAAGAACCTCGCTGAGACGGGTGGGACGTTTAAGGGGTCATAAATTTCAACCATCAATGTGATTCCAAATGAACGCAAACCGCTCTAGTGCCACCATTTTTGTAGTATGGGACTATATCTGGCGTCATAATAAAAGAACGAAAACCAAACTAAACCAAGCACCACCCTCACAATTCTCTTGAAGCACCGCGCCCTGTCGCTTACCCTTATGCTCAAATTTACATGAATGGTGTTTCTATGATAAAAATTCAATCCAGCTATGATTATGACGACCTGATAATTTCGGGCGAAGAAAGCTTGTTCGGGGACGGCAATGCGCAATTGCCTGCGCCGCCTATGTTAATGTTTGACCGTATCACCGAAATTAATGATACAGGTGGAGAGTTTGGCAAAGGCCTGATCACGGCTGAACTTGATGTTCATCCAGATCTTTGGTTTTTTGGCTGTCATTTTAAAGGTGACCCTGTCATGCCTGGCTGTCTTGGTCTTGATGCGATGTGGCAGTTAGTTGGGTTTTTTCTAGGCTGGGGTGGTGCGCCAGGCAAAGGTCGCGCTCTTGGAGTTGGTGATTTAAAATTTACAGGCCAAGTGACCAATGACATTAAATTGGTAAAATATACGGTAAATATAAAACGGGTCATCAAGCGCGGAAATTTGGCTATGGGCATCGCTGACGCCATAATGGAAGGTGACGGGGAAGTGTTTTACAAGGCACAGAAACTACGGGTCGGCGTTTACGTCTAACCCTGCATTACGAAAGTTCCAAAAAAGGAAATATGTTATGAGAAGAGTTGTCATTACAGGCATGGGCATCGTTTCGTGTATCGGCGATAATGTTGCGGAGGTCGCGGCTAGTTTAAAAGCCGGGAAATCGGGCATTCGCGAGGACGCAGACATGGTGGCACGCGGCTTTCGTTCGCAAATTTCCGGTCGGCCCAGCCTAAACCCCAAAGATCATATTCACAAACGCACATACCGTTTCATGACCGAAACTTCCGGCTGGTCCGGTGTGGCTATGATGCAAGCGATTGAACAATCCGGCCTGACCGATGATATGATTTCCAATCCGCGCACGGGTATTATTGCAGGCTCTGGCGGGCCGTCGTCTATGACAATCGTCAAGGCCGCCGACACCACCCGCGACAAGGGTGCGCCCAAACGCATTGGCCCGTTCGCGGTTCCCAAGGCTATGTCCTCGACCGTGTCTGCGACCCTCGCAACCCATTTCAAAATCAAAGGCGTCAACTATTCTATCACGTCGGCCTGTACGACAAGCCTGCACTGTATTGGCTCGGCGGTTGAGCAAATCCAGTGGGGCAAGCAAGACATTATGTTTGCCGGCGGCGGCGAAGAGCTTGAGTGGACTATGTCCAATCTGTTTGATGCCATGGGTGCCATGTCGAGCAAATATAACGACACACCCGAAACCGCCAGCCGGGCCTTTGACGTATCGCGCGACGGCTTTGTTATCGCAGGCGGTGCTGGCATGGTGGCTCTGGAAGAATACGAACACGCGAAAAAACGCGGTGCCAATATCCTCGCCGAAGTCACTGGCTACGCCGCAACATCGGACGGCCACGATATGGTCGCCCCAAGCGGCGAAGGCGCAGAGCGTGCTATGCGGCTGGCGCTTGCAGACGCCGGACACGATGTCTGTTACATAAACCCCCACGCCACGGCGACCCCGGTTGGCGATACGGCGGAATGTGCCGCAATTCACCGGGTGTTCGGTGAAGACGGCCCCTATATCTCCGCAACCAAATCCATGACCGGACACAGTCTCGGCGGCGCAGGTGTACAAGAAGCCATCTACTCCCTAATCATGATGAGGGACGGCTTCATCGCCCCGTCTATAAACATAACAGAACTAGACCCGGAAATTCCACCTCTCAATATTGTGCAAGAAACAAAAGACCACAAAATAAAAGCTTTCATGAGTAACAGTTTCGGCTTCGGCGGCACCAATGGGTCGGTTATAATGCGGCGGGTTTAGGGATGCGCCTTGCAGGTAATTTCTAAATTACAACTTCGCGCTTGACTCTCTCTCTCTCTAGTTATGGTTAATTCTCGTTAACCATAAAGTGGGTTATCGTATTTAACCTTAACAAGGAGAGTAAAATGACATCTAACAAAAAACTGAAAATGGATGATTTGGAAATAACGGTAATGCCAGCGGCGTCGAGCAGTGTGATTTATCCGTGGGGCGCGATTGCTATTGCAACAATTATTATTATTAAAACTGTATAATAATGCAATCTGAAAACGCATGGAACGGCATAACATGCGTTTTCACTTTCAGGGGAATTTTATGAATGAGTTTCCGGAACGGCTTGTGGATGATTTATGCGCTCTTTGGGCTAAGGACGGTGAGTTATCTGCTTGCGTAAATAATAAAAGTTTTCAAGAATTTGTTCAATCCGACATCTTTAATAAGGGCTTAACGGAATTTACATCAGGTGCTTACCAGATGCTAGATTTGAGTGTTGATGCGCAAGTAAATAAAAGCATGATTTTTGCTCAAAATGGCCATTGGATAGCTACATTAGGAAAGCAGCTTAATTTAACCAATGATATCATAGCTTTACCATTCCCAATGCTAATGTGCACCGTTACTAAAGAATCGTGGATTATTTTGGAACAATATAAGATAAACAAGGCAGCGTTTAATGTTCCTGTTATTTCCCCAACACCAATAACCTATTTAGGAAAAGTTCGACTGGCGGGCGATCAATTATTTTGTCCGACATCAGAAACTTCAATTTACAAAATAATCGAGCAATCAGACAATGCCATTATAATGCGAATATTTGGCCCATCCTTTGCGCCATATATCCACCATTTTGACTGTACGACCCAAAAGCACTTGTTTTCTTCTCATGCTTCACCAAAAGAAGTTTCGCGGGCTTTTTTTGCTGATGTTATAAGGTATATTTTGGAATCCGATTCGCTTTGCGATATGGATAAAGAAGAGGTCAGCGCAGTAAAATCTTTTATTGTACATCGAACACAACCGCAAAATCCGTTAGTTCATCAGGTTTGGCCACTAATTCAGGGGTTGTTGAATATTGACGAAGCGGAAACAATAAATATCCTTAAGAGAATTTCCAAAAGCGATCACTATTTGGCAAAAAAAGCAACTAATACTCTTTGTGGGGTTTGAGGTATGAGCGAGGTAATGAAAGTTGAGCGTGAATATAAACACATCATGCATAATATATCTCAATTAATGAGAGAAGAGGGGTATGAAAACAAGCAAGTTGAAATATGTTCAGAGCTTAGCAAGCTAACCCAAAATAATATAGCCAATAGGGCGTTTTTGTCTGCCGCTTTGCGTGACCCAATAAACCGACAGGTTATTTCCGCTCAATCATTTCTTGTTTATCGTTGTGAGGAATTTGCGGCTCGTTTAAATCTGTGGTATCCGGATAGCCAATTGGTAAATAAGGAAAACTTGGAGCAGTTACGAAGATATTTTTCTCTTGGGGTTTGCCACAATCATAATTTTGATTTTTTTACAATAGGCCTACTTGGGCCAGGGTATAAAACCGAAATACTAGTCACTTCACAAGATATTTCCAATACACAAGTTAGTGATAAAATAGTTTTTGATAAAAAATATGACTACCAGCTGAAAAAGGGGAATGTGCCATTTTTTCCTAAGGACACTCATTTTCATACACAATGGGCTCCAGAAAAATTTTCTTTATCATTAAATATCTTGCCCACAGTTGCAATAACAACCAAACAATTTGTTTTGGGGGACGATGGTAAAACAGTAACAAGGGTATTCAATTCACGTTAAATCAGATATTTTGTTCGGTGGTTGAGTTGATTTGGCATATGAATCGTTCAGTGGTAACCCGTCACTGTAAACGCGACAGTAAGCTAGCCAAGTTGCCACACCCATAGTGATAGATAAATAGGCTATTAAAAAAGAATCAAATGTCAAAATGAGCGGACTGAAAAATATGTTGCCAATGGCTAATTTGTTCAATTGTAGGTGGAAAACAATCAATGGAGCTGCGGTAATACCCATCAATAGCACCTGGTAGAACGACATCGTCCGGCCTTTTGATTTGGAGTTCTCCAAGTTTGGAATATTATTAGCTTTCCATAAAATTCCAAAATCCTTTGCGATGAACTTTTCATAATAAGCGGAACCAATAAAAAATGGCATCAGAAAAACCACAACAAAAAGAGAATGAATGTTCTCTTTTTCAAAATATTCACTGACAACAAAGGCAATACCGACCCCAACCAACCCAATAACAGTTAAAACTAAAAGGTGTGAACGGCGGTGCAATATTCGTCCACTGTAGCGAGGGTATTGTGTCCTCGCGGGCGGCGTAAAAGTCGTCCACTTTAAGGTTTTTCTGTTTTAACGGGAGGACCGGGAGATTTTCACAGTGGATA
>JAKIUV010000124.1 GCA_021647375.1 Robiginitomaculum sp.
GAAATACGACATTCGCGTTAATGCTTTGTCACCCGTTGCCCATACCCGCATGACCGAAGGTCTGATCCCCGAAGAGGCGCTGAAATTACTCACACCGGAATCCGTTACGGCGGGCTTGGTGGCATTGGTGGCGGAAAATTCTCCGAACCGCACGATACTCTGTGCTGGCGCGGGCGGGTATGCCCGCACGGTAATCACAGAAACCGACGGTATTTATCTTGCGCCCGAAGATCAAACGCCGGAAAACGTCATGGCGGGCATGGACAAGATTAACGACACCGCTGGTGCGCAAGAATTCACCCAAGGTTTCCAACAATCCGAGAAATTCGTCGGTAAGGCGATGGCTAAGGGTGGATAAGACCGGACTATATGGGCGGATCGCCAAGGAAATAGCTGCCGTCAATGCGGGCGAAACCTCTATGATCGCCCGCTATGCAACGGCCTGTTGTCTCCTAAACGGGGCATTCCCGCAATTTTATTGGACAGGTTTCTACCTAGTCGACCCGCTCAAACCAAGTGAACTCGTGGTCGGCCCTTATCAAGGTACGTTGGGCTGTTTGCGCATTCCGTTCGGCAAAGGTGTGTGCGGGACGGTTGCAGCTTCGGGTAAAACCGTGCTGGTCGAAGATGTCCACAAATTTCCCGGCCACATAGCCTGCGACAGCAAAACAATGTCGGAAATCGTTGTGCCTGTGTTTGACAAGGCGGGCGCATTAGCGGCAGTGCTGGATATAGACTCGACAGACCTCGCGACATTTGACGCTGTGGATCAAGCGGGTTTGGAAGCTATCTGTAAGACGTTATTGCTTTAATACAAAGCGCCTTCAATTGGCAGTATCATATCCGGCAACTCGTCTTCCCCTAGGCCGAGTGCCATGAGGTCACGTTCTAGGGATCTTGCTAGGGCGTCCATGGGGATTACGTTTCGGTTATTGTCGAAGGGTTCTTCCATATAAGAGCCGATACCCTCGACCATAAAGAACACCCAGCCCACTATGACAACTGCTGGAATAGCCAACAGCCCGACATTTTCGAGACCGGGCAAAGCGAAGGACAATAAGATGAGAAACAGCCAGAGAAACACATTGGTGAAATAGGTGTAATGCGTTGGGAAGGGCGTGTTTTTGAGGCCCTCACAGGCGGTTTGCCCGGCAACAAGTTCGCGCTGGATAGCGACCATTTCAAAATGCTCGCCGTCGATAAACTGACCTTCACCTTGGACGATACGAAAATCCCGAGACTGTAAAAATAATAATTTGAGAGCCGGGTTATGGCAGTCACTGGCGACTGCATAGTCTTCGTCCGTCAGCAATGCGCGCACGCCCTCGAAAGGCGGTACGTCTTTAAGCTGGCGACCCAATACCCAAATCCAGGCAATGTTTCTGCGGATCATGCGGTGCATAACGGTTTTAGCCAATTTGGACGGCTTGCCGGTATTGTGGTTGATATGTTTCTCGTGCAGGCGCGACAGTAATAGTGTCTGGTTTCGCGACCAAGCACGCATGGTGCCCCAAAGCTCCCGCGCCTTAAACCAACGTTCATAAGCAGAATTTGTCCGAAACCCTAGAAAGATGGAAATGGCTGTACCAAGGATAAGCGGTGCTGTCATATCCGGTGCATATTCGCCCCAGCCAAAATACATCATTGGTATGACAATGATGGACGAAATAATAATCATCATGGCAAGTTGTTTCCAAATCACCTTGAGCAGTCGTAAGGTCGATATTTTGCGTTCAACAATCATAGTATTTGTGCCCCGTATTGTTGTTCAATCTCAATGCCTCTGTTTTAAGAAGCTTGTTCTGGTTCGCGTATGGCACACTACACGGGGTGTCGGCAAGATGTCTCGGGGAAATTTATAAGCACATTACCTAGTTTCTGGCCCGTAGAACGTCTTGCTAAAACTTGGTGGTAATCTCGGCACCAAACCTTCTTTGCGCACCCGGATGGTTAAAGGAGCCGCCAAATTCGGGTGCTGGGATAACCTCTTCCAAATATTTTTCGTCTGTGAGATTGTCAACGAAAGCGGTAATGGACCAATTATTTATGTTCAAACCCAGCCTGGCATTCAGTGTGGTGTAGGCATCTCGCCGGGCATTTGAAAAATCAGCTGTACCCAGCGCGCCAGCGCCTGCGCCAAAGCCAAGCTCGAATAACGGCATAAATATAGTCGGTCGCTGGCCGCCTTGCACCGTGTGAAACCACGTAGGGCCGATAAATTGCGCGTTGGCATGGGCAGTAAGGGACATATTATCCGACAATAGCCATGTAAAATCCCCGCCCAAGTTTATAGTGTAATCTGGTGTGTAGGGGGACTTGTTGCCGACGGTATCTGGGCGAGAGGCGTTGGCTTTAATCTCGCTATCTATCCAGCTACCGCTTGCGTAAAGGTGCATCCTGTCATTAACCCGTCCGTCAACAGCCAGTTCAAATCCGGTAATATCAACTTTGTCGATATTGGACACAACACGCAAAAGCCCGAACGAGCCGACTAAAAATTCGAAAAACTGCATGTCAGTGACATCGGTTTTGTATACGGCACCACTAAGGCGCACTGCACTGCCCATTAAATTAGCCTTGAAGCCAGCTTCGAATGCGCTGGATGTTTCTTTTTTGAAATTATCCCCAATAACGGGCAAAGGGACGCCAAGATTATCGGCAAAATTAATGCCGATGCCGCCATTGATGAAGCCATTGATAAAAATATCAATTGTGGCGGCGCTGCCAGAGTTATTGAAGCCGCCCGCCTTGAAACCTTTGCCCCAATTGCCGAACAAAGTAAGATTGTCGCTGGCATCCCAAGTGGCCGATATTTTCGGTTGGAGCGCAGAGAAAGTTTCTTCTTTATCGGGGATAGTGCCAGCCGGGTTGATTAAGCTGCTGAGGGCAGGGTTGAGCGGGTCGTTGAAAACCCCGTCAAAGTTCAAATCAATTACCGATTGGGTCACATTGGTCGGCACGAGGGAGCTAACCTTGCGCTTTTCGCTGTCATAGCGGGCGGCAACAGAGATTTCAAAATCATCAGAGACATCAAATTGCACTTGGCCAAATACGGCCAGTACACTGCTGTCGAAATCATCATGGGTCAGTGAGGCGGTCGCATTGGGGCCACCATTTTGAAATAGGCCGCGCACGGGTGTGGCACCGCTATCGCGGTTCAACGAAACACCGACTTGTCTGTCTATATCAAGGAAATAGCCACCGACCATCCACTGTAAGGGGCCGTCTTGGTTGGAGGCCCAGCGTAATTCGGCGCTAAAGTCCCGTTGGTCTCGAAGTTGCTCTTGAATGCCGTCGCATGTCGTAGGGGTATAAGCCCCAAGGAACGAGCCATTGGGATCAAATATCACACCGACTGGCGATGTGCCGATAAATTGCGGCGCTAACAATTGAATGCCTGCTGCATTTAGATCGGTGACGCTTTGCTGGCACGCTGCATCTGGTGCATAAAATCCGAATGCGGCAGATGTCCCGTCGGAAATTAGATTGTTTTCAATATCGCTAAAGAGCGCCCATCCGGTGAGGGTGGTGTTATCCAGTTCGTAGTCAAATTTTGCCGAAAACTCTTTGGCAGATTGGTCATTGTCCGAAATAATATTGGGTTGGAACAGAAAGTCAAAATCATTGACGTCCTGAAAAGCCGGGGGGTTGTTGGTGGCAGATGCAAAGACGGGTAAATTAAATGTTGAGTTAAACGTTATTGCTGAAGCATCGATGTCGCCGATACGGGCTTTTATGTCTACGGATAAAACATCGCTTGGCTGCCATAAAATCCGGCCATTGAGATTGTAGCTCTCAAAGGCATCTACGACTGGTGCACCGCTTTGGAAACTATTGCGGTAAAATCCGTCGGACTTGCGCCAATCCCCCGACAGGCTGGCAAATACTGTATCTTGGGATAGAGCGCCGGAGATGCCGCCTTTGACGACATAGGTATTGTCTTCAGCAGCGCTTACGGATAATTTACCGTGGGTCTCATTGCCGGGTTTCTCCGTGGTTATAATAATGGCACCAGCGGCAGCATTGCGGCCATAAAGAGCGCCTTGGGGACCTTTGAAAACTTCTATTTGCTTGAGGTTTATATATTCCCGGTTAAAGGCGGCGGGGTTGGTATAAAGCACGCCGTCCACAATAAAGGCAAAACTGTTTTCGGCGTCCCGCGCGCCGTTAATGCCGCGAATATTGACCTGTGTATCGCCCGTTTCCGCCGCATTGACCATGGTGACGCCCGGTGTCATTTCGATAAAATCATCTGCCCGTGCGACGCCCGCAGTTTCCAATCTTGCCTGTGTAAGAACACTGACCGTACCGGGTACATCGCGCAGGCTCTCTGACTGCCGACGCGCCGTGACAATGATTTCGTCTTTGGGAGCGGCACTATCTGTTTGACTCGGTGCAGATTGTGCCGCCGCAGAAATTCCTGTGCCTGTTATCAAAGTCGAGACTAAGGTGAGTTGGCAGGCAGATGATAAAACAAATTTGCGCCATTTATTCGTCGACATAATACGCTCCCGAAATGTTATAAGACTATAATATTATAGCGTAATTTTCGGGCTGATTTAATCTCGCTCCGTTCGGTGACCAGAGATTGGCTGTGTAAATGTTGCGGTCAAATAGTGCTTAATTAGGTGCATTTGGGCAATCCCAATTCAGCGTTTTTACGCCGATCATGCGGGCGAGCCTGTTAAGTTCGGCAGTTAGCTTATTGGCGCGGTTAGCCGTCCATTTCACCCCTGCTTCCTTCCACACGTTTTTTACAGTCAAAGTGCCTGCCTTGCGGTCAGCTTTTATCTCTATACGGCCAACAAATTTGTCACCTTGCAAGAGCGGATATACATAATATCCCCATTTGCGTTTGGCTGCGGGGACAAAAATCTCAATACGGTAGTCAAACCCGAATAGCCTGAGTAGACGGGTGCGGTCGCGAATGGCAGGGTCGAACGGGTTTATAATACGCAGGCGTGATGTGGCTATCCTAGCGTC
>JAKIUV010000021.1 GCA_021647375.1 Robiginitomaculum sp.
AGTTTCTCCCATTCGTAATCTTCAAGTTCGCGCCACACCTTTGCCAGGAAGTGATTCCATGCCAGACTGTCCTCACCTTTTAAAGGAACACCTTCCTCTGCCACCAGCGCACGCATAGCCAGACCCGCTCGGGGATTTCGATAAGGTCGATGAAATCTTCTGTCACTCCCGCCGCTGCTGCCAGTTTACGCCGCAAGGTTTCGATATTGGCAAGCTTGTCCATTGCGCTCATTTGTCAATTCCACTGTATGGCAATATCCCGGTCACTGCCAGCATGAGCACGACCATCCGCCTGGCGGCCAACCAGTACAGCCAGCTCTAACTCAGGCTGTATTTGCAATACCTGTTTTATTGCCGTAATTGTCATGTGTAGGTCTTTTGTTCTTTTGATGTTGAGCGCGGCTCATTCTCATTCGTTTTTCTGGTCGTTGGTTGGCATGATTATATACGCTTTTACGAAAGGCGAATAACGAAAAAACCGTCAATCTTTATCCGCCACTTCCGCGATCACTCGCTGCAAGGCGGATTCCCAGTCCGGCATTTTCAGACCAAAAATACTTTCCAGCTTTGTCAGTGCCAGCTGTGAGTTCAGTGGCCGCTTTGCAGGAGTCGGATAATCAGATGTGGGGATTGCTTTTATCTCTTTAATTTTAAGAGGAAGGTCTGCATTTTTACGGGCGAAGTTAACAATCGCCTCGGTAAATCCAAACCAGCTGGTATGACCGGATGCCGTTAGATGGTACAGGCCGGAGGAGAAAGTATCACAAGCTCTTTCCTTGAATGCCTGCTGGATGCATAACAGGGTAATATCCGCGATTAATCGCGCTGATGTGGGCGCGCCGATCTGGTCAGAAACAATGCTTAGCGCCTCTCTTTCTCGAGCAAGCTTCAGCATGGTGAGCATAAAATTATTTGCTCTCGAAGTGTAGACCCAGGAGGTACGCAGAGTTAGATAATCGCAACCTGATGATTGAACCGCTATTTCGCCTGCCAGTTTGGTGCGGCCATAGGCATTGATGGGATTTGGCTCATCAGTTTCCAGATACGCACTACTTTTCGTGCCATCAAAAACATAATCCGTCGAGTAATGCACCAGCAGCGCACCCAACTTCAATGCTTCTTCGGCGAGCACTCCCGGTGCCACACCGTTGATAGCCAATGCCAGCTCTTCGTTCTCTTCTGCTTTATCCACTGCTGTGTAGGCAACTGCATTGCAGATGACATCAGGTGATATATCGCGCACGATTTTTTGCAAGCCCTGCGTATCAGTAAAATCAATGTCTTCAACATCAAGCGCCGTGATCTCGCCAAGAGGTTGCAGGGATCTGTTTAGCTCCCAGCCAACCTGACCGTTTTTTCCAAACAGTAAAATTTTCATGATAAAAGAGAAGCATACCGCTGGCTGTTGGCTGTTGGCTGTAAAAGCATTATAAAAATCATAGTGGTGAGTGGACAGTTTGAAAAAGTTATCGCCCTGTTAAATCCCTGTTATTAAAAGATCGATCGCGCCTAATATTTCGTATCTAAATTTCTCGAGTGAGGTCACTTTCTTCTTCAGGATTGATCTGGGTACTGATGTCATTTGCTGAGTCAATAATACACAACGCACTTTTTTTATTTCGATTATCGGACATAATTTTTTTGCGTTTGTTTTGTTCAGTGATTCATATGGCGACAAGGGAATTACTACTCTGGAGTTTAATTCATCCAGTAAATCATTTTGAACGTCGACAAAATAGGGGTATGCTTTTTTTGAGTTTTTATTTTCATTCTCATAGAGCGTAAACTGGCTCATTTATAGCTCCCTGTACGAATCAGAAAATAATCCGTATTTTTCTGACAGCTCATTTATTTCTTTTATTGCTTCTTTGTTTTCATTTAGCCATTCAATTCTTGCTGCTTTTCGCACCTGTTGAGCCAGAGCATTTTCCAGTGTGGCAGATAAATTAATTTTAAGGCCACGAGCCTTTAATAGTAAGTCACTGTTTACAGAAAGATTTGTCGCTTTTTTTGGTGCATTTTCATCAAAAAAGTTCTGCATAGCATCTGCCTTTTGCGTTATATGCGCATGCGTAATGCGCATACATAATATAGCAGTGTTATCAGCACACAACAAGCTGTAGAAATTATTTCTAATTTAGATGTATGCTCGACTTTGCCTACACAGGCCTGCTCGCGGAATGAAGTTCCGCTCCTACGATGTACTGGACCAATCAAATGTTTCGGCGTCTTTAAATTTTTTACCTTTGGCATCTTTCTCCGAGACTAGAGGTTCTTCACTATACTGCCAGTCTATCGCCAGACTGGCGTCATTCCATTTTATGCAACGCTCGTACTCAGGCGCATAATAATCCGTGGTTTTATACAGAAATTCAGCAGTATCAGATAAAACTACAAAACCATGAGCAAAGCCCGGTGGAATCCATAGCTGACGTTTGTTATCTGCGGATAATGTTACACCGACCCAGCGACCAAAACTCGGCGAGGATTTTCTAAGGTCAACGGCGACATCAAACACTTCGCCGCTGCTAACACGCACCAGTTTTCCCTGTGGCTGTTTAATCTGATAGTGCAGACCACGCAACACGCCTCGGGATGATTTTGAGTGGTTATCCTGCACAAAATCCACTTCAATACCTGTCGCTTGCTGAAATGCTTTTTTGTTGAAACTCTCGAAAGTCAGCTTGTTGATGATACTGCCCGCATCCGGTTTTTTAAACTTGCCCTCAAGCCCCAATATGAATTTAAGCAGGCCGTTCGCCCCGCCTTTACTCATGGCGGCGTTCCAAACGGCGCAAGCATCTATATCCTCTGGCCAGCGCAATAAATAATTATAGGTAATCATCGCGCCCATGGAATGCCCAAACATAATAACCGGAAGGTCAGGATGGGTGTTGCGGATTTTGCCAATAACAAATTTCACGTCTTGCAAAACTTTGCCTGACCCGTTTTCGAGGGCAAACACACCTTGGCTAGCATTAGGTGCTTTAGTCGCGCCGTGACCTCTGTGATCATGGGCATAGACGTGGTATCCGGCCTTGCTCAGGGCTTCGGCAAAGCGGGCATAACGTCCTGCGTGTTCGGCCAATCCGTGATTGATCTGGATGACACCTTTGGCTTTTTTGCCCCTCGCCTTTTTATAATAGACGCAGAGCGACGCATCGGTTGAGCTTTGCCAGTTATAAATATCCGTATATTTACCGTTCAAACGTGTGGGTGTATCTCTCATACTTCATCATGAATGGTTTTGCGCAATAACGCTACAGAAAAATACGTCGTAAACAATGGGGAAACAAATGACTGCGAAAAACCGTTCCCGCCCATATGTTTAGAGTATCACGCATCAAATAACCGCCAACGGGGAACGGTATTTTGAGAACGCGGATGTAATAACTTATATAACTTACGCATAAACTACATAAATTTCCGCATCATATTCAAGACTTTTTGGGTCTTTTCAGTATAAGGCGGGTAGAGCATTTTGCCGCCGCTGAATTTGCTTTGCAAGAATACGCCTTTCATATGGGAAAAAGTTCTAAAGCCATGCTCACCATGATAAGCGCCCATGCCGGACGGGCCGACGCCGCCGAACGGAATGTCTTCCTGAACCACATGCCAGGCGGTTTCGTTAATACTCACACCGCCGGATATAGTGTTGTTCAGCACATGGTCGCGTTTGTTTTTGTTTTCCCCAAACCAATAGAGCGCCAATGGTCTATCACGTTCCTGAATATAGTTCATGGAATCTTCGAGGCTCTCACTAGCAATAATGGGCAAGAGTGGGCCGAAAATTTCTTCTTGCATGATTTTCATATCAGAATTGGTGTTGGTAATAACAGTCAGCGGGATACGGCGCTCTGCGGCCAGTACTTGCGTATCGTCATTGCCAGCCGTCTGTATTTTTGCGCCTTTATTCTCGGCGTCTTCAAGCAAACCTTGCAGGCGCGTATAATGGCTGTCTGCAATAATGGAGGTGTAATCCGGATTGCCGGCAAAGGTCGGATAAAATTCTTCGGCCTTGGCAATGAGTGCTTTGGAGAATGCATCGATTTCGCGCTCAGGCATCAGAAGGTAATCAGGCGCCACGCATGTTTGCCCGGCATTGATAAGCTTGCCATTGGCAATCCGCGCCACGGCCAGTTTTTGGTTGGCGCTTTCATCAATAATCACAGGGGATTTACCGCCAAGCTCCAAAGTCACGGGTGTGAGATTTTTAGACGCCGCCCCGGCCACAATTCGTCCGACATTGGTCGAACCTGTAAATAGGAGATGGTCAAAGGGCAGGCTTGAGAATTCTTGCGCAATGTCTACACCGCCAACGGCTACATAAATTTCTTCCTCGCTGAAAACTTCACCGAGGACGGTTTTTAACAGGTCTGAAAACATCGGCGTGTATTCACTGGGTTTGATCATGACGCGGTTGCCAGCACCGAGCACCCCAATAACAGGCATGATAGCAAGTTGTAGCGGATAATTCCAAGGACTGATAATCCCCACCACGCCAAGGGGTTGGGGTATGATGCGGTTTGTCGCTGGTTTAAACTGCATGGCCGTCGGCGCTTTTCGAGTGCGCATCCATTTTTGTGTATGCTTAAGCGCATGTTTGATGCCGCCGTGGATAATCGCGATTTCCGCCATCGTCGTTTCCACAAATGAGCGATTGCCAAAGTCTTCGGAAATCGCTTGTTGGAATTTCAGTTCATTGTCTGAAATAGCTTTGCGAAGCTTAAGCAAATTCGCCTTGCGCTCTGCCCATGACGGATTTGGTTTCGCGTTAAATGCAGTGCGCTGTGTTTGCAATATTTGTTGTAAGTTGTGACCGGACATAGCTATCCCCTTTTATTTATTTTTATCCTAATGGTGTTAGCTTTCCCATCTTGGCTTTTCAACACAATTCCTTGCCTTTACGAGCTGTGAGATTAATTCTTCACCACGGCCTAGCGCGTTTTTTGATAAAAGCATTGGTAAATTCCACTTCAAACACTATTAAGACAAGTATGAAAAATTACATATCCATTTCCGTTTTTGCTATGTGCTTTGTGGTAGTGCAGCCATGTTTCGCCGCCCAAAATGAGGGAAGTACTGAGGGGGCTGACGAAATCATTGTCACAGCAACCCGGCAAGCCATGCCCGCCAAAGACTATGCGGGCAGTGTCTCTGGTTTGAGCGAAGAAAGATTGCAATTGGTTGCCCCCGTCCACCCGGCAGAACTTCTCAACGAAGTCGCTGGCGTTAATATTCACCGGGGTAGTGGCCAAGAACACTTAACCGCTATTCGGTCACCTGTGCTGACGGGTGGAGCGGGTGCTGGCTCTTTTCTTTATTTGGAAGACGGTGTGCCCCTCCGCGCCGCCGGGTTTTCCAATGTCAACGGCTTGTTCGAGGGCGCCTTGGAGCTTGCAGGCGGCGTAGAAGTAACCAAAGGCCCTGGCAGTGTGCTTTATGGTTCCAACGCCGTTCACGGACTTGTCAATATTTTGTCCCAAGCCCCCACAGACAACCGCGATTTATCCTTTGATGTTTTGGCCAGCAATGACGACTTTGCCCGCGTCAAAGCCGCCAGTAATGGCAGTGCTTTTTCTGGACGTTATCGTGTGTCCGTTAATCTAACACACGACGGAGGCTTTCGCGAAGCATCGGGGTTTGACCAGCAAAAACTACAAATTCGCCATGATGTGGATGTGGGGGCTTGGTCGGTGAAAACTCTCGCCACCCTGCAAAACCTCAACCAAGAAACGGCGGGGTTTATCAGAGGCTTTGAGGCCTATAAAGACGCGGACATAGCCGGAACCAATCCCAACCCCGAAGCCTTTAGGGACGGAAAATCTGCCCGCATCGCCGTGCATTTAACCAAGGCGGCGGGCGGCGGCAAGACGCTTTCATTTATCCCCTATGGGCGCTGGGTTGATTTGTCGTTTCGGCGGCATTTTGTGCCGGGTAAAGCCTTGGAAGATAGCGGCCATAAAAGTATTGGTCTGTTGTCGAGCCTTGCTGGCACCACAAGTTTTGGCGGCTATACGCTCGGCTTTGACAGTGAATATACGGACGGATTTTTGCGGGAATTCCAACCCGGCCCTAGCGTATTTTCGTTTATCCAAGGCGAGCATTTCGACTATACTGTTAAAGCCGTCGCGTTGTCTCCCTACGCACAAATCAGGCTCGACCTGAACCCGCGCACAAAGATTAATATCGGCGCACGGGCGGACTATACGTCTTATGACTATAACAACAATATAGACGACGGCCAATTTGGGCGTTTCATTCGTAGCCCCGACCGCCAAGATGATTTCTTTGTCCTTACGCCCAAAGCCGGAATCACCCATCAATTGACCGACACCCTCACCGCCTATGGCCGCATCGCACGCGGAGCGCGCGCACCGCAAACCGCCGATGCCTACAGCCTGCAATTGGGCCAGGTCGCTGGCGAAATTAAACCTGAAACTCTGGATAGTCTGGAATTTGGTCTCAAGGGTAAATCTGGCGATATTAACTTTGAATTAGCCGCCTTTGCTATGCGCAAAGAAAATTTCTTTTTCAGAAATGCCGACGGGTTTAATGTGGTAGACGGTAAAACCAATCATAAGGGACTGGAGCTAAGCTTTGATGCACCGCTCAGCGATATGTTCGACCTGATGGGTGGCTTTACTCTGGCCGAACACACCTATGCTTTTACCGATATTGTTGGCCGCGCCTCCAGTTCCATCACCAAAGGCGATCAAGTCGACACGGCACCTAATACACTCGGCTTTCTGCAAATCACCGCAAGGCCAAGTGACAATTTCAGCATGTCCTTGAAACTACAACATGTGGGAAGCTATTACACAGACCCCGGTAATACGGCGAAATATACCGGACATAATATTTTCACTTTGCGGGCAAATTATGCCCTCAATCGGCATATCAATGTTTATGGCCGTGTCGATAATCTGGGCAATACGGACTATGCCAACCGTGCCGATTTCGCTTTTGGCAGCGACCGCTACTTCCCGGGCCGCCCCAGAACATTGTTTTTGGGTGTCACATATAAAGAATAACCAAATGCCCAAACCCCCTCTTGAAAGAGAGGCGCTCTTTTCCTAGTTACGAGCTTTGCTGAGAAGCCGTTTCAGGCTCACTGTCTTCGATCCAGTCTTCGTCGTCGCTCCAGGGGTCTTCTTTCTTGCGGTAGAACCAATTGAACACATGCTTTAAATTTTGCCACCACAGAGCAGGCCCGGCCAGCATAACCGGGGTTAGGATTAGGGTTAATATGGTGGAGAACGCTAACCCGCAAACCAACACATAAGAAATGGGCGCCCAAATAGCTGATGTGGACGATCCCTTGGTGGAAAACTCGCCAGCAAATAAATCAGCACGGACGGCCAAAGCCATAGGCATGAGGCCTACTATGGTTGTTATGGTCGTCAGCAATACGGGGCGTAAACGTTGCGCTGCCGTTCGTACCACGGCTTCGTGGGTTTCGTGGCCTTCGCGTTTTAAATGTTGAAAGGTGTCGATAAGTACTATGTTGTTATTCACCACGATCCCTGCCAAAGCCAACACCCCGGTTCCGCAGAGTAAGATGCTTACATATGGATAAAAGATCAGGCCAAGCAAGACACCCGCAACAGAAAATACAACGGCTGAAAGCGTCAATGTGACGTGCCAGAAACTGTTAAATTGCCACAATAAAATGACGCCCATCATGAAGAGGGTAGCCAAGCCTGCGACCATAAAAAACTGCCCGGCGGCTTTGTTTTCCTCGTCTTGGCCCAAAAATTTAAACGCGACATCGCCTTCAAAATTTGCTTCGTTTTCAATCCATTCGCGTACTTCTTTCACAATTTGGTTGGTGGCAATTCCGGGTGCGGAATTGCCTTTGACCTCATAAACCCGCAATTGATTGCGGCGCTGGATACTGTCTTGTCGTGGTTTGGCTGTACGCGTGACGACGGACGATAGTGGCAACGCGCCTTCACTGGTTTGTATGCGTAGATTGTCAAGCTCGGATAAGTCGCGGGAGGTTTTTGGGAAGCGGATACGGATGTCGATTTCGTCGTCGCTATCAATGGGGCGGAAAAAACCGACCAGTGATCCTTCGGTGACAAATTGCACGGCGGCCCCGATCGTACTGACATCAAGACCCAGCCGCCCGGCTTCTTCGCGGTCAATATCCAATTGCCATTCAATACCGGGCAAGGGCATAGTGTCTTCGACTTCGATCAATGATTTGTTGCTGCTCATATAAGCACTAAGCGCACGGGTGGCTTTATTCAGGTGGCCGAGATTATCCGAGGTCAATTCAACACTAACATCTTTGCCAGTGGGCGGGCCGTCGGAGAGCACTTCGACTTCCATTATCAATCCTGGCATATTGGTCAAGGCGGCGCGGACATCTTTTTCTATCTCCAAAGTACTGCGGCGATCATCAAATGGTTTTAACTCAAGGAATGTTCGCGAAACAGTATCAAGCGGAACGCCTTGCGGGCCATTAAACCCGCCACCTGATGAAGCGCCTGCACCCGCAATCGTGAACATTGATTGTATGCCGTCAATACCGCGCAGGCGGGCTTCTACTTGTTTGGCGGTTTCATATTCATTTATAGTTGCCGTATTGCCGCGTGTGCGGGCATATACATAGATTTCCTGCCCGCCGTCTGCCGTAAAAAATTCAACCCGCCTGCCGTCTCCGGTTGCGCCGAACGCATAGAAGATACCAAACACCAACATAAGAATGGCAATCAATACTTTCAAAGGATGATACGCCAAACGGTTTATCATGCGAGCGTAAGTACCTGTGAAGCCCGCTATGGACAACGGATCACCCTCAGCACCAGAGAGAGCTTTCAAGCTAGCACGCGCACCTTTAAGCTTTCTTGGTCCAAAGAGTGCGCCGAGTGTTGGCAGGAAAATCAAGGCCATAAGTAGTGAAGCCGTCAACACTAACATCAAAGTTTTCGGGAAATAGGACATAAATTGTCCGGGCAGTGTATTCCAGAACAAGAGCGGCAAGAACGCTGCCAATGTTGTCGCCGTACTAGAGATAATCGGCCAGAACATCCGCTTGCCCGCCATGACATAAGCATCGCGTCTGTCTAGACCTTCGGCCAGTTTCCGGTCAGCATATTCAATTATGACAATAGCGCTATCGACCAATATTCCGACCGATAAAATCATGCCGAACATCACCATCATATTCACTGATGCGCCCTGAATTTGTAGCATCAACAAAGTCATCAAGAAGCTGGCGGGAATAGCAAATCCCACCATCAGCGCCGAGCGCAAACCGAGCGCTGCAATACAAACTATAACCACAAGCACGACAGCATTGACTATGCTTGAGATCAGGGATTTGATCATGTCCATGATTTGGATGGTCTGGTTTTGCGATAAGTCTACATTGACAGTTTCGGGCCACTTTTTTGTAACGTTTGCGACAATAGATTGCACGGTCTTAATGGTATCAATAATATTTTCGCCGTTGCGCTTGGAAACCTCAAGGGATACGGATGGCCGACTTTGGAACAAAGCATAGCTATCCCGGTCTTTAAAGTTGCGCCGCACTTCGGCAATGTCGCTGACCCGGACAATGGAGCCATCATCTGATTTACGGATAACGATGTCCGCAAGGTCTGAAGCTTTTTCGATGAGACCAGGCAGTTTGACCGCGAATTTTCCGCTATCGGTTTCCAATTTACCGGCTGTGATCAAACGGTTGTTTTGCGAAATAGCGGCGGCGAGTTCGTTGAACGTAATGCCGTAGCTTTCCATCAATGCCGGGTCGACAACAGCTTCGAGTAGTTCCTCACGCTCGCCTTGAATGACCGCTTCCAAAATTTTAGAATTAGCTTCGAGAGCCGCTTGTAAGTTTTTGGCCAGTTTCTGTAATTTTCTTTCCGGCGCATCACCATATAAATTGACCACGATGATGGGCAAGGTTTGCGTGTTCAGCTCTTCAACCAAGGGTTCTTTAGCTTCTTCGGGTAATTCGCCCCGGGCTTTGTTAACGGCTTCCAGAACATCATCAGTAGCCGAGTCTTGATCAAAATTGGCATTAAACTCCAAGACAATCGTGCCCACAGATGTGCGGGCAATGCCGTCCATCTGTTTGATGCCGTCCAAGGATTTTAGTTCGGTTTCCAGAGGCTTGACCAGCAGTCTCTCGCTGTCTTCAGGCGATACGCCTGGCAAAACCACCTGTACCGTTACCCACGGAATAGCGACATCAGGCTCTGCGTCTAGGGCGATTGTGAACATGGCTACGAAGCCGCCAACCACGGAGAAAAACAAAACGGCTAGTGTCATACGCCATTGGCGGACGGCAAAGTCGACAATACCAGTCATCAATCGGATCCGTTCTCGGGATTGTCAAATTGCGTCGTAACCTGTACACCCTCGCTCACGTAATCCTGGCCTTGAATAATCAGATCGGTATATTCCGGAAGCCCCGTCACCCAGATACCAGAACTGGTTTCGTCAATCGTCTTAACGCGCGAAAACCGGACCTTGCGGTCATGATCCAGATAGCGCACACCCATACTGCCTTGGTCGTCAAGGGTCAAAACACTGGCCGGGATAAGGTGGGCTTTGGTTTGTCCGGCAGAAAGTTTGATTGTTGCCGTCACGCCCGAACGTAGTTTTCGGTCTTTGTTGGGCACCGCAACTTCGATTTTAAATGTCCGAGTTGCTGGGTTGGCACGGGTTTCGATAAAGCGAATTTTACCGGACAGCGTTTCACCTGTTGCTAATTCAATGGAGGCAGATTTGCCAACTGCGAGACGCCCAATTTGTTTTTCCGTAACCTCGCCGATCACAACAAGTGGATCCATGTCCACCAACAGACCACAGGGCTGACCCGGCGCGAGATAATCACCGATTTCTGCCATTTGTTTTTCAAAAATACCGCTAAAGGGGGCGCGCATATTGACATTACCCAGTTCAATTTGGGCTTGCTTAACTTGAGCTTTGGCACCGTCCAAAGCGGCGAGGGCGCCTGCAGCCTGGGTGCTAGAGCGGAAGCCCTTGGCAACGAGACGTTCCGCCGCTTCGTATTCCAACTCACGCGACCGCAATGTAGCTTTCGCCTGATCAAGCACGGCTTGGCGTGCGTCAATATCTTGGGCGCAAATCAATGTGCCGCGTTTTATAAACATACCTTCGCGCACGGGTGTTTTTACGACTAGCCCGGCAGTCTCTGCTTTCACAGAAACTTCGCGGTCAGCTTCGGTGCGCCCGTAAAGCTCCATATAGCTTTCGTGCAGTTCGGCGCTCAGCTGCTTAATCACCACGCTGGGTATGGTTTCTTCAACCTTGGCAGTTGGTTTGGGTGGCGACTTGTCTTTCTCGGATTTTTTGCTACCAATAACAAACCACAGCACAATGAGAGCCATGAGGAGAGCCGCGACGAGGTAGGATGTTTTAAATTTCATAATAAAGTCAATCTATGCCGTTTCGTTTCAGGCGCAAGTATTTAGTATTGAAAAACGGAAACAATTATCGGCTAGCACCCATTCATAATTGTATGGTGAAATAAAGGTTCCGTTTTGTATTGGATTGGGTAGTATCATGACATCTAAATTACCAAAGGGGGTATGTCTTGAAAAACATTCTTGAACAGTTGGAAGAACGCCGCGCACAGGCACGGCTCGGCGGCGGGCAAGCGCGTATTGATACGCAACACGCCAAAGGCAAATTGACGGCGCGAGAACGCATAAGCTTGTTGCTGGACGAGGACAGTTTCGAAGAGTTTGATATGTTTGTCGCTCACCGCTGTACCGATTTCGGAATGGCGGACAAAGGCTTCCCCGGAGACGGGGTGGTCACAGGATGGGGCACAATAAACGGGCGCAAGACTTTTGTGTTCGCCCAAGACTTTACCGTGTTTGGCGGCTCCTTATCCGAAACAAATGCCAAGAAAATATGCAAGATACAAGAAATGGCCATCAAACACCGTGCGCCTGTCATCGGCCTCAACGATAGCGGCGGCGCACGTATCCAAGAGGGTGTGGTGTCGCTCGGCGGTTATGCGGATGTGTTCCAAAATAATGTACTTGCCAGCGGCGTTATCCCGCAAATCAGCGTCATTATGGGGCCGTGCGCGGGCGGGGCGGTGTATTCGCCGGCTCTGACCGATTTTATCTTTATGGTGCGGGACACTAGCTATATGTTTGTCACAGGCCCGGACGTGGTCAAAACCGTGACCAACGAAATCGTAACCGCCGAAGAATTGGGCGGTGCCACGACCCACACGACAAAATCCAGCGTAGCCGACGGCGCATTTGATAACGACATGGAAGCCCTCGCAGAAATCCGCCGATTGTTCGATTTCCTCCCCCTACACAACAAAGATAAAGCCCCAATTCGCAAAGTGTTCGACGATCCGAACCGCTTGGAAATGTCGCTGGATACGCTGATACCGGACAATCCGAACTTGCCTTATGATATGCACGAGCTGATTACCAAGGTCGCGGACGAGGGCGATTTCTACGAGCTACAAAAAGACTATGCCAAGAACATCTTAACTGGATTTATCCGCATGGACGGCAGCACGGTCGGCGTAGTTGCCAACCAGCCAATGGTGTTGGCGGGCTGTCTCGATTCGGATTCGTCTCGCAAAGCGGCTCGGTTCGTGCGGTTCTGCGATGCGTTCTCTATCCCCATATTGACATTCGTAGACGTCCCCGGATTTCTGCCCGGCACAGCTCAAGAACACGGCGGCATCATCAAGCACGGCGCGAAATTGCTCTACGCTTACGGCGAAGCCACGGTGCCAAAGGTTACGGTCATCACAAGAAAAGCCTACGGCGGCGCCTATGATGTCATGGCCCCGAAACACCTACGCGGCGACATGAACTACGCATGGCCAAGCGCACAGATTGCAGTGATGGGCGCAAAAGGCGCAGTGGAAATATTGTACCGCAAAGACCTAGGCGACCCAGATGTCATCGCCAAACACGTAGAAGACTACGAGAAAAACTTCGCCAACCCGTTCAAAGCGGCGGAGAAGGGTTACATAGACGAAGTGATAATGCCGCACTCAACGCGGAAGCGCATATGCAGATCGTTCGCTATGTTGAAGGACAAAGACTTGCAGAACCCGTGGAAAAAACACGGGAATTTGCCGTTGTGATGTGCCAACATGAAAACTTGTTTTCATTACCTCTCCTCGGGGAGAGGTCGGACGAAGTCCGGGTGAGGGGATATAATGATAATACATGAGTTAGCAATTGTGGTTGCCTTAAAACCTGTCATTATTTCCCCTCACCCGCAGTTCGCAAGAGCGAACGCGGCCTCTCCCCAAGGAGAGGATTTTTTGCCATGTCCGTGAAATTCGCCAGAAAACTCCGTAAAAACCAGAGCCGCGCCGAAGATATATTCTGGCGCGAAGTGCGTAACCGTTTATTCCTAAACCTAAAATTCCGCCGCCAAGTCCCTATCGGTAAATACATAGCCGATTTCGTTTGTGAACAAGAAAAACTCATCATAGAACTAGACGGTGACCAACACGCGGAAAACGAAGCATATGACGAAGAACGCACGAGGGTTTTAGAAAATTACGGCTACCGCGTGGTCAGGTTCTGGAACGGCGACCTCTATGAAGACATAGACAGCGTATTCGAAGAACTAACCCATTTGGTAGGTGACGTGAGAGCGGAGAGAAAATGTGATGAATAGCGAGAATAATGAGACCAAAGAAAACAAAGTTTTCTCACCTCTCCTCGGGGAGAGGTCGAGCGAAGCGAGGGTGAGGGGATATAGTGATGATACCTAATTCTACAATTGCACTCACCGCACCACCTAACATTATTTCCTCTCACCCGCGCCCTCTCCCAAGGGAGAGGGGTAACTATGCCAAAGACGTTTTACCTAGAGAAATAGAAGATAAATTCAAATGATAAAAAAAATACTAATTGCAAACCGTGGTGAAATTGCTTGTCGGGTTATTAAGACGGCAAAGTTGATGGGCATTGCTACTGTTGCTGTGTACTCCGATGCGGATAAGGATGCTTTGCATGTGTCGGCGGCGGATGAGGCTGTGTATATTGGGGCTTCGGCTGCGTCTGAGAGCTATCTTGATATGGACAAGATACTTGCGGCCATCAAATCCACCGGGGCAGATGCTGTGCATCCTGGGTATGGTTTTCTTAGTGAAAACAAGGCGTTTGCGCTGGCTCTTGAAGCTGCGGGCATTGTGTTTATCGGGCCTAATGTTGTTGCTATTGAGGCTATGGGGGACAAGATTGCTTCCAAGAAATTGGCGATTGAGGCCGGGGTTTCTTGTGTTCCGGGGCATATGGGGTTGATTGAGGATGCTGCGGAGGCCGTTAAAATTGCTAACAAAGTCGGCTATCCTGTGATGATTAAAGCATCGGCGGGCGGCGGTGGTAAGGGGATGCGGGTTGCTTATACGGACGAGGAAGCGCGGGAGGGTTTCCAGTCCTCCAAGAACGAAGCCAAATCGTCCTTTGGCGACGACCGGATATTCATTGAAAAGTTTATCGAAAGCCCGCGCCATATTGAAATTCAGGTACTGGGCGATAAACACGGAAATATCATTTATCTGGGCGAGCGCGAATGCTCCATCCAGCGCCGCAACCAAAAGGTTATCGAAGAAGCCCCGTCGCCGTTTCTCGACGAAGCCACCCGCACACGTATGGGCGCAGAGGCCACGGCTTTGGCGGCTATCGTTGATTATGACAGTGCTGGAACGGTGGAGTTTATCGTCGATAAAGACATGAATTTCTACTTTCTGGAGATGAACACCCGTTTACAGGTCGAACATCCGGTGACCGAGCTTATCACGGGCGTAGACCTTGTGGAGCAAATGATCCGCGTGGCCAGCGGCGAGAAACTAAAACTTGAACAAAAAGACATTAAGCTTACAGGCTGGGCTATAGAAAGCCGGATCTACGCCGAAGACCCGTACCGTAATTTCTTGCCGTCCATTGGCCGGTTATCCCGCTACCGTCCGCCTGTCGAAGGTGAGGCCGAGAACGGCGCGGTCGTGCGTAACGACACGGGCGTCTATGAGGGCGGCGAAATTTCCATGTTCTACGACCCGATGATTGCCAAGCTTTGCACATGGGGCGCGGACAGGGGTATTGCCATCAAAGCCATGCAAGCCGCGCTGGATAATTTCGAGATTAAAGGCGTCGGCCATAATATCCCGTTCCTCTCCGCCGTCATGCAGTGCGACAGGTTTATGCGCGGAGATATTTCCACCAATTATATCGCCGAAGAATACCCGGACGGGTTTGCGGGCGTCCCCCTCAACCCCGGCCATGCTCGTGCTATAGCTAGCGTCTGTACTTTGATGGCGCAAAAATTGGCAGAACGTGCGGCTAGTGGGTCTGGGATTTTGAAACACCATGAACGCACTACCCCCACAGAATTAAGTGTCCAAGTTGGAGAGCGGCACTATCAGATTACCACCGAACGCACTAATGGTAGTTCGTTGGTGACCTCAACAGACGGCAGTGACAAAGCCGCCATAGAGTTGGAAATCTCGTGTGGTTGGACGCCGGGGCAATCTCTGGCAACGTCACTGATTGATAACGAATCGTTCGTTTTCGCTGCCACCCCAATCCCCGAAGGTTACCGCGTTCAGTACCGTGGTTCCGATGTTGAGGTCAAAGTCCGCACGCCCGCGCAAGCGGCTTTGGCGCTATTAATGCCGGAAAAAATAGTAGCCGATACTTCTAACCTGCTTCTCTGTCCAATGCCCGGTGTCGTTGTCTCTGTATTGGTTAAAGAGGGCGATGAAGTCCAAGACGGACAAGCCCTTGCGGTCGTCGAAGCCATGAAAATGGAAAACACCCTACGGGCGGAGAAAAAGGCAGTCGTCAGTAAAATTAACGCGCAAGCTGGCGATAATCTGGCCGTGGACGAAATTATTATGGAATTTAGGCCGCCCTTATAAGGCGCAATCTACCTGCGTAATCACCCCTTTTTTGCGGCAACAGCATCCCAAGTGAAAATGATGACGGCCACCCATATAAAGCCAAAACAAAGCAAAACACTTGTTGTCAATTTTTCGCCGTACAAGACGCCCATGAGGAATTGCAGGCTAGGGCCGATGAATTGTAAAAAGCCTAATGTTGATAAGCGTAGACGGCGGGCCGCGAAAGCAAATGCGACCAATGGCAAGACCGTGAGCGGACCTGCCATGATTAGCAATGTGTTCATGGCCGGCGCGTCTCTTAGGAAACTGGTTTGGCCTTGGCTTGATAAATATATCAAATAAGCAATTGCCGGAATAAACAGGACTGATATTTCGATAAACAAGCCCGGAACGGCACCGATTTTCACTTGTTTGCGGATGACACCGTAGATGGTAAAACTGACCGCCAAGCTTAGCGCAATCCACGGGAACTGCCCGCCGTAAAATGTCAACAGCGCGACGCCAACCGTAGCAAATACAACGGCAAGAATTTGCAAGCGGCTCAGCGTTTCCCCCAAAAACACCACACCGACCAGAACGAAAATAAGTGGGTTGATATAATACCCCAGGCTTGCTTGAAAAATCTGACTGTCCTGTACGGCCCAGATATAAAGCCCCCAGTTAAAGGCGATGAGCAAGGCAGCCAGGCTCAATGCGCCCAGAGTTTTCAGATTGCGCGCGGCGTGCCATATTTGCGGCCATTGTTTGCGAAAATATAAAATAATGGCGGCAAATGGCAGGCTCCAGACAATCCTGTGTGCCAATATCTCTAACGGTGGTACGTCCTGAGTGATTTTAAAATAAACCGGGAAAAACCCCCACATAACATAGGCGGCAATGCCTGCGAGCAGGCCGTAATGGGCGGTGCTTATTATGGTTGATTTATTATTCACACTCCCGCTTGTCACAGATATATGGGGAGTGCCAGACAATCTTTGTTAGACAACGGAACACTGTGTTGCAGATTGTTGCAGTTTTGGGGCTATTTACATTTTTGAAACGTGTATTAGCGGAGAGGAGTGAACAGCCCCTGGTTTGCCGGGGCTGTTTGCTTTCTTTACTCTAATGGATATGACCACTAGAGCTAATTTACCATGGCAGCTTTATGTGCAACCGCAATATCCTTTAAGACGGACAACTCCATAACATCGTTCTGATGCATTTTGTTTAAAATATCTCGCATGGATAAAACGGCGACGAGTACAGAGCCATCTACTATGACCAAATGCTGGATGTTGTGATGCTTCATTTTCATGAGCGCACTGCTTAAGTTGGTGTCGCGGTTACAAGTTACCACATGGGTGGACATATAATGATGTACCTGGGCACGATCCATATCAAATTTTTCAGACACGAGCGCCGTAACAACATCATGCCCCGTTATGATTCCCACAAGCTTGCCGCCTTTGTCTACTACGGCTAACCCATTAGCGCTTTCCTTCGCCATAATTTCTATGGCGGCCATGAGCGGGTCTGTAGATTTGCATTTATTGAGGGGGATTTGCTCTTGATTAATAATTGCTTTAATTGACATGTTAGTCTCCTATGATTATTTTTTGGCAAAATTAAATGATTGTCATTGTTCCGGTACTGCTGGCTTCGCCAAGTCGTATGATAATATCTTGGGAAAAGGCCGAGACGCTAAATATAACCGTTGTTAATAGTCCTTTTAAGTTTTGTTTGATTTTGAGTAGTCCAGAGTTTACGGCTTTGACTTCATCTGCGCTTAAGCCTTGGAGCGCGTTATTCTTCATCTCGCTAGCTATATTTCTGAGTTCTTGCAAAAGTTTGGAGGCCTCTGGTTTTAAGCTAAGGCAGTTAGCCCGCCGATCATTCGGTGCAGGTTTTCGTGAAATAAACCCACGGCTTTCCAATCGGTCAACAAGCCTGCCAACCGAAGCAGAGCCAAGCTCTAGTTCTATGGCCAAGTCCCTTTGCGTAATATTTGGTCTATGCTCGATAATGCCGAGCGCCAGCCACTTAACGCGTGTTAAATTATAGCGCTTCACACGGCTATCAATATCACACCTCAGTAAGTGGGCTACGTCATGGATGAGCGTTCCCAGTAAGTCTTCGTGTTTTGTTATCATTTCTGGCATATAATACGTATACATATTATATGCAAGTAAATTTTAATTAACCTTGCATTCCAACAAAAAGCCGATTGCGTGCAAACAGACGTGTTTTGTACAAATTCTTCATAAACCCCGCTTGACATTGATGCACCCACCTTTAAAAGACGCGCAACTCTGCTTACGGCAGTGTTTTTCACGGGTTGGTGTGGTGCCGCCGTTGTCGCCTTTTGGGCAAAATCGCTCTTCGGATTGGCCGGGGAGCCGGGCCACGTCGCAAAAAGGTGCTTTCGCATGTCAAAACGTCATTCCGCTAAATATAAAATCGATCGCCGTGTTGGTGAAAATATCTGGGGTCGTCCTAAGTCGCCAGTCAACAAACGCCCATTCCCACCAGGACAGCACGGCCAAAATCGCCGTGGTAAGCTATCTGATTACGGTACGCAATTGCGTGCCAAGCAGAAACTTAAGGGCTATTACGGCAATATTACCGAGAAACAATTCCGCAGTACCTATAAAACCGCTGACCGTATGCGCGGGGATACATCCGAAAACCTGATCGGCCTTTTGGAATCCCGTTTGGACGCCGTTGTATACCGCACGAAATTTGTACCAACCGTTTTCGCCGCGCGGCAATTTGTTAATCACGGTCATGTTACGGTCAACGGCAAGCGCGTTAATATCCCGTCTTACCGCTGTAAGCCTGGTGATGTGGTTGAAGTGCGCGAAAAGTCCCGCACTATGGCTCTGGTTTTGGAAGCACTTGAGAGCGCAGAGCGGGAAATTCCTGAATATCTCGATCTGGATCCGAAAGTAATGAAAGTAACATATGTACGCGTACCGTCTTTCGACGAAGTGCCGTATCCGGTTGTTATGGAACCAAATCTTACCGTCGAGTTCTATTCTCGCTAAACAATTAAGATTAACGCAATCGTGGAAGCTCGCGCGTAACACGCGCTTGCTTGCCACCGCGTTGCCAAACAATACGGTAGTCGAAATTGGCTTTTAGTTCCGTTTTTGGTAATTCAATAACTTCGTCGTCAAAATAATAAAACCCTGGCTCCGAAACCGTAAATTCAACAAAACCAGTAGAACGGTTGCGTATAACTTTGCCTTGTTCGCCCAAAACTTCACATTTAAACACTTCTATAACAGGCATAGAATTACATTGCTTGATTGTGAGTGTGAGTTTGCTTTTGCGCGGTAGGGAATACGTCGCGAGGATAGTTTGTCCTTTGCGTAGATAGATACGGTTTGTGGAAAAACCTTCGATAATAGGGGAAAATAGTGTCCGTTTTCTTACACGCGGCATATTGCGTACATTGTTTTGGGCTTTTTCTGCCAGCAGGGACTGGCTAATACCAACAACTTTCCCTGCATCAAAAAAAGCACCAACATAAAACAGGCTACAATATACGACAAAACCAGCGCTGACTAATACCAACACACTGGAATACATCCGCCGAAATGTATTGCCGCGCCGGGCATTGCGGTGCCTTAGGCTACGCTCTGATTCTTCGAGCAGAATAGCCGTCCAAGTTCTGTCCTTTTTTGTCTGTTTAATTGTTAGGGCCATCGTACAAATCTAACCTATATTTATGAAATATAGGGGGCTTATAGCACGATATGGTTTAGATGAAGTAAATATACCACCCTACAGTGTAAAAAATGGCCGAAGTTAGAAAGATTATGCTGTAGAAATGCCTTTTTCGGCCAATAATGTCTTAAGTTCGCCAGTTTCGAACATTTCGCGCATAATATCACAACCGCCGATAAATTCGCCTTTGACGAAGATTTGCGGGACGGTTGGCCAGTTATTATAGTCTTTTATGCCTTGGCGGACTTCCGGATCATCCAGTACATTAACGCTGGCATATTCTGCGCCGAGATAGTCAAATATTTGCACAACAGTGGAGGAAAATCCGCACTGGGGGAATGTTGGTGTGCCTTTCATGTAAAGCACAATGTCATTACTGGTGACGGTGTTTTTAATGCGATCGCTTACTGTGTCGGTCATGGTGTTTCCTTATTTTGTTATTCTGCTTTGGTTTCGAGTGCAAGGGCGTGAAGTTCTCCACCCATTTTACCCTTAAGAGCGCCATAAACGGCTTGGTGCTGGGCGATACGGGATAGCCCAGCGAAAGACGGGCTGGTGATGACGGCTTTATAGTGGTCTCCGTCTCCGGCCAAGTCGATTAGTTCCACCTGCGCATCGGGCAGGGCGGCTTTAATCATTTGGATAATATCGTCGGCTTGCATAGCCATAGGTGTGTTCCTTAGTTTAGTCGGCCATATAGTCTGGTAGCCAACTTTCATATTCCATATGGGTATCTTGTAAGGATAAGTCAAACCCGCCTGTTGCGATTAAACGACTTCCGCCAATTGTGCCGACTTTTTGGGCGGGGATATTTAATGTCCGCGCCGTGCTGATGACGGGGTTTAGGCTGTTTTCTTCGACTGATACCAGATACCTCCCTTGGTCTTCGCCGAACAGCCACGCATAAAGCGGCACATCGGCAGAGCCTTTCAGCTCAAAGCCAAAGCCATTAGCAAATGCCATTTCTATTGCCGCAAGAGCAAGGCCGCCGTCGGATAAATCATGCACGGAACTAACGCGGCGGTCGCGGATCAACCGGCGCACATACGTGCCCGCAGTTTTCTCGGCTTCAAGGTCGACGGGCGGCGGTGCGTATAAGGGCGCCTCGGACTTTGCGTGACCGAGGATGAGGTGTGCATATAGAGATGCGCCAAGCCAGCCATCAGTCTTGCCCAAAAGCACAAGATGCTCACCTTCTTTTGCCCCTTTAAGCGTTGCAAAGCGTTCCAAATCTTTAATTAGCCCAACGCCGCCAATCGCCGGGGTTGGGGGAATGGCTTGGCCATTGGTCTCATTATATAGGGACACATTGCCGGAAACCACAGGATAATCCAGCGCCCGACACGCCGCGTCTATGCCTTCTATGGAGCGGACGAATTGCCCCATAACGTCTTTGCGCTCCGGGTTGCCAAAATTCAGACAATCGGTGATAGCGATAGGTTCGGCGCCAACACTACAAAGATTGCGGTAGGTTTCCGCGACCGCTTGCTTGCCGCCTTCAAATGCATCGGCAGTAACATAGCGCGGCGTGCAATCCGTGGTGATAGCTACGGCTTTGTTGGTGCCGTGAATGCGGACAATGGCCGCATCGCCGCCGGAATTGGAACTGTCGACTGTATCACCCATAACGGAGCGGTCATATTGTTCCCATATCCAGCGCTTGGAGGCGATGTCCGGGCTGGTGATCAGGGTCGTGACCACTGCGTTATAGCTGGTGCCTCTGGTCACAGGATCCATGATTTGGTCGTTATAGAGAACATCCAAATCTTTGGGCGGATCGTAAGGGCGGTTGAGGTTCGGAGCGTCATCACCGAGCGGTGCTATGGGAATATCGCAAACGGTTTTGCTTTTGTGGGTCAAAACCAGATGCCCAGTATCGGTGGTTATACCAACTTCGGCTACGTCGAGGTCCCATTTTTCGAATATTTCTATGGCAATATGCTCTTTGCCGGGCTGTAAGACCATGAGCATGCGCTCTTGGCTCTCGGACAGCATCATCTCGTAGGGGGTCATACCGGTTTCGCGTTGGGGGACTTTATCCAAGTTCATTTTGACGCCAACCCCACCTTTGTCCGCCATTTCGATGGACGAAGATGTTAAGCCTGCGGCGCCCATGTCTTGGATGGCGATGATCGCATCCGTGGCCATCAGCTCCATACAGGCTTCGATTAGCAGTTTCTCTGTGAACGGGTCGCCGACCTGGACGGTAGGGCGTTTTGCGTCACTGTCATCATCAAATTCAGCCGATGCCATAGTCGCACCGTGAATGCCGTCGCGCCCGGTCTTGGAGCCTACATAAAAAATCGGATTGCCGACGCCCTTGGCGGCTGAATAGAAAACCTTGTCTTGTTTGGCGTGACCCACACACATGGCATTGACCAGAATATTGTCATTATATCCACGGTGGAAATTGGTCTCGCCCCCAACCGTCGGCACACCAACACAATTGCCGTAAGCGCCAATGCCGTGGACTACGCCTGCCACCAATGACTTGGTTTTTGGGTGGGACGGCTCACCGAACCGCAGCGCATTGAGATTGGCAATAGGCCGCGCACCCATAGTAAATACATCGCGCATAATCCCGCCTACGCCTGTGGCTGCGCCCTGAAAAGGTTCAATATAAGACGGATGGTTATGGCTCTCCATTTTAAAGATAATCGCATCGCCGTCGTCTATGTCGATAACACCCGCATTCTCGCCGGGGCCTTGAATAACCCGTTTGCCTTTGGTCAGCATTTTCTTCAAATGCCGCCGCGATGATTTATAGGAACAATGCTCCGACCACATGACCGAGAATATACCAAGCTCTGTGATATTGGGCGCGCGACCAAGCCTGTCGCAAATAATTTCGTATTCTTTTTCAGATAACCCGTGTTCAGCAACGACTTCAGGTGTGATTTTCACTTTTTTCATCGCACCGCCTCCAATACGCTCTTAAACAGGGCAATGCCGTCCGTACCGCCGCGCCCAGAATCGCAAATTAAAGGGTCCACCGCCCGCTCAGGGTGGGGCATCATGCCCAGAACGTTGCCCGCTTCGTTGCAAATTCCCGCAATATCGTTTAGGGAACCATTGGGGTTATCTATATATTTGAACACGATGCGTCCGGATTTTCTCAACTCTCTAAGCGTATCATTATCGGCGTAATAATTGCCGTCGAAATGGGCGATAGGGTAGGTCACTTCGGTTATACCTTTATAGGCTTTGGTGAACATTGTATCCCCGTTGACAATTTGTAGCTTTTGCGGGCGGCAGACAAAGCGCAGGCCTTTATTGCGCATCAATGCACCCGGTAAAAGCCCGGCTTCGGTCAGGATTTGAAACCCGTTGCAAAACCCGGCTACGGGAAGACCATCACCAGCTTTTTTGACAATGTCGCGGACGATAGGCGAGCGGGCGGCGATAGCCCCCGAACGCAGATAATCGCCGTAAGAAAACCCACCCGGTATAACCACAAAATCAACTTTGGGCAGGGTGGTTTCTTCGTGCCAAACCATGAGAGGTTTGCGCCCGGTGACTTTCTCAAGTGCGGTCGCGGCGTCGCGGTCACAATTTGAAGCGGGGAAGACAATAACTGCGCTTTGCATGGTGCGTCCTACTCGACAATCTCGATTTGGTAATCTTCGATCACCGTATTGGCCAGCAATTGCTTGCACATTTTCTCGACTTCCAGTTTTGCGGTTTCAGCATTATCAGAGCTAAGATCAAGTTCAATCGTCTTACCTTGGCGGGCTTTGGTGACACCCTCAAAACCCATATGAGCTAAAGAACGGGCAATGGTGCGGCCTTGCGGGTCCAGAACGCCGGGCTTAAGACCGATATGTATAATAGCTTTCATTTATTCATCCTCGTTAGATTCTGGCTTATTAGAGACTACTGATAGTTTAGGCGGCGCTTTCGGATTTTGCTTTAATATACCGAGCCGGGTCGCAACCTCCGTATAGGCATCAACCAGCCCGCCGAGATCACGGCGGAACCTGTCTTTATCAAGTTTCTCCTGGGTCTTGCTATCCCAGAGACGGCAAGAATCCGGACTGATTTCATCGGCCAGTAATAACACATGATCTCCGTTCTCGTCCGTATAACGACCAAACTCTATTTTAAAGTCTATCAGATCAATGCCAATGCCCGCAAACATGCCGCACAAAATATCATTAATACGTAATGTCAGTGCCGTCATTTCGTCGACCTCTGCGGATGTCGCCCAACCGAATGCGAGAATATGCTCTTCGGTGCAGAGCGGGTCGTTAAGCTCATCTTTTTTATAGCAAAACTCGATAATAGAGCGGGACAGGCGCTTACCTTCTTCAAGGCCGAACATCGGGCAAATGGAGCCTGCGGCCACATTGCGACAAATGACTTCGAGGGGGATGATTTCCACCTCTTTTATGAGTTGCTCGCGCATATTCAGGCGTTTGATGAAATGCGTAGGTATGCCGACTTTGCCGAGCATTAGCATAATATGCTCTGAAATTCGGTTGTTTAGGACGCCTTTACCGCTCAAAATGGCTTTCTTTTTGGCATTAAAAGCAGTCGCGTCGTCTTTGAAATACTGAACAAGTGTGCCGGGTTTTGGCCCTTTGTATAGAATTTTTGCCTTGCCTTCGTAGATTTTTTCTCGTCTGGACATGATATACTGCCATTTGCGTGCCGATTCGCACTATAAGGCAAGAATTTATCCTAGGCGGTCTCACACCACAAGACAATCTACATGAAATACGCTGCTTTTTATTGGGGATATTAATTATAATTTTGTGGCCTTTTTTAGTCAGGCTAGGTAAAATGGCGCAAATGCTCAACTTGATTGGAAATAAAATGAAATCCTTTGATGACCGTAATAAATTTGCAGAGAAGAAATTTGTATCAGATGCAGATCAAGATTTTAAAATCGAAGCCCGCCGCAATAAATTGCTTGGCCTATGGGTTGCTGACCTTATCGGGAAAACTGGTGATGATGTCATGCCTTATGTTCTCGAAGTGATTAAATCCGATATGGAAGAACCCGGCGACGAAGATGTGTTTCGTAAGATCAAAGCAGATGTTATTGCGGCGGGTGTTCAAATGTCCGACGTTGAAATCCGTGAGCGCATGGACATCTTCTTAACCGAAGCCCGTAAGCAGATTACTGAGGCTGAGTAAAACACTTCTCTCCTTCCCCCATCAAAAAATGGGGGAAGGAGAAATTAAGAACTTGTTACATCAGCGCGGTGCGTTGGGGGCGGGGCAGGTAATGTCGAATGACGGCTTATTTGCCAGCGCATAGGTTTTCAGGTTTCCGATATGGGCCGCCATAGCCCCAGCGTCATACATCATATTAACACAGCCGAGCGTGTTTTTAGTGTCCGCATCAATCATAGCCGCGAAGCCTGTGACGCCGTACCACATATTATATTGCGTTGCGATTTGGTGGTCAAAAGCGATATGGGCACTGCGTTCAATGCGCCCGCTATCGGTAACATCAATAACCACGACTTTGATTGCAGGGTCATTGAGTTGTTTAAGGGCGCGGTTAAGGTTTGGCTCGACAATTTTACAAGGCGCGCACCAGTCGGCACGAAATATCACCACATACATTTCTGGTGGCTGTTGCGCATGAGCGGCGGAACCAATGCCCAAGATTAGGAATAAGGGCAGGAAAAAATATTTAATCAAATGTGTCATTACTCACCTATAGCTGTGCCAAAAAGTCTGCGCATCTGACTTATACAGCTAAATATGTAAAATATTCGTGATGTAAATACGGGGAATACGGGCAAAAAAATAGGCTCGGCGAACCGAACCTATTGTTTTGTATTTACGGGAGTAATTATTTGCCAAAATTATTGACCGGGGTCAACATTATGGGCTGCTGGGCAACGGAATTGCGCTGAACGGTTGGAAACCGCTTGATCGTGCGGCAGGCCAGCGGCTGCTTTAATAAAGTTGGCTGATTTAAATAGGTCTGCATTGTCAGTGAGGCAACCAAGTGTGCGGCCACTTTGACGGTCAATTACAGCCGTAAAACCAGTGAGGCCCGCCCATTTATTGTACTGTTTGGTGATGTTGCGGTCAAATGCAGTATGGGCAGAAACTTCCCATTTCAGTGCATTTGATGTGTCGATAGTCACAAGCTCTACCTTTGAGCTGCGCACCATATTCATAGCGTTGTCCAATTTGTTTTCCATGACGGCACAATTTGCACAATCATCGGCGCGGAATTTGACGACATATATGTCAGGGCGTTCAGATGCAGTTGCTGTGGCAGCGGTTACACATAATACTGCCGTACCCAAAATAGCGGTAAATTTTTTCATTGTTTTAGTCCTTAGTTCTCTTGAAGTTAATACCAATTATTATTGTTATGTCGCTTTGATACACATCAATGGTTATTTTTTGGCAAATGTGTCGCTAACCCTTCATTTACCAAAGAGCGGAATGGCATTAAAAAAATGGCTAAGTACTGCAAAAAACCTAAGAAATTTTAGGAAAACCTAGGAAAAAATTCTTGAAAAAATTTCATCCACTTGTGCAAAATGATAATCAAGGTCAAACATTTCGCCAATTTCGTCCGGATTTAAATGCTTGTTTACCACAGGGTCGGCGTTAAGGAGTGCCTGGAACTCGCCTTCACCGCGCCAACTTGCCATGGCACTAGTCTGCACGGCCTTATAGGCGTCCTCGCGGCTCATGCCTTTTTGGGTCAGAGCCAACATAATGCGCTGGGAATTGTGTAGGCCCCCAAGCTTGTTCAAATTAGCCAACATGTTTTCCGGGTACACCACCAGCTTTCCCATTACGCCCGCCAGACGGTAAAGGGCAAAGTGCAGGTGGATAGTTGCGTCTGGCGCAATACCGCGCTCTACGGAGGAGTGGGAAATATCCCGTTCATGCCACAGGGCAACATTTTCTAGGGCAGGGGTAACGGCGGAACGCACGAGGCGCGCTAAACCAGTCAGGTTTTCTGTCAAAATCGGATTGCGCTTGTGGGGCATGGCAGAGGAGCCTTTTTGTCCCTTGGAGAAAAACTCTTCAACCTCCAGAACTTCGGTGCGCTGTAAATGCCGGATCTCAACGGCCAAGCGTTCGATAGAACTTGCGATGACGCCGAGCGTGGCAAAATAGGCGGCATGGCGGTCGCGGGGGATGACTTGGGTCGAGATAGGCTCGACCGTGAGGCCAAGCTTATCGGCTACATATTCTTCAACTTGTGGGTCTATATTGGCAAAAGTTCCGACCGCCCCGGAAATAGCACAGGTGGCTATTTCGGCGCGGGCTGTGACGAGGCGTGTGCGGCAGCGTTCAAATTCGGCGTAAGCTTGCGCCATTTTCAGGCCGAACGTGGTTGGTTCTGCATGGATAGCGTGGGAGCGGCCAATGGTTGGGGTATATTTATGCTCTAGGGCTTGGGCTTTGAGCGCCGCCAAAACTTTGTCCATACCCTCTAAAAGCAAATCACTGGCGCGAGCCAACTGTACCGACAATGTCGTGTCCAGAACGTCTGATGATGTCATACCTTGGTGGACAAAGCGCGAATCGTCGCCGATGAAGGTGGCAAGGTGGGTCAGAAATGCGATAACGTCGTGCTTGACCTCGCGTTCAATTTCGTCGATTGCCGCAACGTCAAATTCCGCCGCATTACCCTTGTCCCAGATGTTTTTGGCAGAGTCTTTCGGGATAACTCCAAGCTCGGCCATAGCGGTACAAGCGTGGGCTTCTATTTCAAACCAGATGCGAAACTTGGTCTCTTGCGACCAAATGGCAACCATATCAGGGCGGGCGTAACGGGGAATCATAATACTACCTTATATTTGTACGCCCCCTACATATGGGGTATTCATTCGGATGCAACAGCTTCATTGCGCTTTTCCGCCGCCGCCCAGTCTTTGGGTAGGTTTTTCGCTGCAATCATAAAGCTTATGGCTGAAATGATAAAGGACAAGCTTACCCATGTCATGGAAATGCGGATAGCGTGGACCTTGCCGTGGGCAGGTTCAAACACGTCCACCAATATACCGACGATTGTCGGCCCGCCGCCCAGGGCGATAATATTGAGAATAAGGAAAAACAAAGCCGTGGACATTGCCCGCATATTGATAGGTGCCAAGGTTTGGGCGATGGCAAATGACGGGCCGAGATACATACCAAGGAAAACCACAAAGATGGTGATAACGGCCATATGCGCCCATACAGTTGGCACCCAGAACGACAGGACGGCTAATGGCAAAGCACAGATGACGGTAATGGCCGGGATCAGCGCATAGGCGCGTACATTGTTATTGCGCTTGGCAAAACGGTCAGCCAAATAGCCGCCTAGCCATGTGCCAAATCCGTAAGCAAACATGTTGATAAAGCCGAGGGTGAACATCATATTTTTAAACCCGACAGGTTTTTCAGAACTGCCGTCAAAGGGTAAAAGATAATCTATTTGCCAGGTGGAAAACGCATAGCCAGCAAATGAAGCAAAGGCGATGCCTAGGCACATTGCCCACCAAGATGGTATGGATAGGAGAATGCCGAGGGCTTCACCAAATGGCGGCGAGGTTGGTTTTTCGCCCGTATCTGAAGCTTCCTGTGCGCCGCGTTCCGGTTCACGAATGACAATTCGGACGATGACCGCCAAGCCGACACCCGCAATGCCGAGCCAGATAAGGAGTTGGCGCCAGTCAAAGCCAGAACCGGGATTGCCAAGGGCTATACCGGCAATAAAATAAGCAAAGCCAAGCCCAATGGGAATACCGAGGGCGTAAATAGATAATGCACTACCCCGTTCTTCCTTTGGGTATAAGTCCGATAAAATAGAATGTGACGGTGGGCTACCGCCTGCTTCGCCGATGCCAACACCAATACGGGCGAGACCAATCTGCAAGAAGTTTCCTGCCATTCCAGTTAATGCTGTAAAGGCACTCCAGACCGCCAATGATGTGGAGACAATATTTACCCGGTTATACCTATCCGCCAGCCACGCTATAGGCAGGGCAATAATGGTATAAAATAAGGCGAAAACTATGCCCTTCAAAAGTCCAAGTTGGGTATTGGAAAGACCTAAATCCGCCTGAATAAACGGCGATAATATCCCGATGATTTGGCGATCAATAAAATTGAATGCATACACCAGCGTCAAGAGCAGAAGCACAAGCGTTCGGTAGTTTTTGTTATCGGTCATGGGATCCCCAAATTATTATTTTTATAGGAACACTCTTAGTGCTTAGTCATATACAGTCAATAGCAACACGACGTTGATAGCAAAAAGCCTGCCCCGATATGATCAGGGCAGGCCTCTAATAGTTTTGTCAAGTGGTTAAAGTCTATTCAGACTTCATCTCTTCAACCTTTGCCGCTTCGGCTGGCTTGGCGCGATCCCATTTCTCACTGTCACAAATGCCTGCGCAGCCTTTGATTTTCAGGACATCACCCTCGACGGTGACGGTGCCCTTGAACGTCATGAATTTCGGCATCTCTGGATGCTTCATTTTCTTGCCTTTCCAAGCATCACCCTCGGCCATCATGCCGTGGCACATTTCAAAGTCCTTCTTGGCCTTGCCGCTTTTCTTGGTGCGGTTGATAATTGTGCAATACATAGCGCCGTCTTTAAACGATACGCGTACATCTTGGCCTTTTTTCCTACGCACCCACATGCCCTCAGGGCCAGCGGCTTTTGCAGGAACAACCATTGTTGTGGCGCCGTCAACTGCTTTTTCTACGGATTCTGTAGCTTCAGTCATTACCTGTTCGGCTTGCTCCTGAACCTGTTCTTGCATTTGTTCTTGGACCTGTTCTTGAACTTGCTCTTGCGCATTTGCAGTAGTCGCCCCCAGACCTATTGTTAAAGCAGTAACAAATAGCATTTTTTTCATGTACATATTTTTCCTCCATTATTGTTATTATTGCAGGAAACATCTTCCCCAACAGCTTCTTATAGCCAAAAAACCGGAGTTTCGCAAGCGCATATGCAGTTTTGCTAATATACCGTGTTTCTACGGACAACATTAATGTGCACTTGGGCTAAGTCTGTCGCGTTTTACAGCTACATCAAACCCAATGTTTTAAAGCTCACAGTGCTATCGCGCCCAATGATCAGATGGTCATGGACTGTGACGCCTAGTGGTTTGGCAGCTGCAACTATATTATTGGTCATGTCGATGTCGCTTTGGCTCGGCGTTGGATCGCCCGACGGGTGATTATGGGCTAGGATGATGGCGGTTGACGATAATTCTAGCGCCCGTTTAATCACTTCGCGCGGATAGACGGGCGCACGGTCGACTGTGCCTTGTCCCAATATTTCGTCTGCTATCAGGCGGTTTTTCTTGTCCAGAAACAACACCCGAAACTGCTCTTCGGTTTCAAACTGCATAGCCGAGCGACAATAGTCGAGAAGGGCGTTCCACGACGAAAGCACTGGGCGACCCAATATGCTTTCTTGTCCAATTTTGAGCGCGCCAGCTTGGAGAATTTTTAAATCGAGCGCAATTTTTTCGCTAATACCTTTGACCTCAGCCAAGCGGTTAATCGGTGCGGACACAACTTCGGCGAAACTACCAAATTTTGCGATTAATTCTTTGGCAATGGGTTTAACATCGCGGCGCAATATGGAGCGAAATAGATAAAGCTCCAGCAGTTCATAATCCGCCAAAGCTTGCACACCGCCCTCCAAAAACCGCGCCCGTAGGCGGTCGCGATGACCGTGGTAATGGGGTTTGGGTTTTTTCGCGGGTTTAGTCACGGGTTTAGTCACGGGTTTAGTCATAGGGTGGACGGTCAAGCCCTGCCGGGGATTTGGTGAATATCTCTACGCCCGACGCGGTGACGCCCATGGAATGCTCGAACTGCGCCGTTAATTTTTTGTCGCGGGTGACGGCAGTCCAGCCGTCTGACAGGACTTTGGTGTGGGAGCGGCCTAGGTTTATCATTGGCTCAATAGTGAAAAACATGCCCTCTTTCAAAACTTCACCTTCGCCGGGATTGCCCACATGCAAAATATTTGGCTCGTCGTGAAACAAGCGCCCCAAACCATGCCCACAAAAATCATCCACCACAGAACAGCGCTCACCTTCGGCAAATTTCTGTATGGCCGCGCCAATATCGCCGACAGTATTGCCGGGTTTAACCTGTGCAATCCCCAGCATCAGCGCGTCGTAAGTAATGTTAATCAACCTGTCGGCCTTGCGGTTTATCTGGCCGACCGGATACATGCGCGATGTATCGCCGTGCCAACCGTCGACGATAACCGTGACATCAATATTGACAATATCACTGTTCTTAAGCGGCTTGGGGGCAGGGATGCCGTGGCAAACCACATGATTGACCGACGTACAGACAGTGTGCTGATAACCTCGATAGCCAAGGCAGGCAGGCACTGCACCATGGTCTAGAACAAATTCCCGTGCTGCATCATCAATGGCTTCGGTAGTGACACCGGGTTTGACCATGGGCACCAACATATCCAAACATTCCGCCGCTAAACGCCCAGCTTTGCGCATACCAGCAAAGGCCTCAGGCCCGTGCAATTTAATTTTCCCGTCGCGAGCCTCGCCTGCCATGTCTGCTTGTATATAATTCATCATATTTGTCCTATACAGTAGATTGTCATTTGTGCGCAATCTTAATTGCCCCTAATGTCGTAATTTTATGTGAGATGGTAATTTCCTCTGGTGATAATGTGCAGGCATAACATAGGCTTTCCACACCTGCTTTGTGTGCCGTCGTAATCGCCGCTTGGTATTTTGGGTCGACATCTGCGGCAATGCTGAAGCGGTCACAATCATCGCGCTGTACCACATAGAGCATCACTGCTCGCGCGCCAGAAGTGACCATATTGGTCAGCTCGCCTACATGTTTGGTGGCGCGCACGCTTGGACTGTCCGGGAATTCCGCCAAACCTTGCGTGCGCGAGAATGTAATGCTTTTAACCTCTATATAGCAGGGGCGTCGCCCCGCACTTTCCAACAGGAAATCAATGCGGGAGTTTTCTCCGTATTTAACTTCGCGGCGTAAGCTGCCATAGCCAGCCAGTTCGGGGATATGCTGATTGTTCAAGGCTTCTTCAACAATCTTGTTCGGCCAGGCTGTGTGGACACCGACAAGAGCCTTTTCCGCGCCTTGGCCAATTTCAATAATCCGCCAATCATATTTCAACTTGCGTTTGGGATTATCCGCCGGCTCTATCCAGACCCGGTTGCCCGCATCTTTCAAGCCCGCCATAGATCCGGTATTGGCACAGTGTGCCGTGACGATCGAACCGTCAGCAAGCTCTATATCGGCAAAGAACCGTTTATAACGGCTAACTAGGCGGCCTTCGATAAGGGGAGATGCAAATTTCATAGGGCTTTATGAGATTTTTCTTGCCCAAGCGCAATTTTTAACTGGTATTCAACAAATTTATCGCCATATTGCCGCCTACCGAGCAAACCTCAATATTATGCTTTTGCGGGCGTGGTGGAATCGGTAGACACGCAAGACTTAAAATCTTGTTTCCGTAAGGAAGTGCCGGTTCAAGTCCGGCCGCCCGTACCATTTTTCTTTGATATGCGCCTAATCAGTACGTGTTACCATTTTGGCACGGCTTTTATTATTGGTGCGGAGACTGTCAATAATCATTTGTGTAAGCCGTGCAGGAAGATAGCCAAATGCCATTTTTGCGGGCTTTTCACGGCTTATGGGGCGTAAGTCTGGCCCCGGCCATGTAAAGACGTTTACCTCTGTTAAAACGATCCATGAGGCTTCATCGTCCAACCCCAAGCGTTTTTTAACTGGCGCAGGAAGTTGCAAGGCGTTTTCAGGTTTCGCAGGCGGGCTGTGCGTTATCGGCACAACCGCGACCCGTTTTTTCCCATCTTCGTTTTTTAAGGTAATAACGACGACAGCAGGACGGTCTTTTGTGCCATCCTCTTTTCCGTGCGCGGCTTCATGTTGCCATAAATAGCTATAGCGTATGACAAGGCCGGGTTCAGGGTCAGGAATGGACATCTATGCTTTAACGGAGTTCGTTGTTGTGTTTTTCAGTCCAAGCGGGTGGCGCTGCCGTTGCAAGAGCATCGACCATATCATCAGGTAGGTTTTCAATTGCATACACTTGCTGATCTCTACGCTTTAGGCGGTCATATTCGCTCGCAGAGAGCAGAACATGGGTAAGGCGACCACGCCTAGTGATTCCAAGAGGGTCTTGTAGGGCATCGTCTAATGCCTGTCCTGCCGCGTTTTGAAACTTGGTGGACGGTATGGTTTTTTCAGTAATCATATACCCATACTACCTAATTTAGTTGGATTTGTCAAATTCGCCATTTGAGTGTGTAGCTAGCACTCTAATTGTCCGTTTTATGTAGCACTTCATTTGTCCGGTTTATGGATTTCTTCTTTTGGGAGTTTTTCATGGGCTGGGCGGAGTGTTTACAGGAACGAAGAATGAGTAAATTTGA
>JAKIUV010000125.1 GCA_021647375.1 Robiginitomaculum sp.
GCATAGAGCGCACTGGCTTGGGCATTATTGCCAAAGGCCAATGTGAAATTGGCCGTAGCATCAGAATCAAACCCAAACGCCATAGCCGATGTTCCGCTGGCTATAGTATTGCGCCCAATAGCAAAGGTATTAAGACCTGACGCGGTCGATGAACGACCAAATGCCATGGCGTTGTCTGCACTGGCGTTAGCAGATGCTCCAAACGCAATCGCATAAAGTGCCGAAGACTGGGCGTTATTCCCAAAGGCGAGTGTGAAATTAGCCGTCGCATCGGAATCAAAACCAAATGCCATGGCAGACGTTCCCGATGCCACTGTATTGCGCCCCATAGCAAAGGCGTTAAGCCCGGAAGCCGTTGATAGACGGCCAAAGGAGATACTATCAGCCCCAGATGCAGCAGACCCCGACCCCATAGCCAAAGCGTAATCTGCATTGGCTAGCGCACCATCAAACAATAAAGCCCCCGCCCCGTTATAAGTCGCCCCACCAAGCGCCACAGAGCCAAGACCAGAGGCATTGGCGGCTTCTGTATCCGTATTGCCTGCGCCAATCGCCGTCGCCCCAAGCCCAGTAGCTTGAGCACGATTACCAAAGGCGCTGGCATAGTCCGTAGTGGCACCTGAAGAAGCCCCGACCGATGTGGATTGGGTGCCACTTGCTTGAGCATTAAAACCCATTGCCGTTGCCTCTATACCTGTAGCATCTGCGCTAAAGCCGACAGCAGACGTCCTAAGCGCTGTCGCAGTCGCCTGACTCCCTAGTGCGACACCTGCAACACCAGTAGCTTGCGCATCTGCACCCAAAGCAGCGGCGTTGACACTAACAGCATCAGCACTTCGTCCAACTGCCGTTCCGTTTGACGCACTGGCGACAGCTTCATTTCCTATGGCAATACTGCCCGAACCGCTCGCTATAGCACCTGCGGCAATCAACACATTGCTACCGTCATAGGTTGCACCGCCGATTGCCACCGAACCAAGCCCAGACGCATTTGCTGATTGGCCTATAATATTACCAGAACCCAATGCGGTGGCGCCAATGGCAGTCGCTTGGGCAGAATGGCCAAGAGCGGTGGCATTTGAAGCCGTAGCATCTGAGAATGCACCGACAGAAGTGGCATTGAAGCCGGACGCTTCGGTAAACCGACCAATAGCAATAGATTGTGTTCCTGAAGCGATCGTCGTTTCTCCGATTGCAGTCGCACCTTCACTAGAAGCAGAGGAGTTTTGTCCGAGTGCCGTTGTATTACTAGCACTAGCATTTGCGGAATCGCCCAAAGCTGTAGCGCTTACTCCAGTAGCCTGTGCATCGGCTCCAAGAGCTGTGGCGTTGTTGGCTGTGGCATCAGCACTTTGGCCAATGGCCGTCGTGTCGGTAGCATTGGCGATAGCCGCATCACCAACTGTCGTGCTTGAATTACCAGATGCTAAGCTGTCGGAGCCAAGAGCGACCGTGTTGATTCCGGTCGCATCGGCACTTTGCCCGACGGCTGTTGCATCAGTGGAAGTCGCAGTGCTACCCTGACCCAATGCGGTTGCGGACGCCCCTGTAGCGCTGGCTGCTTGCCCTAGGGCCGTGTTCGCAGTTCCGGATGCCACTGCGTTTTCTCCGACCGCTGTTGCATTGCTGACCAACCCCGCCGCAATTCCGGCTGTGGAATTTGCACCAAGTGCAGTATTTCTGGCGCCGCTTGATGTCGCGGACTGCCCCAGTGCCGTGGCATTGATATAGCTGGCAGTTGCGCTGGTGCCTAGGGCTGTCGCAGATTGGGCGGTTGCTGTTGCACTTGTCCCAACCGCTAAAGCATTTAAGTTATTGGCAACGGAGTTGGCACCAATAGCAACAGTATTGGTCAAACTGGCAGACGCAGCATATCCTACAGCCAACCCGTTCATACCGCTGGCATTAGCGTCTCTGCCAAAGGCAGAGCTGTTATCACCAGACGCGGTTGCCGAACGCCCAACCGCCGTTGTATCAAGAGCCGAAGCCGTTGCTCCGGATCCAAGCGCGGTCGCATTTGTGGCACTCGCATTAGCCGATTCTCCGAGTGCCGTAGCACGGGTGCTTGTGGCATTGGCTGATCCGCCTATGGCCGTCGAAAAGTTAAACGTAGCATTGGCGTTATAGCCCAAAGAAGTAGAATCCGTGCCATTGGCATCTGCATTATTCCCCACAGCTGTCGCACGCGCCGCATCCGCTCGGGAAAGCCGCCCAAGAGCAGTTGTTGAAATTTCACTAGCCAGTGAGTTTTGGCCCAGCGCGGTTGAGGATACGCCACTGGCCAGAGAATCCTGCCCGATTGCTGTAGCATTTGTGGCAGTTGCATCGGCATTGGCGCCAAGCGCGGTAGCTCTGGCACCAGTGACATCTGAATCAAAACCAATTGCCGTAGCGTCTTCGCCGGACGCATTCGCAGCACGTCCCAGCGCGGTTGCACGGTCACCAGTGGCTTGTGCGAAGTTGCCTACTGCCGTGGATTGGGCTCCGGAAGCGTCAGCAGACTGGCCACACCGTAACGAAAAGCTTCCGGTGCCAGAAACACATGCAGTCTGCGCCATAACCGTTTGCCCTCCCAATGCGACTAACAATACAAAGCCAGTGCATCCTGCTGCCAGCCTGGATTTAAGATTGAAATTAGATTTATTTGGTACAGTTATAGACATTACGCCCTCCTTTGTTAAAAACTACCTACAAGGCTAGAGGACAAAAAAATCTCGCGCATACCCTGTTCGTGGTATGACACGAAAAAATATTTTGTTTATGGCTATACGCACTAGAAAAATAAAATTACGGGCCGTAAGGCGGGGTGGGTAATATGGCACAAAATAATAAGATATATGACGACGAACAGGATTTGGTCGACAGTATCTATGCTGTAGCAATGGAGCCAGAACGGTTTCGCGAACTTGTGGACATATGGCAAGAACGGATCACTCAAAGCCCGTCCAGTGCCAAATTATTGGCTCGCCATGCAGAGCGCGCGGAAACCATATTGTCGGTCATGCAAAGCAATGAAGATGCCTTGCCCATCCCTTTGCGCGAAAAACTGAATGCCGAACCGCAGGCCATGCTGGCATTGACAGTCGACGGCATTATTGAAGCCTTTAATCCGGCGGCAGAAACTTTGTTTGAAATTGCCGAGGGAGACAGAATATCAAAACTGCCATTTACGGGTGCTAGCATCAATATTATTCTTAGGGAGATAAGGCTGACGGCGCAGCGTGATTTTGGCGATGACGCCCATGCGCCGAGCTTGTTTCGTATGGAACGTAAACGCGATAATAAACCTTTACTCATTGCCCTCTCTGCGTGGAAGACAGCCGGGGGGCGGAAGTTTGTCCTGTTGAAAACGGCAGACTTTGTTTGGCCGGACTATTTATCGCCCTTAGTCAAAAAAGCCTTTGGCCTTACAGATGCAGAAGCCAATGTGGTGAAATACTTGGTCGAGGGCAAAAATTTTGAGGAAATTGCTCAGATACGCGGTACTGCCGCTGACACTGTTCGTGTGCAAATTCGCTCAATTTATGCCAAAACCTCTACCAACAGCAAATCCGAATTTATTCGCATGGCTATCGGTCTGACCACACTGCAATTGGTCAACAAGGATGTATTAACGGGTGCGCTACAAAGGCCAGCCAGTCAAGATAGTCAAGCCTATCCATTGCCGGAACATAGACGGCTTTTGTCTTTGCCCGACGGACGGATAATGGATTACGCAATATTCGGCCCGGATGATGGCAAGCCCTGCCTGTTCTTTCACAACCAATATTACGGGGATGTATGGCCAGCGGAACTGGCCAGATATGCCGCACAAAAAGGGTTCAGAATTTTGGCACCCGCACGCCCCTTTTATGCCCGTTCATCTCCATATCCAAAGGGCGTAAAATCTTATGAACAACATGCAGAGGATATAAATTACCTTATGGAAAAGTTGGGCATAGCCCAAGCCTTACACATAGCCCAGACCAATGGTGGCATGTTCTCCTTGGCTTTTGCAGACAAATTCCCGCAAAAAACGCGTGCCCTGATATGTATTGCACCGATGTTGCCAGTACTCTCGCCAGAAGATTGGGAAAACATGCCCAAAACCGCCAAATTTTTCTCAAGCATCATCAGAAATCACCCACAAATGCTGAAATTTGTGGTGAATGCTGGTATGTTATATCACAGCCGCGTTGGGTCACGGCGGTTCTTGGAAACTATTATTGCGCACACCAATCCGGACCAAGATGTTATTAAAGACGAAAGCAATGCAGACGCTATCATTCAGGGTTTTCAATATATTGCTGAAAATGGCAAGGCTGCTCTCTATCACGATTACCGCGATTTGCCTGAAAACCCGCTACAATGGCTGCAAAACCTGCAGTGTAAATTATATGCTATTATTGGTTCCCATGAGAACAATTCACGGGCTATGCGTGCCGACCGCTTACGAGATGTTGGCGTGAATATAAAGAAAGTCATGGCCAAAGGCGGTGGTGATATGCTGTTTTTCTCTCATCCCAAATTGATTGTAGATACAATGATTGAGGCATGGGAGAGTGCTTAATGTGTCGCCAAGTAAAAACCGCCCTCCCGTTAGGGAGAGCGGCTCTTATTCGCCCCGCCTTTTGTCCCGTGTTTGCTTGGCCTTATCTTGACCATTGGGCTTGAATTCGTCCGGTAGCCACATCATCAGAAACCGCAATACTGGCACCGACGCTCCAGCTATTGTTGACGCGTTTTGTGCCTGTTATACCGAGACCTATTTCACCGCCGAAGAACCCGATACCGCCTGCTATGGCAGAGTCTTTGTCGGCGTCCAGGAACACGGTCGGAAGTGCAACTACACCCGCCAGTCCTTTGGTCAGGTTTTTAATCTCCGCCGTGTTGGACAGGATCATGTCTGTATTGCTCGCGATCAAGCCGGAGTTGGTGTTGATGAGTGCTACATTGGAGGCGATGCGGTTTGAGTTGA
>JAKIUV010000126.1 GCA_021647375.1 Robiginitomaculum sp.
TATCAATTTCGTCCAATAAGAACATCGGATTGGTGTATTTGGCTTTTTTCATGCGCTGGATAATTCGGCCCGGCATAGAGCCTATATAAGTCCGGCGATGACCGCGAATTTCGCTCTCGTCGCGCACCCCGCCCAATGAAACACGCACAAATTCGCGTCCCGTAGCTTCGGCGATAGATTTACCCAATGAGGTTTTACCAACACCTGGAGGGCCAACCAAACACAGGATTGGGCCTTTTAGTTTTTTCATACGTGTCTGCACGGCCAAATGCTCAATGATGCGCTCTTTGACTTTATCAAGACCGTAATGCTCGCGGTCGAGAATGGTTTGGGCTTCTACCAGGTCTTTGCGCACACGCTTTTTCTTGCCCCACGGCACGGACAGCAACCAGTCGAGATAATTACGAGACACATTGGCCTCAGCCGACATTGGCGACATTTGCGATAGCTTTTTCAGCTCTGCTTTGGCTTTCTTGCGAGCTTCCTTGGTGAATTTAGTCTCGGCAATATTTTTGGTTAGATCAGCAATCTCATCGCTGTCTTCCTCTGAGCCAAGTTCGGTCTTAATAGCCTTCATTTGTTCGTTAAGATAATACTCGCGCTGGGTCTTTTCCATTTGGTGCTTAACACGACCTCGAATTTTTTTCTCGACCTTTAGTACACTGATCTCGCCCTCCATGAAGGAGAATAAAGTTTCAAGCCGTTTAGTGATGTTGGTTTCAGATAGCAGTTTTTGTTTTTCTGCTATTTTTACATTGAGGTGAACGGCAATCGTATCGACCAATTTTCCTGGTTCTTTGGTGTCAGAAACTGCGGTGACAATATCTTCGGAGATTTTCTTGTTAAGTTTGACATATTTGGTGAATTGGTCAAAAACACTGCGCATCAAAACTTTAGTGGCTTTGGTAGCTTTATTTTGACTAGCAATCGGCTTAGCTACTGCTTCGAAATAGTCGTCATGATCAGTAAACTTAACCACTTGCGCCCGTGTCCCGCCCTCAACAAGTACGCGCACGGTACCATCCGGCAATTTCAGCAATTGCAGGATTTTCGCAATACAGCCTATATCATGAATATCTTCGATGGTCGGATCTTCGGTCTTGGCGTTTTTCTGGGTCAGAAGCAGAATTTTTTTGTCCGCTTTCATCACTTCTTCCAGCGCCTTGATAGATTTCTCGCGGCCCACAAACAGCGGCACAACCATATGCGGAAAAACCACTATATCACGCAGGGGCAGGACTGGTAACGTTTGTGATATTTCTTTTACTGCTTTATTTGGTGTTTTTTGCGTATCGGTCATACTGGTTCTTCACATTAAGTGTTTGCTCTTCACTCGAATATGGGGAAGTAACACCCCCATATCAACCCATACATATGTAGAAATGGAAATAAATAGGTACAGGCTTTATTTCGGCATGCACAAGATATTTACCCGGTCGAGCGCAAAGTCCTGAGCACAGTCACCATTTTCTGATTGCCTTGTTGTTCCGCAAGAGAAATTGCGCTGTTGCCCAAACCATCCTTTTTATCAACCCTAGCGCCCCGGCTAATCAGCAATTGCACCTGATTGGTGCGCCCGAATAGCGCCGCCATCATTAAAGCGGTTTGGCCATTATTATTAACGGCATCGATTTCGCAGTTATAACCCAACAATTTGCGCGCCATATCATCATGGCCAGCAAATGCTACGCCCATTTGTGCGGTATTGCCCTTGCTGTCTCCGGCGCAAACATCTGCGCCTTTATCCGCAAGGTAAGCGACGGTTTCAGCTTGGTTGTTATAGGCTGCCAGGATAAAAGCCGTAAATCCCTTTTTGTTACGTGCTTCGATGGGGGCACCAGCCTCAATCAAGCCTTGTAATATATCCACCTGCCCCTTGCGAGCCGCGTCGAAATATAAGACTGCTATTTTTTCGGATGAATATGTTTCGCCGCTATGCCCATTCATGGGCAATGCGCTGGCGAGCAGAATAATGATTGTTATAAAATACTTCATGATATTTCTTTCGTGAAAGTTGGCGTAAAAAAATTGGCGCAACATTAGCGTAAAATTTGGGGGCGAATGTTGCGCCACAGAATGATCGCAAATTATTGCGAAGCCATCTGAATTTTGTTGGCGCGGCGTTTTACCGTTGTCAAATTGACGTTGACAGCTTTGGCTAGGCGCATACCGTAGTCCTTATCCGCAAGGAAGAAATGCGTCACCATGATTTCTTTCACTTCAGAATTTTTCACCTGCCCCAAATCACCAGCAAGGTTGCTGATCAGATTGGTTTGTTGCCCGGCGTCTAACGAGCGGTAAAACTCTCCCGCTTGCTTGAACGGCGCTTTAATACTGATGGCCTTTTTTTGCGCTGTGCCAGTAATGACATAGGACGCCGTTGTGATTTTGGTATTGTCAGAATAAGCATTGTCATTGCGGGTGCGCGATGGTTGGTAATTCACATCTCCGCTTGGCTTGCCAAAATTCAATGCGCCGTCTTGACTACCATTACGTACCGTCACACGCGGCGCATTTATAGGCAACATCTGGTAATTGGTACCAACGCGGTAACGTTGCGTATCAGAATATGAGAACAAACGCCCTTGCAAAAGCCGATCAGGCGAAGCGGCAATGCCCGGTACAAAAACACCCGGTGAAAATGCGACTTGCTCGGTTGAGGCAAAGAAATTATCCGGAACTTTATTGAGGGTCATCGTGCCAATCTTAATGGTTTTGAACACTGAACCTTCCTCCGCCCAGTCTTTCGTGGCGTCAAAAGGGTTAAAGTCAAGCTTGCCAATATCTTTGGGGTCAAGGATGATCGCGCTCAAGTCCCATTTAGGGTATTTGCCAGCCGAAATATCGGCATAGAGAGCTTTAGTAGCAAAGTTAAACGGTTTTGCGGCTGCTTCCGAGGCCGTCAGTGTTTTAACACCTTGACGGCTTTTCCAGCGAAACTTGGCAAATACAGTATCTCCGCCTTTATTAATCAAACGCAGGGCATGCACCGAATTTCCGTCCATATATTGCAGGCCAGCAGGGGTGCCGAGGTCTGTATAAACTTGGGTGAGCATATTTGTCGATTCCGGAAGATGGGAGAAAAAGTCGAAAAACCGGTTCGGGTCTTGCTGATTTGTTACTGGGGAGGGTTTTAAGCTATGCACCATATCAGGAAATTTTATCGCATCACGAATAAAGAAAACCGGTAGATTATTACCTACCAAGTCCCAATTGCCTTGGTCTGTGTAAAACTTGGTGGCAAACCCGCGCGGATCGCGCAAAGCTTCGGGCGAGCCTTTTGGGTGGATTACCGTGGACATCCGTACAAATACCGGAGTTGTCTTGCCCCTCTTCGAGAACAGGGACGCTGTAGTATAGTCACTAATTTCAGAATTTGTAACTACAAACTCACCCTCAACGCCAGTACCGCGTGCATGCACAACTCGCTCGGGAATACGCTCACGGTCAAAACGCGCCAATTTTTCGATCAAATGAAAATCCTCCAGCAAAACGCCACCAAATTCACCTGCGGTTTTAGAGTTTTGATTGTCAGATACTGGCGCACCAGAATCTTGGGTAAGCTGTAGGTTTTGTGCAAATGCATTCCCACCTAATATCAAGGTACTCATCGCTACCGTTAGTAAACACTTCGTTTTCATAATAATCTCCGCTAATTTAACATTCAAAAGCGCAGTGTGCGCTGTTGTTGTCTCTCTATAGAGGCGGAAAAATTGAATTTGAAATTGGTAGTTACGATGTGATTTATTGGTAAAACCGATAAGCGTATTATTGTACCAGTAAAGCCAAGTCAGTATTAAGACTCGGTGTAGCAGAAATAAGTTTGGCCAAGGCTATAAGACATGATTTGCGGGGAAAAGACTTGCGAAAAATTATCCGTACAGTTCTTTTGGGCTTTGGCGAGAAGCGCTTAAGAGAAGTCGAGCCAGTTTGATCATTCAGGGCACCCGTGGCTAATTTGGGTAAGAACGTATAGCCCCTGCCGGCACGAACCAGCTCAATCACGGTCTGTAGCCCCGCATCGCGTAAGTCCGCCTGCCCGCTTACGGCTGTGCTGTTTAACTTACATAACTCCAAGGTTTGGTCACGTAAACAGTGCCCCTCTGGCAATAACAGCAAATCTTCAGGGTTAATATCATGGGCTTGAATGCGGGGTTTCTTGCTTAAAGAATGGGTCGCCGGGCATAACAACAAAAATTCTTCGCTATACAATTCTATTTCTTCGATGTTTTCAGGTGGAATTTCTGTCGCGATTATAGCAGCATCAATTGTAAAGTTGGCCAACATTGCATACAATGCTTCCGTCTTGTCTTCATGTAACGAAAGAGCCAATTTAGGATGGTCCGTAAGGGCTTGAGATAGAAAATGCGGAACCAGATAGGGGGCAATTGTCGGGATAACACCAAGCTTCAACTCTCCGCACAAAACACCTGATTGAGCCGCCGCCATGTTCTCAATATTTTGCGCATGAGCCATGATTTGCCGCGCTTCATCAATAACTTTCTCGCCAATAGGCGTTACATTGACACCCCGTGTTGTGCGCTCAAATATAGTGATTTGGAGCCGATCTTCCAGCTTTTTTATTTGGCCGCTCAGGGTTGGCTGGGAAATAAACACCGCATCCGCCGCCTTGCCGAAATGCTGATGTTCGGCCACAGCCACAAGATATTTTAGGTCTTTTAAGTTCATGATGGCTCATATTATAACCATTCTAAAAATAAAAGATACGGAATAATTTAGACAGAATAATTTAGCCTGTTCCATAATTCACCCC
>JAKIUV010000127.1 GCA_021647375.1 Robiginitomaculum sp.
ATAAGGACAAGCAAGTTAACGACATTACGCAAAAAAATAAAGCCAAACGACAATTATTTTTGAAGAAGTTACGGAAACGGATAAATCATGAGTATGAGACAAAGCACCATAATCACTCTCGCCGCCATTGGCGCATTCTTAACGACCACACCAAGTTTTGCCCAAAGCCCGACGACGCTCACGGTGAGCAAAGATGTGATAACTGACTACCGTCCGGTCGTTGCGAGGCTCGAATCTAGTGATACGGCCACGGTACGCGCCCGAATCGCTGGCATTATTGTCCGGCTAGATATTGACGAAGGCACAGTGGTCAAGAAAGGCCAGGTCATAGCCACCATTCGCGACGAGAGCCTTAACCCCGGGATCGCCGCACTTGATGCCAAAATAAACGGCATAGAAAAACAATTGGCGCAATATAAAACCGAGCTAGCCCAAGCTGAAAAACTTTTCGAGCGCGGCTTTGTGGCGACCACCAAACGCGACCAAGCCCGCACTGCCGTTGACATCACCGCCAAAGAATTAAGCGGCACCAAATCCCAACGTAGCGCCCTTATCGCCCAGCGTAGCAAAGGTGTTATCCACGCCCCCGCAGACGCCCGCGTCACTCAGGTCAATGTATCCAAAGGTAGCGCCGTATCGCCGGGCGAAATTATCGCCAATATGGCCACACTCGACGGCGTTGTGCGCCTGTCCCTACCCGAACGCCATGCGGGCCAAATCAAAGAAGGCGAAACTATCTCCTTGCGCCTCCCTGCACGGGGCGGCGAAACCCACCAAGCGACCATTACCAAAGTTTATCCGGAATTAAGGGGCGGCGCGGTTATCGCAGACGCCGTGGTTGACGGCGGGCTGTCCGCCTTGGTCGGGGAGCGGGTCGACGTGCTGGCTCCGGTCGGCGAACGTCTCGCCTTGCGCATCCCCAAATCATTTATCACCACACGCTACGGCATTGATTTCGTCAAAGTCCATGTGGGCGAATTGATAATAAACGCTCCGGTTACGCTAGCCAACCCCAAAGCAGATGCGGACGGTTTTGTCGAAGTTCTGGCCGGACTACACGACGGCGATATAATTGCCATACACACGAAAAAATCAGGCGAGTAAATCATGAAAACCGATATTTCAGGCTCCCTCACCAAAGCCACCATACGCTCGCCCCTCACCCCGCTGTTTTTGCTGGCCGCCCTTGCCCTTGGCCTGATGGCGCTGATGAATATCCCCCGCGAAGAAGAACCGCAAATCTCTGTGCCGCTGGTGGATGTACGGGTTGCCGCACCGGGCCTGACCGCGACCGATGTGGTAGAGCAAGTCTCCAAACCCTTGGAAGAAATCTTCAAAGCCATCCCCGAAGTCGAGCATGTTTATTCGGCCTCTCAGGACGACGGCGCTCTGATTACGGCCCGGTTTGATGTGGGGACGGATGCAGACGATGCCATCTTGCGCATATACGAGAAAGTCAACGCCAATCTCGACCGCATTCCGCCCAATATCCCCCAGCCGCAAATCATCGGGCGCGGTATCAATGATGTGCCCATTGTCACCCTGATCCTCAGCCCCGAAGACTATACGGGCAATATCTGGAACGACACAAATCTACGCATGATTGCCAGCGAGCTACAGGCGGAAATCATCAAAATAGACGACATCGGCCTGTCCACTATCGTTGGGGGTCGCCCCCTAGAAATCCGGGTTGAACCAGACGTCAATGCGCTGGCCGCTTACGGCGTGTCCCTGCAAACCCTCGTCCAAACCTTGCGCGGTGCGGCTAATGCGTTCCCGGCGGGTATTACCAAGTCAGGCGGCAAAGCCTATGTCTTGCAGGCGGGCGATAGCATTAAATCGCCCTCTGATCTTGAGCGCCTAAAAATACGCGGCTCTGGCGGGCGGCAAGTCTATGTCTCGGACGTGGCGCAGGTTTTAGTCACAGGTCAAGATACGGAATCCCGTGCTTGGTCGCTGGAGCGCGAAGAAAGCTACTGGCGTACTGCACCAGCAGTCACACTCGCCCTTGCCAAACGACCCGGTGCCAATGCGGTGGTCGTTGCCGAAGAAATCTTGCACAAAGTTGAGAGCCTGAAAGGTAGCCTTATCCCCGAAGGCCTGTCCGTACATGTGACCCGCAATTACGGCGAAACTGCCGACCACAAAGCCAATGAATTATTGTTTCACTTGGGACTTGCGACCATTTCTATCGTTATCCTCATTGCCTTTATGATTGGTCGGCGCGAAGCCTTGGTGACGCTTATTGTCATCCCGACGACGATTCTCCTCACCATGTTCGCGTCTTATATGATGGGCTATACCATTAACCGGGTCAGCTTGTTCGCACTGATTTTCTCTATCGGGATATTGGTTGATGATGCCATTGTCATGGTGGAAAACATTGCCCGACATTGGGGCATGAATGATGGACGCTCGCGGGTAACCGCCGCCGTGAACGCCGTATCCGAAGTTGGCAACCCGACCATTGTCGCGACCCTAACCGTAATCGCAGCCCTGATGCCAATGATGTTTGTCTCCGGCCTGATGGGGCCTTATATGGCGCCTATTCCGGCCAACGCATCCGCCGCCATGATTTTCTCGTTCTTTGTTGCGGTTATCATTGCCCCTTGGCTGATGATGAAACTGGCCTCAAAAGCAAAGATTAAACATCACGACCATGACGACGCGGGCAAGCTGGGCAAGTTCTACGCTGCCGCCGTGTCGCCGATTATTAAAACCCGTAAACGCTCTTGGGTATTTCTCATTTTAGTTGGATTGGTAACACTATTATCAATGAGTTTATTTGCTACCAAAACCGTTCGGGTAAAATTACTCCCGTTCGACAACAAGGCCGAAATGCAAATCGTGCTAGACCTGCCAGAGGGTGCTGCTCTCGAAGACACGGAACGCGCCCTATTCACCTTGGCCGAAACCATTCGCGGTGTCGAAGAAATTGAAAGCATCCAGGCCTATGCAGGCACGGCGGCACCGATAAATTTCAACGGGCTAGTGCGGCATTATTTCTTGCGCCAATCCCCCGAACAAGGTGATTTGCAAATCAACCTGTCCGAGAAAAGCCATCGCAAACGCAATAGTCACGAAATTGCTCTTGAAATCCGCGAATTGATTAAACATGCGCCGCTCTACGGCGGTGCAAATGCCAAAGTGGTGGAAGTACCGCCCGGGCCGCCCGTCATCGCAACCTTGCTGGCCGAGATTTACGGCCCGGACGCCGAAACCCGCCGCGCTGTAGCCGCTCAGGTCAAGAGGTTATTCGAAGATGTTGATTATATCGTTGATGTGGACGATAGTATTGGCGAGCCGCGCCCGCGCCTTGCGGTCTCCATCGACGCGCCGAGCGCCGCAGATTACGGTGTGTTGCAGCAAGATATTCTCGACACAATCGCCATTAGTTTCTCAGGCCAAGTCATCGGCACCAGCCCGCGCGGCGAAGGTCGTGACCCGCTGGATATTCGTGTGGCTTTCCCGCGCTCGGAACAAGTCTGGTCGCAAAAAATGACCTCTATCCCCGTGCCGCGCCGCTTGGCGGGTATCACCTCTGACCCGGTCGAGTTGGGCGCCGTTGTCAATGTGTCCGAGCAAGCTGGCTCGCCGACAATTTTCCGCCGTGATGGCCGCTTTGCCGATCTGGTACAGGGCGAACTGGCGGGCGATTATGAAGCGCCGATTTACGGTATGTTGGAAATTCAAAAGCGCGTAGACGCATTTGATTGGGCGGGCGCAGGTCTTGAAAAACCCGTCATCCGCATGGCCGGGCAACCCACCGACGAGACCGTCAATACGCTTTTGTGGGACGGCGAATGGGAGATACCTTTCGTGGCCTTCCGCGATATGGGTATAGCCTTTGGGGTTGCTCTTATCGGGATATATATCCTCGTCGTGGCGCAATTCGGCTCGTTCAAATTACCGCTGGTTATCCTCGCCCCCGTACCCCTGACCCTCATCGGTATCATGTTTGGGCATTGGATATTTGGCGCACCGTTTACGGCTACCTCTATGATTGGCTTTATCGCATTGGCCGGGATTATTGTGCGCAATTCTATCTTGCTGGTCGATTTTGTCAGGCACCGACAAGGCAGTGGGCATAAGCTCAAGGACGTTCTCATCGAAGCTGGCTCCATCCGCTTCAAACCGATATTGCTGACGGCGCTTGCCGCCATGATTGGCGCGGTGGTCATCCTAAGCGACCCGATTTTCCAAGGCTTGGCGATTTCATTGCTGTTCGGCCTAGCCTCCTCCACCGCGCTTACGGTTCTGGTCATCCCGGCAATCTATGTCGCCCTACGCGGCCCGGATTGGGTGTATACCGAAGAAGCGGAGGAGAGCGAGGTATGACAAAATCCGTAACCGAGCAAATGATTAATAATGTTGGCAATGCCGCAGACGTATTAAAAGCCCTATCCAATGAGACCCGCATCAAGCTGATGTGTATGCTCATGGACGGCGAGAAATCGGCGGGTGAATTAGCAAAGGGCGCAGATATGCGCCTCCCTGCTATCTCCCAACATCTGGCGAAAATGCGCGCGGCTGGCCTGGTCACGTCGCGCCGCGAAGCCCAAACCATATATTACAAAGCCAAAGACGGTGTCGGCCATGCCGTCGTCGGTACTTTGTGCGATTATTATAAAGGGTAATTTACTCTGTAGCTAGCTTTTAGGTTTGTCCGGTTTTCATAGCACATTGATTGTCCGCTTTGATTGTTGCTGAACTGTGGATATGTGGTCAAGGGCTACTTGGCCCTTGTCCATCATATCCACAGATTTTCGG
>JAKIUV010000022.1 GCA_021647375.1 Robiginitomaculum sp.
CGCCTTCGCTTCGCTACGGCACCTCCCCCGCGAGCGGGGTGAGGATATGAAACACCTCACCCTACCATAATGTAATATAATAACTACAGTTGTGCCATGTTCTTGCCTTAATCTATGTGGTATTACGCGGTATGGACTTTATTCGGGCACAAACATTTCGCGAAAAAGCATTTATCGTTTGGCGGTTTTGTGTGCTGGATCCGCGTCATTATCAGATTGGTATTCTCGCCAGCCTTATCATACTCGGTATATCGCAATTTGGCTTTCATATTCCGTGGTGGCATGCGCTTGCGGTGATTGGTTCAGGGCTGGGTACGCAGTTCGTTGGCGATAAGGTTTTGCGCCGTAAATTTGATGTCCGTAGTCCGCTGATTTCATCTTTGTCATTGACGTTATTATTGCGGACAGGCTCAGTCAGTTTGTCCATAGCCGCAGGTATTTTAGCGATTGCGGCCAAATATCTTATACGAGTGAACGGCAAGCATATCTTTAACCCGGCCAATTTTGGTATCGTTATTGTGGCGCTCTTGTTCACGGGGGCTTGGGTGTCGCCGGGGCAGTGGGGCACAGCACCCTTGCTGGCGCTTTGGTTTGCCGGGCTTGGGGTTTTGGTGACCACCAAGGCCAAGAGTTTGGATTTAACCGGGGCGTTCCTTGGGTTTTATGCGGCTTTGATATTTGGGCGCGCGCTTTGGGTCGGCGACCCCATGACTATACCCATGCACCAAATGCAAAGCGGCGCGTTATTATTGTTCGCGTTTTTTATGATTTCTGATCCTAAAACCACTCCTAATGCGCGGGCAGGGCGCATAGCTTATACGGCGGTTGTTGCCCTCATCGGGTTTGTCTTGCAATTTGCATTCTACCAATCGGCAGGCGTGATTTATGCACTTATTCTAACCGCGCCGTTCGTGCCACTATTCGACAAATTATTCCCAGCCAAAGCTTATCAATGGCCGACATTCCCTCAATCACTTTCACATCCCAAAGGAGTTTCCCATGACGAAAACATCAAAATATTGGCCGAGTAAATTAAGGAGCCTAGTAGGTTCAACTGCACTGCTCGGCGCACTGGCGTTCAGTACACAGGCGTCTGCGTTTTGCGGTTTCTATGTGGCAAAGGCCGATACGGGCTTGTTTAATGAAAGCTCCAAAGTCGTGCTGGTACGCGACGGCGACCGCACAGTCATTACTATGGCTAATGACTATCAGGGCGACCCGACGGAATTTGCCATGGTCATTCCGGTGCCCACCGTTATTACCAAACAGCAGGTTCATGTTTCCAAGACGTCCTTGCTTGACCATATCGACGCCTATACCGCTCCGCGTCTGGTTGAGTATTTTGATGATAACCCGTGCGAGCCTCGTATCTTGTACGACATGGCCGCAAGTTCGCCGCGCATGATGCAAAAGGGTGGCGCGGAGCTGGAGAACGAAGACTCCCACGGCGTGACCATTGAAGAAAGCTTTTCGGTTGGGGAATATGATATTTTGATATTGTCCGCAAAGGAATCCGGTGGCTTGCAAACATGGCTAACAAGTAACGGTTATAAAATTCCGGACGGTGCCGGGAAAATATTGTCCAGCTATATCAAGCAAGACATGAAGTTTTTTGTTGCCAAGGTTAACCTGAAAGAGAAAGCTAAAATCGGCGGTGATATGCTGCGGCCAATCGCCGTAGCTTTTGAAAGCCCGAAATTTATGCTACCAATCCGCTTGGGAACTGTGAACTCCAAAGGCACCCAAGATATGTTTGTCTATACCTTGACCAAAAACGGGCGGGTGGAGACCACCAATTACCGTACCCAGAAAATCCCGTCCGACAAAGAAATCCCGGTGTTCGTTAAAGGTCAATTTGGTGATTTTTACAAGGACATGTACGCAGAAACCGCGCGCAAAGAGGGCGGTAAGGGCGTGTTTATGGAATATGCTTGGGATATGGGCTGGTGCGACCCGTGCGCTGCGGATCCGTTATCGAGCGACCAATTAAGGGAGCTTGGCGTGTTCTGGCTGGACGGGGATCGCGACCTCACCCCGACCCAGCGCAAGATGATGCCGCCCCGCCGACCGCAAGCACAAAATGTGTTTGTGACCCGCTTGCATATCCGCTATGACAAAGACACATTCCCCGAAGATTTGAAATTCCACCAAACTGGAGATCGCAGTAATTTTCAAGGTCGCTATATTTTGCGCCATCCTTATAAAGGCGAAATGCGTTGCGATGCGGCACTGGAATATAAAAAGGCCGTCAATACGCGTATAGACAAGGAAATTAAAACCTTGGCCAGCCTCACCGGGTGGGAGCGTAGTTATATCCGTGCGCAAATTGATGAGGACGACAAAGGCAAGCCGTTTGATTTGAAAGAGCCGACGAAAAAGAGCGATTGGTGGCACCGCATTTGGCCAGGTAATGATTAAATGGGATAAAACTATATCATTGCAAATAATCAAGATTTGTTAGCAAAATCTTAGGGGTTGTGCCGTAGTGTTCTGAACGTGAAATAAGTGGGGCTTGCTTTGAAAGACAATGTAAAAAATCAAGCTACTGAGTTCGTTGATACACTAACGCATGTAGAGGAATCATTTGCCAAACAGGTTGTTTTGGCGACGGTTTGGGCTGGGGCAGTGTATTTGGCAATGGGAGTTATTTCTGCGAGTGTTTGGCTGGCCCTAATACTTTTGGCAATTTTCCTTCCTCGAGTTACCGCATTCCGAAATAAAATCAAGATCAAGCCTTATGGTACAGTCAGCCAAGTTTTCGGGGTTATTACAGCTTCAATTTGGGGAGTAGCGCCGTTTATGGTGTGGACTGTCGGTAATGGCGCTTATAATCATTTGGCAGTCATCATGCTCGGTATCGGGTTCTTGCAGGTTATAAATCAATACCGTTCGGAGCCTTGCCCCGCTTTCATTGTTGCTGTTCCGTATTTATTGCTCATCGGCTGGTTTTTGTATCAATCCAGAATGAGTACGACATTTATTGTCGCGCTTATTATCACGCTTGCTTATATCATGACAATGTTCGGGTTCGTTTGGGCGGGGCAAAAGGCAAAAAAATCTATTGTCGAATACAAATTAACGCAAGACCAGTTAAAGCAAGAGCTGGAAGTCGCCAAAGATGAGGCAGAGCAGGCAAACCAAATCAAGTCAACCTTTCTTGCCAATATGAGCCACGAATTACGCACGCCTCTTAATGGTATTTTGGGGTTGTCCGATGTGCTGTTAACGGATCAGTTGGATGCCAATCAGACGCGGAAAATTAGCCTCATTCAAGATAGCGGTGAAAACCTGCTTGCACTTCTCAATGATATTCTGGATATTTCAAAAATTGAAGCAGGCGCGATTGAGATCGATAAACTTGATGTGGATTTTGACGAGTTGTTTCAGAAAGTTTTTGCATTTTGGAAGCCCGTTGCTGATCAAAAGAAACTCCAATTGACGTTCCAAAAACAAAAAGGTTTGCAGTCTTATATTGTTGCAGATCCAATGCGTTTGAGCCAATGTTTGAATAACTTGATTAACAATGCTTTGAAGTTCACACCTAAAAATGGTAAGGTTGTAGTCACGGCTACCGGACGTCATACTGACGAGGGTTATGCATTGTCCATATCGGTTCAGGATACGGGAATCGGTATTAGTCGTGAAAACATAGGAAAATTGTTCAACCCCTTCAAGCAAGCAGATGAGGTCACTGCACGTGAATTTGGTGGTACAGGTCTCGGCCTTGCCATCGCCCGAAAATTATGCCGTTTAATGGACGGTGATGTGACTGTACAGAGTGTGCTCGGTAAGGGTTCGGTGTTTCGCATGTCATTGATGGCTGAAATTGCCGACCCCCAGACCATAGAGCCAATTTCTCGTGAGGCCGTGCCGGTGTTGGCGGCGGGCTTTGTGGGTATGCGGTGCTTGGTGGTGGAAGATAATGACATCAACGTTGAAGTCTTGTTATTGCTGTTGGAGGCGTACCAGCTAGATATTGTTGTTACACGAGACGGTAAGGCGGCTATTGAAGTTCTAGAGACACAACATATAGACTTTGTTTTTATGGATATACAAATGCCAGTTCTGGGCGGTATTGAAGCCACAAAAATTATTCGAGCCAGCGGAAAGTCATATGCAGATGTGCCGATAATCGCTATGACAGCAAATGCCATGACTGGGGATGAGGCGAAATGCCTGGATGCAGGTATGGACGGGTATGTTTCAAAGCCACTGGGGCGTGCGCGGCTTTCTCAAGCCGTTTTGGAGGCAGTAAAACCAAAGATGAATGCCGCCGAATTTGTTGCTTAATTGCCGCTAATAAACTTGCGATAACTTCATACAATTGATTGCCGAGCCAAGCTGAAAATGCTATGTTTTCTCTATAAAAAGGCACGATTCGGTGTCCTGGGAAATAATGTGGTTGTTTTGGTGTTTGGCCAACTAGCAGATAGAAATTAGGCAGATAAATTGTCCAGCGATAACGACGAAATTGACGAAGATGAAACGCCACAGCCAAATGGCAATGGGGGAGGCGGTAGCAATGAGGGCGGAGATGGCCCGACAGAGCCGCCTTTCGAGCTTGGTGTATCGCCCATAAACATCGAAGAAGAGATGAGCCGATCTTATCTCGATTACGCTATGAGCGTTATCGTCAGCCGTGCTATCCCAGATGTGCGCGACGGACTCAAGCCTGTGCATCGCCGGATTTTGTATTCCATGCACGAAAACGGTTTTGTTAGGGAAAAACCCTATAAGAAGTCTGCCCGTGTTGTTGGTGATGTAATTGGTAAATATCACCCTCACGGTGATAATGCGGTCTATGATGCTTTGGTGCGTTTGGCGCAGGATTTTTCCATGCGCCTGCCTTTGCTACAAGGCCAAGGTAACTTTGGTTCGGTCGACGGTGACCGCCCGGCGGCTATGCGTTATACCGAAGTCCGTATGGATAAACCGGCAGCGCAACTCTTGGCCGACATCGAAAAAGACACGGTCAATTTCCAAGAAAACTATGATGCATCCGAGAGCGAGCCTACGGTTCTGCCTGCCCGCTACCCGAATTTATTGGTCAATGGTGCGGGCGGTATTGCCGTTGGTATGGCGACCAATATTGCGCCGCACAATTTGGGCGAAGTCATTGATGCTACTTTGGCCATGATGGACAATACGCAAATAACCGACGAGGAATTGTTGGAAATCGTACCGGGGCCTGACTTCCCGACGGGGGGGTTAATCCTCGGACAGTCAGGTGCGCGCCAAGGCTTGCTAACTGGGCGCGGCTCGGTGATTATGCGGGCAAAGCATCATTTTGAGGAGTTCAAGAAAGACCGCACAGCAATTATCTTCACGGAAATTCCTTATCAGGTCAACAAAGCTAATCTGATTAAAAAAATCGCTGAGCATGTGCGCGAAAAACGCATTGAGGGCATTTCCGACATGCGCGACGAAAGTGACCGCGATGGTATGCGCATTGTTATAGAGCTAAAGCGCGACGCCGTCCCTGAAGTGGTGCTGAACCAGCTATTCCGGTTCTCGCAGCTTCAAACCAATTTCGCCTCCAACATGTTGGCGCTCAATGGTGGCCGACCTGAACAGATGAATTTGCGGCAAATGCTGGAAGCTTTCTTGGTGTTCCGCGAAGAAGTTATTGCACGGCGCTCGAAATTCGACCTCGCCAAAGCCCGTAACCGCGCCCATATTTTAGTGGGGTTGGCGACCGCAGTTTCCAATATTGATGAGATTATCAAACTTATTCGTTCATCCGCTACACCCAAAGAGGCGCGCAAAAACCTGTTAGCACGTACTTGGCCTGCCAAAGCTATGGGTTCACTGATTACACTGATTGCCGATCCACGTTCTACCTTATTGGACGACGGTAATATTCAGCTGACCGAAGAACAGGCTAAGGCTATCCTTGAATTGCGCTTGCTCAAACTCACGGGTCTCGGTATGGGGGAGATTACCGCTGAGGCCGAAAAGTTGGCAGTCAAGATTACTGACTTGCTTGATATATTGCGCTCACGCCAGCGGGTTATGGATATTATCAAGGAAGAACTCGGCGAAATACGCGAGAACTTCGCGACCCCGCGCCGCTCGGAATTTGTTGCGGGTCTTATGGATTTCGAAGACGAAGACCTCATCACCGAAGAAGACATGGTGGTGACGGTGACGGCGGCGGGCTATATTAAACGCACAGCGCTCGACACTTACCGCACCCAAAGACGCGGTGGCCGTGGGCGTTCCGGCATGTCCATGAAGGACGAAGATTACGTGACAACGGTATTTGTGGCGTCGACCCATACGCCCGTCTTGTTTTTCTCCTCTACCGGGATTGTCTACAAGCTTAAAGTCTGGAAACTGCCCATAGGCGGCGCCAATACACGCGGCAAAGCTTTGGTCAATATCCTCCCTATGGATAAGGACGCGCAGATTACCTCTATCATGGCACTGCCACAAGACGAAGAGAGCTGGAAAGACATGGACATCATGTTTGCGGCTCGTTCGGGCGGTGTCCGCCGTAACTCGCTAGCCGATTTCACCCGTGTTAACCGCAACGGTAAAATCGCAATGAAACCAGACGAAGGGGACGGCATTGTCGCGGTGCGCCTGTGTACTGAAGATGATGATATTTTGCTGACGACAGCCAATGGTAAGGCTATCCGCTTTAAAGTCACGGACATCCGCCGCTTTGTTGGCCGCACATCTAGCGGTGTACGCGGTGTAAGGCTGGCGGACGGCGACGAGGTTATCTCCATGGCAATTTTGCGTCATGTGGATGTGGATACCGATGAAGCCCGCGCCTACATGAAATACGCCAATGCCAAGCGGCGCGCTCTGAATGCCGAACCAGGTGAAGATGTCGAAATAGAAGATGACAATACGCTGCCTGCGGAACGCAAAATAGAGCTGGAAGCCGCCGAGCAATTCTTGCTGACATTGGCCGAAGATGGTTACGGCAAACGCTCATCAAGCTATGATTACCGCTGCATGAACCGGGGCGGGCAGGGCGTATCTGCGCAAGATTTGGGACGCAAAGGCGGCGAGGATGCCAAATTGGTACGCTCAATGTCTATCTCTGATGATGATGAGATAATGATCGTCACAGACGGCGGTCAACTCATTCGCTGTCCGGTTAAAAACATAAGCATAATCAGCCGCTCCTCAAAAGGCGTAATGGTCATCCGCGTCAAAGACCAAGAACACGTCGTGTCGGTGGAACGGATTGAAGAGACCGATGAGGAAGAGGGGGAAGTAACTGCAATAAAGGATGACAGCGAAAGCTGAATGTGGGTATAAGGCTCCCATGAAAAGAACAGCATTATATCCTGGTACGTTTGATCCTTTAACCAATGGACATCTGGACATTATTCGCAGAGCTTGTAAATTGTGCGATAAATTGGTGATTGGTGTGGCAATGAATGCGGGGAAAAGCCCTCTTTTTACCCTCGGTGAGCGCACGGATATGGTCATAGAGGCGCTTGCGGACATCAAAGGCGACTGTGAGGTCGAGGTGTTACCATTTGAGGGTTTACTGATACATTTTGTTGAAACCATTGGCGCTTCTATGATAGTACGGGGCCTAAGGGCCGTGTCCGATTTCGAGTTTGAGTACCAAATGGTTGGTATGAACCATAAATTGAACCCGGAAATTGAGACGGTCTTTTTAATGGCGGATGCGCAGCATCAGGCGATAGCTTCCAGACTGGTCAAAGAAATTGCCAAGCTGGGCGGGGATGTGTCTCATTTTGTTAGTCCGTCTGTAAAGCAGAGACTTAAAGACAAATATTCTTAGGATTTATATAAATGATGACCCGTATAACTTTAGCAGTTTTGGCTGCCGGATTTCTATTTACGACCGCCTGTGCAGAAGAGCAACAGCCTGTTAATAGCGCTCCAAAAACAACCACAACATCTGCCCCTAGCTATAATCTACCCGCCACAACAAATGCTGATTGGCGCGAACCCGATCTAGAAAATACTCTGTATATCAAGACCAAATACGGGACATTTGTGGTTGAAATGATGCCGGAATTTGCCCCAAAACATGTGACGCAAATCAAGAAATTGGCACGGCAAAAGTTTTACGATAATATCACGTTTCACCGGGTTATGAAGAAATTTATGAACCAAACGGGCGACCCGCGCGGTGATGGAACGGGCGATTCCAGCCTACCTGACATCCCCGGAGAGTTTACCTTTAGGCGTGACCCAGCGAAAATGCTGATGACAAAAATTAGCCGCGAAATGTCGGTTAACGGCGAGGTTGACACAGGGTTTTACAAAGCTATGCCCATTGCCAGCAAGCCGGGCGCAGCTGCATTTATGATGAAAGATACCAGCGTAGATGCGTGGGGTTTGCACTGCAAAAGCGTTACATCTATGGCGCGCGGAGAATCCGAAAATAGCGCCAATTCCCAGTTCTTTTTAATGCGCCATGAATACCAATCCCTTGATACGAAATACACGATTTGGGGGACAACTATTTGGGGACGGGACGGTCTAACCAAGATTAAAATAGGCACGACTGGCGAGACAAAAAACTTTATTCCGGACGAGTTAATTTCCATGCGCGTGGCAGCTGATGTCCCCGAATCCGAGCGCATTCCTGTGCAAATACTTCGCACGAATTCGGACGCGTTCAAGGCTTATGTGGATACGCTCAAAAGCAAGACTGGCAAAGCGCCAAATGTGTGCGATGTTGAAGTGCCTGTACGCTTGAAGAAATAAATAAACACATGATATGATAAAATAATTACCCATAAAAACAAGGATTTAAAAATGGCTGATAAACTAATTATGACTATTGATGGCGGCGATGTCGTTATCAAACTTCGCCCTGATTTAGCACCAAAACACGTTGAGCAAATCACCAAGCTCGTGGAAGATGGCTATTATGATGGCCTGACATTCCACCGCGTAATTGACGGTTTTATGGCACAGGGCGGTTGCCCGGACGGCACGGGCATGGGCGGTTCTGGCACCAATATTCCGGCTGAATTTTCCGATGCACCGCACGCTCGCGGTGTCTGTTCAATGGCCCGTTCCACCAACCCAGACTCGGCTAGTTCACAGTTCTTTATTTGCTTGGATGATGCCAGTTTTCTCGACGGTCAATACACCGTTTGGGGTGAGGTCGAAAGCGGCATGGAGCATGTTGACGCCCTGCCAAAAGGCGAGCCGCCAGTTGTTGCTGGTAGCATTGTCAAGGTTGTTACTGCTTAAATTTCGTAAACCTGTAGGGTGGATTAGACTCTTCGCCGTAATCCACTATTAGCGCCCACCGCACGGTGGATTGCGCTATCGCTAATCCACACTACAACATTTCGGATTTCTGATGGACGTCGAGCTTTTTAATTTTGACCTGCCCGAAGCGTGTATTGCGTTGCGTCCTGCCAGCCCGAGAGATAGTTCGCGCTTGCTTCAAGTTAAAGGCGGCGCTCTCACGGATCACATTGCCCGCGATTTGGCAGACCTGCTCCGCCCCGGCGATGTTTTGGTTTTAAATGAGACCCAAGTCCTGCGCGCTAGCCTATCGGGTGTACGGCCTGCCCGTGCCCACGGCGGCGGCGGGGATGTTAAGATTGGCTTTAATCTGCATAAGCAAATATCAGGCGATACGTGGCGGGCTTTCGCCCGCCCGGCTAAGCGCTTGAAGCAGGGCGATGTTGTCCGGTTTTCGAATGAACTCTCCGCCGTGGTCACGGATAAACAAGCTGGCGGTGATATTGGTCTTGCATTTAACATGAGCGCCGAAGCCCTCGGCCAGGCCATAGAGCAAGTCGGCGAAATGCCGCTCCCGCCTTATATAGCAAGGCAGCGCCCAGTCGATGCACAGGACAATGATGACTACCAAACCGTATTCGCAGTGGATAAAGGCTCGGTTGCTGCGCCGACGGCTGGCTTGCATTTCACACCCGAACTATTTGCGAAGCTCGAATCATCTGGAGTGAAAATTGCCCGCCTAACTTTGCATGTAGGGGCAGGGACGTTCTTACCTATGTCGTGCGATAATACGGATGATCACTTGATGCATTCTGAGTGGTACACGATTGATGATAAAACCGCTGTGCAGATTAACAATGCAAAGAAAGCTGGCGGACGAGTGATAGCCGTGGGGACAACGGCACTGCGGGCACTTGAAAGTTGCGCAAATGATAAAAGCGAAGTGATTGCGGGTAGTGCAGACACGGATATATTTATCACGCCGGGCTATAAGTTCAAAATTATCGACGGCATGTTGACCAATTTCCATTTGCCCAAATCCACATTATTCATGCTAGTCAGCGCGTTTTGTGGGCTGGACAATATGCAAACTGCCTATAAACACGCCATAGATAATGAATACCGCTTCTATTCCTACGGGGATACGAGCCTTTTATGGCACAAATTTGAAACGTAATGTTACGAATAGAGAAAGAAAAATGTCCCACACACACCGCTCACCCCTGTGCATACAGGGGTCTATCACTGAACTATCGTTGAAAACGCAGAAACCGACGATGGATACCTGTATGCACAGGTATGAGCGGGAGGATGGTGCGGTGTACGGCCAAGCGCGCGATATTTTTATTGGGCAGGGAAGTAATTATAATGGCTGAGTTTGACTTTGATATATTTGCTACAGAGGGGGCGGCGCGCACGGGGGTTCTGAAAACCTCTCGTGGGGGAATCCGTACACCTGCCTTTATGCCAGTGGGAACTGCTGCGACGGTCAAAGCCCTATATATGGACCAAGTTGCAGATGCCGGTTCCGACATCATATTGGGCAATACCTATCACCTGATGCTACGCCCCGGCGCGGAGCGGGTGGCAAAGCTCGGCGGCCTACATAAGTTTTCAGGCTGGCGCGGCCCTATGCTCACTGATAGCGGCGGGTTTCAGGTATGGTCTTTGTCGAAATTGCGTAAAATGAGCGAAAAAGGTGTGGAATTTCAAAGCCATCTGGACGGCTCTAAACATATGCTGTCTCCGGAGCGCTCTATAGAAATTCAGGCAGAGCTTCTGGGGGCAGACATATGTATGCAACTTGATGAATGCACTAATTTTCCAGCTACACGGGACGAAGCGGCTAGCTCAATGGAATTATCTCTGCGTTGGGGTAAGCGGTCATTGGAAGCGTTTGGGGAACGGGACATTCAAACACTGTTCGCCATTGTCCAAGGCTCCACATTCGCTGACTTACGGCAAATGAGCGCCGAAGCCAGTGTCGCCGCCCAAGTCAATGGCCGTGGTTACGGCGGATATGCGATTGGCGGTTTGGCTGTGGGAGAGGGGCACACAGCCATGCTGGAAACGCTTGAGCATGTCATGCCGCACTTACCCAAGGCACGCCCGCGATATTTGATGGGGGTTGGGAAGCCTATTGACCTCGTCGAATCAGTTGCGCGCGGTGTCGATATGTTTGATTGTGTTATACCGACGCGATCTGGGCGGCACGGACAGGTTTGGACCGACACGGGGCCGTACAACATCAAAAGGGCGGAGTTTGCCGAAGATATGTCGCCTTTAGATGCGAATATTGATTGTCCGGCGAGCTGTGATTACTCAAAGGCCTATATCCATCATTTAATCCGCAGCGGTGAGCTTTTGGGCGCTATGTTGCTCAGTTGGCATAACATTGCCTACTTCCAAAATTTGATGGCGCGGATACGTGCCGCCATAATTGACGGAACATTTACAGATTTTGCGGATAGTTTCAGGCGTAATTGGCGCAAATAATAGGTGTGCAATATCCCAAAAATAACCTGTAAAAGACGAAATTTAGGCCTTGACCTCTGTCGTAGCTAGCCCTAATTAACGCCCTCTTTTAAGAGCTGTTAGCTCAGTTGGTAGAGCAACTGACTTTTAATCAGTAGGTCCAGGGTTCGAATCCCTGACAGCTCACCATCACTTTCCCAGACTGATTATCACCTTTCCAAACTCGGTAAATGCCCGTGAACAATGAGAAAATCTGTGAATTGTGGCTGTTGTGTGGCAATCATGACCATTGTGTGGCAATTATGATGTAATTTTGCAACTCTGTAGTGATTAACGTCAAATTAGCCTGAAAATAATTCAATGAATCCCTAGCCAAAGATATTTAATTGGTGTAGCAAATGTTTAACAGTATACGCGCTTGTGCGTAATTGTGTTTGAGTGCGAGTAATCGCAGTAAATTTAAAGCCGATCTTGACGTTTGATTTCGAGTTGGCTGTTTTCGGAGGAAGAAACATGAAGCTACAGCTTCTTACAGCGGCCGCAAGTGTCGCTTTGTTAGCCGTACCGACATTAGCATCGGCAAGTGATGCGGGTTGGTATGTGCGTGGTAATGTGGGTTATGGAGTGATGACCGATGTTGATTTAACTGGCGATTTGCTCGGTAATGTGCAAGGCGAAGGTAATGCTGCAGGCTCATTGGGCGTTGGCTATGCATTCGGTAATAACTGGCGCATGGAATTGGATGCAACCCAGTTGTGGAACGATATGGGTGCGATTAGCCAAGCCGGCAACACATCTTCAGACATGCGTATAACCACTGGTATGCTTAATGCCATTTACGACTTCTCAGATTTTGGTAGCTGGGAACCTTATATTGGTGCTGGTATTGGTATTGCCCGGGGTAAATTGAGCGCTGCTACGTATAGTCAGCCAACGGGAACAATCGCGGGGCCGCTTAACAGCCCTACTTGTCCTGGTACAAATGTTTGTACATTCAGTGATTCTGATACTGGGGTTGCTTGGCAATTACTGGCTGGTCTTGGTTATAAAATCACAGATAATTTAACATGGGATACGCAGTATCGTTATTTAAATGCGGGTGATTTCGACTTTACTGGTCTTGGCCAGAACCTTCAGGTGCCTGTTGGCGCTGGTGTTCTTGGTACGGGTAGTAGCATCGCTACATCAGCGTCCGGCGCAGGTAGCCATTCTATTTTGACAGGCTTGCGCTACCGCTTCGGTGCCAAGACCAAAGCGGCACCACCGCCCCCGCCGACACCAATACCGACAGCACCTTCGTACATTACATGTAATGATGGTTCACAGGCACTGACAATATCAGATTGCCCGAAGGCAGTCATGGCAAAAACCTACCTTTGCTCTGATGGGGCTACCACAGTCACGGATTTGAATAACTGCCCGAGACAAGTTGTCGCCCCGGCGCCGCCAACATTTAGTTGCCCGGACGGAACATTGGTTTATGACCGCGCGTCTTGCCCAATTAGACAAGTCGTATCAATTTGTGATGCGGGTGCGACCAATTTCGTTGTCTATTTCCCGTGGGATAAATCGCAATTGACCGACCAAGCTAAAGCAGTCGTTGCCAATGCGGCGGGCATTGCTAGTCAGTGTGGTATTTCCAATATCATCATTGAAGGCCATGCGGATAGCTCCGGCGCGCAAAGCTATAATCTCGGCCTATCCAGCCGACGTGCTAACCGTGTTGAAAGCGAACTACGCACGAACGGTATCACCACGTCGAGTATTACCAAGTCTGCCAAAGGTGAGACGGCTCTGGCCGTCAATACTGGCGACGGTGTGCGCGAGCCGCTGAACCGCCGCACAGAAGTGGTTATTCGCCTTATTCCGGGTAGCAATTTAACGCGCTAAATCGGGTAAATTTCTGAATAAAGACGCTCCACTATGGTGGGGCGTTTTTTTATGAATAAACCTGTTATTCCCGCAAAAATTTGATAGATTGAAGGCATTGTTCCAGACGAATCTGGCCATATAAAACAAGAAACTCAATGTCACATATAGAAACCAAATTTTCAAAACTTGAATTGAGCAAAGAAGAGCAAGCTGTCTTGTCCGCAATAAGTGAGCGACAATCAGTTATGCAAGACAAAGTCATTGCCTGGTCACATATAAACTCCGGTTCCAATAACTCGGACGGCTTACAAGCTATGCGGGCGGAATTAATTAAAGCCTTTTCGGTTCTCCCGGGTGTTGTAGTTGAACCGGATTTAACCCGGGGGCAATATGTAGATCCGGACGGCATCAAGCGCAACATAACCTACGAGCCAGCTATGTTGCTCACGGTACGCCCCGACGCAGATATTCAAATCGTGTTCACCGGCCATTATGATACAGTGTTCCCTGAGAATAGTCATTTTCAAACCACCACAATTCTGGGTGATACCAAAGCTGGGGAAGCCATGCTCGGCGGGCCAGGCGTTGCTGATATGAAAGGCGGTATATTGGTGATGTTAGAGGCGCTCAAAGCCTTTGAAGTCACCAAAAATGCCCGAAAAATCGGATACTCCGTTCTCCTAAGCCCCGACGAGGAAATAGGCTCTCCCGGGTCTGCACCATTGCTGGCTAAGCTCGGGCGCAATGCCCATATTGGCTTGACCTACGAACCCTCCCTCGCCGATGGTTCTCTAGCTGGCGCCCGTAAGGGCAGCGGAAATTTTGCTATTGTCATAAAGGGCCGAGCCGCCCATGCAGGCCGAGAACATCATCTGGGCCGCAATGCAATCAACGCTATGGCGCGGTTCACTGTGGCTATGGACGGCTTGAACGGACAGCGCGAGGGTGTGACATTCAATATGTCGAAAATAGACGGGGGCGGTGCGGTCAATATTGTGCCAGAATTGGCTGTTGGTCGGTTTAATGTGCGGATGGTTGAAGAAGATGACCAGTTATGGATAACTGGCAGATTGGCCGAATTGGTGGTGGCTGCAAATGCGGAGGACGGTATTACGGCAGAGCTTACAGGCGGTTTCACCCGCCCGCCAAAACCCATGGCACCTGCAAATGCACTGGTGTTTGATTGGGTCAAACAGGCGGGAAGTGCCCTTGGCCTGGATATAAAATGGAAACCAAGCGGCGGGGTGTGCGAGGGCAATAATCTACGGGCCAGTGGTTGCCCCAATGTAGACACGCTGGGGGTACGCGGCGGCGAAATTCATTCCGACCGAGAGTTTGTAATACTGTCTAGTTTGACCGAGCGGGCGCGATTGTCGGCTTTGATCCTAATGAAAATCGCCAGCGGTGAATTTGATGCAAAACAGGCCAAAAAGATGGCTCTTAAACACAAATAAAGTAAAGAGGGATTATATGTTAATAGTGAGGCCAGCGCGTACCGATGATTTGCAAAGTTTCATAGAACTCGCCCGCGCCGCAGGCTCTGGCTTCACCTCTTTGGCTGTTCCAGATGCGGATCTCGAAGCGCGCTTGGCCAAATCGGTAAAGAGCTTTGATGCTAATATCGACGCGCCGGGTGACCATATTTATTTGCTAATGCTGGAAGACAGCGATACGGGCGAAATCGTCGGGGTCAGCGCCGTAAAAGCCAAGGTCGGCTTGAACAAACCGTTTTTCAGCTTCAAACTTCTCAAAATCGCTCAAAGCTCTAGCGCCGCCAACCGCCATTTTGATATGGATGTCATGCTGTTGGTCAATGAATATTCCGGTACCAGCGAGGTCGGAACTTTGTTTGTCAAAAGCAAAATGCGCGGCACAGGCGCCGGGCGCCTTATTTCCCAAGCCCGTTATATGTTAATCGCCGCCGCACCCGAAAGGATTGCCGACACTATAATTTCAGAGCTGCGCGGTCGGGTGGATGTTAGCGGTCATTCTCCTTTTTGGGAGAGTTTGGGGCGTAAATTCTTCAAAATGGACTTTAACGAGGCCGACGAAATCACCGCTTCGACGGATAACCAATTTATCACAGATTTAATGCCTAAATACCCGATTTATTTGGATTTATTGACAGAGGAAGCACAGGAGGTTGTCGGCAAAACCCATCCTGACGGTGTCGGCGCCCGTAGGCTTTTGGAAGCTGAAGGTTTCCGTTTTGACGGTTATGTGGACATATTTGACGCTGGCCCAACCATGGCAGCACCGCGCGACCAAATACGGACAGTCAAGGATTCCCATGTGCTAACCGTAGTTCAACAATCCGGTGCAAAATCAAGCCATAGAGCTTTGGTCAGCAATGAGCGGGTCAAGGACTTTCGAGCCGTATTTGCCCGAGTTAGTTTCGAAGATGATGGCTTACATCTAGCATCTGATGCCATAGAGTCTTTGCGATTACAACCGGGCGATAAAGCGCGGGTATTTGCTACAAGAATAGGAATTTGAGGATGTCTAAAGGAAATTATATTAATGGTCGTTGGCAAGGGGCGGGTGGTCATGAATTTACCAGTATTGATCCGGCCAGTGGTGCGCAAATTTGGCAAGGTGGGGCATCCACACTTGCAGATGTAAATTCAGCGTTCCGGGCGGCTGCAAATGTTTTTGAGGCTTGGTCCGAGACATCTTTAGATACGCGCCGAGAAACGGTTTTGCGCTTCAAGGAAATCGCCTTGGCTAATAAGGATAAGCTAGGGGAACTGATTGCCCGCGAGACCGGGAAAGTGCTTTGGGATGCTAACGGCGAAGCGGGCGTGATTGCTGGCAAAGTTGATATTTCGCTAAAATCCTACGCTGATCGAACAGGAAGCTCCAGTACTGATACGGCTTTTGGCCGCGCAGATTTACAGCATCGTCCTCACGGCGTTATGGCGGTGCTCGGGCCTTATAATTTTCCGGCACATCTGCCTAATGGTCAAATTATTCCTGCGCTTATCGCCGGGAATACGGTCGTTTATAAACCAAGCGAGCAGTGTCCTGCGGTCGGGGAGTTTATGACTTCTCTATATGAACAAGCGGGATTCCCGCCCGGTGTCATTAATATGGTGCAAGGCGCTCGGGAAACTGGTGCTGCCGTGCTCGACCATCCGGACGTTGACGGGGTGTTGTTCACGGGGGCGGCGGGAACGGGTAAATTTATCCACGAGAAATTCGGCGGACGACCTGAGATTATTTTGGCGCTTGAACTTGGCGGAAATAACCCGCTCCTGCTTTGGGATGTCGCGGACACCCCCAACTCAATTATGGCGGCGGCCAGTATTATTGTGCAATCAGGGTTTATTACGTCGGGGCAACGTTGCACTTGTGCGCGGCGGATATTGCTTCCTGAGGGCAAAGCAGGCGACGCGGTTCAGGACGCAATGGTGGCTATAGTGGAGAGCATGAAAGTTGGTGCTTGGAATGATGCGGAGGAAGCCTTTATTGGCCCCGTGATTAGTGCGGATATTGCCGGGCATGTGGTTGAACGCGCTCACAAATTGGGCGGCAATGTAATCCGCCAAACCGAAATTATGGAGCGCGGCCCCGCCTTTATCCGTCCGGGCATTGTTGATGTAACTGGGATGCAAGTCCCTGACGAAGAGATATTCGGCCCGGTTATGCAAATCATTCGCGTCCCGACCTTAGAGGCCGGCATTGCCGAGGCCAACAATACCCGCTTTGGCTTGTCCGCAGGCTTGATCAGCGATGATCCTAAAAACTGGGACTTGTTTCGGCGTAAAATTCGGGCGGGCGTGGTCAATTTCAACCGCCCAACTACGGGCGCAGCAGGCTTTTTGCCGTTCGGTGGCCCCGGTGCTTCTGGGAACCATAGTCCGGGGGCATATTACGCCGCAGATTTTTGCGCCTGGCCTATGGCGAGCCAAATCGCAGATACGGTCGAGGTTCAGCCAGCAAAGGGGCTTTCCACATGCTAGCACGGGAAGCCAATTATGATGGCCTCATAGGCCCGACCCATAATTACGGCGGGCTATCCATGGGAAACCTCGCTAGTGCCAAAAATAAAGGCCTCATCGCAAGCCCGCGCGCCGCCGCTTTGCAAGGCTTGCAGAAAATGAAATTGATGGCGGACGCGGGACTGGTACAAGGCGTTTTGCCGCCGCAAGCCCGCCCGAACATCCCCGAATTACGTTTAATGGGATTTTCCGGGAGCGACGAGGATGTGTTGCTGGGTGCCTGGCGGGCTAATCCGGTTTTGGTACGCAATATGAGTTCCGCTTCCAGCATGTGGTCTGCCAATGCGGCCACGGTTAGCCCGTCTGCGGATTGTGCTGATGGTCGCTTGCACCTCACCCCCGCTAATCTTTCGACCATGTTGCACAGGTCTATAGAACACGCGCAAACGGGCAGGGCGCTGCGTGCCGCATTCCCAATGGCAATTGTGCATGATGCCTTGCCTATGCAATCTACATATTCAGACGAAGGCGCGGCCAATCATGTGCGGCTCTGTGCGGAACACGGGGATGCAGGTATAGAATTATTTGTTTATGGCCGAGACGCGCTTTTAGGGGGCGGCGGTACAGAGTTTCCTGCGCGCCAAACCCTGCAAGCCAGCCATATTATTGCTACCCGTCACCTCTTGTCGGGTACCCGCACCGTGTTCGCCAAGCAGGCCCGGCGCGTGATTGATGCCGGGGCATTTCATAACGACGTGGTCTGTGTCGGGGCTAAGCAATGTTTGTTCTACCACGAAGATGCATTTGAGGATTCGGCAGGAACTTTGGCGGCAATCCGCAAGGCGGCGGAGGGATTGTTCGAACCACAATTCGTCGCAGTATCCGGCGAGGATGTGCCGCTAGAAGATGCTATCTCGGCATATTTATTTAACTCAATGTTGGTGCAATTGCCAGGCGAAGAACGCCTGACCCTGATCGCGCCAACCGAGACCGAGGATAACCCGCGCACCAAAGCCTATTGTGATACTTTAGTAGCGGGCAATGGTCCCATCGGTGCGGTCAAATATGTCGATGTGCGCCAATCTATGCGCAACGGCGGCGGCCCTGCCTGCTTGCGCTTGCGGGTGGTGTTGACGGAGGCGGAGTTGGCGGCGGCCAACCCCAAGATGATATTGGACGAAGCGCTTTACGCGCAGCTCTCGGACTGGGTGACGAAGCATTACCGCGAAGACATGGCACCAAATGATTTGGGCGATCCTGATTTGATGCGCGAGAGTTTTACCGCGCTTGACGAGCTTACCGGGATCATGGGCTTAGGCGGCGATTTCTATCCGTTTCAGAGGGTGTGATGGTCGACAAAAATGCACAAGATTGGAGCAATTACTGGCAAGGCCGAGCAGGAGAGAGTGCGGGTGAAGCGCTGGTTGGTGTTGGTATTGAGCATAATGAAAAACTGGCAAAGTTTTGGGCGGAGTGCTTTGCGGGGCTAGATAAGAGTAGCAATATTCTGGATATGGCGTGTGGGGCTGGCTCTGTGCTACGCCATGCCAATGCCAACGGATTTACTCATCTTAGCGGTGTCGACATTTCAGCTGATGCGGTCGCGGCTATGCAAAGGCAGTTTCCAAACGCCAAAGGAATTGTCGCCCCCGTAGATGCTACGGGGCTGGCAGACGGCACTTATGATTTGCTGGTAAGCCAATACGGCTTTGAATATGCGGGCAGCAATCGACAAGTCTTGGCGGCGGCACGCGAAATGGCGCGTTTGGTAGCAGACAATGGCCAGTTCATCGCGCTTTGCCACATCAAAGGCGGCGGTATTGAGCAAGAGGTTAGCGGTCACCTCCGCGATATAAAAGACATGACAAAGCTGGGCTTTATCAGTGCCGCCAAGGCTGTATTTATAGCCTTGGACGCCGCAGAAAAATCACCAACATTGGTCACAAAAACCGCCTACGAAAAAGCCACCCATTTGCTCACCGTACCGCGCAATAAACTCATTGCGTGGCTGGAAGCCGGGCAAACAAGTGGTAGTGAGATTCATAAGTTGGGGCAACATTTATACTCCGGGACTATTGATTTATTCAGCCGCCGTAAGGCTTATTCTTTGGCAGATATAACGGGTTGGCTCGACGGTATGCAAGCTGAAATTGATGCCTACCGAGGCCGTATGCAAAGTATGCGGCAATCAGCACTGAGCGAAAAAGATGCCCGTAATATTCTGGCCGTATTTGCGGATGCACAGTTTAATATTGACCATCCAGCGCCGTTTTATTTAGCAGGGGACAACAAGCCTGCTGCCTGGGTTTTGCAGGCGCGCAGATGATATATTCACGGTGATTTAGAGCCTAACCCTAAACCATTTGTTCACCATAATTGCAAACCATTCGTTCACTATACTTGTTTACCATATTGGTAGGAGATGGGTATGATGCATATGGCTACGCAATTGAAAATTAGTTCCGAAGATGTGAAACATTTGGTTTCTCATCCTGAGCGGGATGTGCGGGCGGTGATCGCGCAAAAAGTGTGTCGTGAAATTCGCGCGGCTGATCTCACATTGCGTGAGCGGGAAGTGGCTAAAGAGATATTGTGGTTTATTGCCCGCGATGCAGCAGCTATGGTGCGGCGTGCTTTGGCAATAACCCTTAAAAATTCGCAAAATCTACCCCACGACATAGCTCAGAAACTGATTAAAGATATTGATTCGATTGCGGTACCTATTTTGACCCATTCACCAGTTTTGGAGGATGATGACCTTCTGGAAATTCTCAAGTCAAAGGCCGCCGCCAAAATGATGGCCGTATCAAAACGTGCGCATATTGGCGGAGATTTAGTTAAGGCAATTGTCCGCTACGGTGATAGCCGTGTGGTCGCGTCGGTGGCGGCAAATGACGGCGCGCAAATCGGTGTCGAGCTTGGTATCCATATGATGGATATTTACCAAGACGACGACTTGATAAAGGAGAGCTTTATTGCACGGCGGGATTTACCGCCATTGCTCATCGAAAAATTGATCACTTCGGTCAGTGCTGAAGCGGCGCGGCGTTTGTATGAAAACCACGAAATACCGTTGGATATAGCCGTTGACCTAGCCGGGCAAAGTAGAGAGCGGGCAAGCGTTGATTTCATATCTCAAAGCTGGGTAAGTAATGATTTAAAATCGTTAATTGCTCGGTTGGATAAAGAAGACCGCCTAACCAACACATTAATTGTGCGTGCTGCGTGCTGCGGGCAAATGAAATTTTGTGCACAAGCTTTGGCGCAAAAATCCGGTGTGACGATCCACAAATCCTCTTTAATGTTACATGATAGTGGCCCATTTGGGCTAAAGGCGTTGTGTACCCAAGCGGGGCTTGATAATCGTGACTTTGCTATTTTGCGGGCGAGCTTGGTTATTTTCAAAGATTTGGAAAGTGTAGGCGGCAAGATTAGCCGCGAGAAATACCAATCAACCATGCTTGAGCGAGTGCTTAGCTTGCCTATCACATTCTCGGATGCGGACACGGATTATTTATTTGATAAACTTGATACCGTCTGCGTAGCATAATTGCTACAATAAGCAATCCGGATAATCTGGGTTTTGCGGTGTGCAGTCGGGAACAATAATTTCTTCCTCTTCTTCCGATGGCCAATCAAATGTTGTACTCGGGTCAATGATCTCATTGGGGGTGTTGCCGAGGAAAGGATTGCCCGCCCCTCGGTTTTCAGGCGGGTCGACTTGCATAAATGTATCCAATTCAAATGGTTTGAACGAAACACCACCAGTAGGTTCAGTGCGCAGGCGGGCGTTGAACACATTGAATGTTTTGGTATCTAACTGGAATGGGTCTGATGGTGGGCTATCACTAGAACTAACAAATATAGCATATCCGCTGCGGCGGGTTGTTACTGTCCGACCGCCGGATGTAACGCTGATTTCACCTTTCCGGTTTCTGGCACGACTTCGCTGACCAGGGCCGCGAAGGACAAAAATTGTGGCACCTTCTGGGTCAATTTTTGTGCCTGGAAGTATCAAGCCAGCTTGTCGCGCATATTCGATAGCCTCAAGCCCTACGAGACCCTCAACCATCGTACCGCGCACGCCCATACTGGCTACCGGGGTGTCTATAGTAATGCTTTCTGGGCCTGATTTGGAGATATTCCCTGACATAAAACGAAACATGCCCTTGCTGACTGTTGCCTTTAGCCCATTACTGTTATCATTCGGGTCGTAGACGAATTTATCGATAGTTAACTGACAGTCCGGCCCCACGGTAAATACGGTTTGGTCTTTCAACAGAACCTGTAGACTGGAATTACGGAAAGAATTGACTTCGTCGCCAATATGGATTGGGTCTTTAACAAGAGCTTGCTTGGCTATTTGCTCTCCGCTTTGCACCATAACATCACCCTTAACCGCAGAATTGATGCCAATTTCGTCCAAGGCATAGGTGTTTACCGAGAGCAATAACAGTGCGGTAGCGATAGCGCTCGCCAAAAAATAGCTATTATGTTTCATAATATACTTCTTTCTTAATGATCAAAAATTCCAAATCAATTTTATGTCTGTTCCGAAATTTTTGTAATCGAGAACAGGGTTGTTTGAACTGCGGTTGGTGTAATTAATACCGGCTTCCAAGCCTAGATTGTCTAAGCTAGGGTTTTCGTCCAGCCCTATTTTTGTGGCCAAGATATTAAGCGATGCACCGATACCAAGGCGGCCAGAAATATGGTCATCTTCGCGGCGTGTTGGGGCAGGGTTATTAAAACTTGTCCCGTCATATTTTAGCATGCGGTAAGTTGCGCGTCCGCTCAGATAGATACCGTTATCAAACCCGTTATGGAATCTGGCATTTAACCTTATACCATCATAGGCGAATGCGGCGTTGGTCGCCTTTTTGTCTTCATAGCCAAATGAAGCGCTGATAAATGAATTTTCATCAAGGCGTTTAATAACCCCGGTGGACAAAGATAATTTTTCGCCGCTTCTTGTTGGCTCAAGCGTAGTGAAAGATAAATTATTATAATCTTGATCATGCCAAGTGCCCTGTACCCAGACACCAGTAGTTTTCGACAATGCTTTTTTAATTTTGACGCGCCCGCCGAATTGGGTGAGGTACTTTTGGCCACTAATATTGACTTGGGAGACCTGAATGTCTGTATCCCATGATAGTCCGTTGGATAAGTCCCCCAGCAGGCCAATATTTGCGCCAAATGTATCATAGTCAGCGGTTGAAAATGTTTCGTGCCGCCTGAGCAGCCCGTTTATGCCCGCTTTAAACTTCAGGCCATTGTCGCCAATAGGGTTCGTGTATTGCAGTCTCGCTTGGGCAAATGCAGATATATCGTCCCTATTGGCAAATGTCAGGAATGTATCAGCCAAAGCATTGCCGGCATTATCATCATAGCGAACACCAACAGCGATGCGGCCAACCAGTCCGGAAGATGTAGCTTGCCGTTTTTTTGGTGTAGAAAAATTTTCTCTATATGCCTTAACTTGTCTCCTTTGTTTAGGGGAAAGAGGGCGGCTTTCTAGTAAATCCAATTCTCGCATAGCAGCCTGTTTGTCATCAAGCCTGTAAAGTACAAGTGCATAAAATAAACGTGCTGAATCCCAATTGGGGGAAGCAAATAACATACGCTCTAATGCGGATGCAGCAGAAATATAATCACCATTTTCGGCTTGTTGCCGCGCATAGTTCAGGTTCAATTCCTGATCATCAGGATTAGCATAAATTTGTTCAAAGCTAATTTTCGGACCGTTATAGGATTCTGCAATTGCATCAATAGATACGGTAAAGCTTGCCACAATTGCTATTGTGCCAATAAGTTTTGAAGCCAGTATAGTTCGCCGCATGAATGTGCCCCGTGCTGATACGTATTCATAATATAGAGTGTCCATCACCCCAAATACGCATATTGATTTTTTGTTTAACTCAAATATCCCTTGTTTTCAATGCTTAGTTTATCATGCCCGCCCTATGATTACACTTGAAAGTTACGCGCCTATGAGAGAAGCTAAAATAAACAGCGGGGCAGAACATGCTATCCAAATTATCGTCATGGCTTAAATTGTCATCGAAACACAGAAAGATCGTAATACCGACATTACTCGGATTGCTGATAACTTTCCTATTCGTCAATGCAAATTTTGCGAAACCGCCCCAAATTGAGCAAATGGGCAATCTATTATTTGATGCTTATCAGAAGAAAAAACCACGAAAGTATAACCCGGATACGCCAGTGCGGATTGTCGATATAGATGATGAAAGCATAGAAAAGCTGGGGCAGTGGCCTTGGCCGCGAACTATTATCGCCAAATTAAATGATCGTTTGGCCAATGCAGGCGCAGCCGTGATTGCCTATGATATTGTATTTTCAGAGCCTGACCGGACATCTCCCAAAAATATTGCGCAGATATTAAAAGACAATCCGGCTGCCCGGGGTAATTTTGAAAATCTTTCCAAGTTGACGGATCACGATACTCTACTCGCGGATTCTTTTGCACGCTCCAAGGTCGTCGCAGCGTTTTTTCTGGTAGCGCAGGAAACAGAAAAGCGCCCGGCTTATCGCCATGGCTTTGCCTGGAAGGGAGCAAAACCGACAATGGTATTACCGTCCTATCATGGCGCAATAACATCAATGCCAGAACTTGAAGCCGAGGTTTCAGGAGAGGGCCATGTAAGTATTACTCCTGACGGGGACGGGATTATTCGGCTTGCTCCGCTTATTTCGGTGATCGGCGAGGAAATGTACCCAGCGCTGTCCGTAGAAGCACTACGTGTGGCGACAGGTGCCAGCACATATATTATGTCGTCCTCTGATGGTTCTGGCGGGAAGGACATAGTTGGTACCAAGAACCCTAAATTGACCAAGATGACCATTGGAAATTTTGAAATGCCCACAAGCGCAGACGGAGAATTGTTGGTATATTACTCAAGGCCAGAACCAAATTTGCGGGTTGTTAAAGCCTGGGAAATCCTTTCAGATGATGTGCCTACCTCAACTTGGGCGCATAAAGTTGAAGGACAAATCATCTTTGTTGGAACCAGTGCTATTGGACTTAAAGACTTTGTTGCGACACCATTTCAAGCGGGTGTGCCTGGTGTGTTGGTACATGCGCAGGTGGTCGAGCAAATTATAGAAGGTAATTTTTTAAAGCGTACATATACGACGGAGAGCACAGAGTTATGGGCGCTCTTGTTTTTGGGCGTTTTCTTAGCCATCCTTTTGCCGCGCTTAGGCGCTGCAAAGGGAGCAATTTTAAGCTTGTTAGTGGCAGGCAGTGTTGCTTACGGTTCGTGGTACGGGTTTGCAGAGCACCAACTTCTTATCAATCCAGTTTATATCCTCTTGGCGATTTTAACGTCTTACCTCTTGATAACATTGTCCTCTTTCTACATAACCGAGAGCGAACGCTCGCAGATACGCAGTGCGTTTTCCATGTATTTATCACCGACCATGGTCAAGAAAGTGTCTGAAGACCCCAGCTTGTTAAAACTGGGGGGCGAGGAGCGTATCCTGACAATTTTGTTTTTGGATATCCGTAGCTTCTCCAAAATATCCGAAGGGCTAGAGCCTGAAGAAATTACCACATTTCTGAATATATTTTTAAGCCCCATGACCACGATATTGCAAGACAATGGTGCCACGATCGATAAATATATGGGGGATGCTATTGTTGCGTTTTGGAACGCCCCCTTGGACGACCCTGATCACGAGAGAAACGGCGCGCGTGCGGTGCGCAAGATGATGAAAACGCTGGGCGAACTGAATGAAAAATATGCCAAACAAGATGAGATTAAATGGCCGGATAATGTAAAAGTCGGGATTGGCCTAAACACGGGTATATGTTGCGTGGGTAATTTAGGTTCCGAGCAGAGGTTTTCTTATTCCATGATCGGTGATGCGGCCAATCTGGCTTCTCGGATTGAGGGTCTAACTAAACAGTACAAAGTTTCCGTACTGATCGGCAATGCCACGGCGGAAAAATTACCAGAATTGGCTATCATAGAGGCTGACCTCATTCAGGTCATAGGCCGCCAAACTCCGGAACGCATCCATATTTTAGCTGGTGAGGAGAAAATGGCCAAAACCGACGCCTATAAAACTCTCATGCCTATCCATACACGTTTTCTGGAAGCATACCGTAAGCAAAATTGGAAAAAGGCCGAAGGCTTCATTCCCGAACTACAAGAATTGGCCAAAGACATGGATTTTACTGGCTATTATGATGTAATGCTGACCCGCATCAATGCTTACAAAACCGACCCGCCCGCCGCAAACTGGGGCGGGGTATATGCTGCGAAAAGCAAATAAAAACTTGCAGAACAGTTGTTGGTTTAAAACTTAATTCTTGCATAGCTATCTGTCCCGCCCCATATTTCTATTCCAGCATTTTCACGGGAATTTTATGGCGTTTTAGCCATGTGAAAATTTGGCTGTCTGTGCTCCCAAAATCGAATTCGACCAATTTGTATTGTTTGCCTTGCTCATGAAATAGCGCACAATACTTATTGTCCAAAAAACCTTGCGCGGCTTGTTTTGCCATTTTGCTTTTATTGAAATCTAAAGGGCTACCATCTGCGCTAACCGCTTTTCCGCATTGTAATAACCAAGGAGTATCCGCTTTTTGGTATGTGACTTGGTGCTTTGTGGGCAGCCCTAATTTTCTCGAAAGCAGATCATCAATGATGGTTTCTTTATCTCCAACCAATATCCGAGGCGGTGGTGCCGGGGCAATTTTGATGATGTTTGCAGGGGCGGGCGTTGGAATAATTTGCGTTTCTTCCGGCACGTTCGCATCCGTACATCCTTGCATTACCAATGTGGCCGCACTGATTAGCAAATAGACAGGCAGAATGTTTTTCATAAAGCACACCAAACGTGACCAAAATCACGCGCCATGCTAAATATAAGGTCTAGGAAATACAAGCTAATAACTAAATTGGCCAATACCAAGCTGGAGTGTGGAATGTATACATATATAAATGATTTCTCGGAATTAAGTCGCTGGATTCGCGATGAAGTCGAATTGATAAAAACCATAAAAAACGGTCAACGGGGTAATGGAGCCAAGCATGTTCAAGAATGGCTTTGTTTGCAAGGGTTTCCTGTCGAGATCGATAGTTGGTTTGGTGACGCAACGGAGTTTGCCCTTAAGCGCTTCCAAGACCTGAACGAATTGATGCCAGACGGTGAGGCAGGACCATTAACCTACGCTGCCTTGGTTAAACCCATGACCGATATATTAGTGCAATTTGACACGACCGACATGTCTATTGGCCAAGCAGTCGCTGCCATGTCTCAGAGGCATTTGGCCGTGCATCCACGGGAAGTCGGCGGCCAAAATGCAGGGCCGTGGGTACGGTTTTACATGAAGGGATATGACGGCGATCCATATCCGTGGTGTGCCGGGGCGCTGTCCGTCATTATAGCGCAAGCGGCAGAATGCTTGGGCCAACCCAACCCGGTCGAATACACTGTCTCGGTTGATGTACTTGCCAAAAACGCGCAGGCAAATGGTGTTTTTGTTAAAGAGTCTGAGGTTGATCCGGCAAATATTCCACCAGGGTCAATTTTTATGCACCGCCGACGGATTAATGATTGGAACCATGCTGGGATTGTTTTGAATGCTGGCAGTTCACAATATACCACGGCAGAAGGTAATACCAATGATAATGGCTCCGCAAATGGCTATGAGTTTATCTCAAGGTCACGCGGCTATACGAATTATGATTTTGTTGTATTTGATACAAGCGAGGCCAATGACGTGGCTCCGCGCGATTTTGTCGGGAACCAGATTGATATTAGGCGTCACTTTTTTGATGAGGCAACGTTCGAAACTTATGGGACTTTCTTTGCTCTTTGGGATGGCTGGATAAGCGCGGGACATGTGGCGGACGCAGCAGCCGATGGTGTGCCCCCATTTGCCAGCGAACCGCTGGTCAAATGGCCAATCGTTGATGACGGGTTGCTCAATGCTGCGTTCCCCAACGAGATTGACCGTATCAATGTCGACAAATTAGACGCGGCGCTCTATAATTGCCATGTGCCCACGGATCAACCTGCGCAACTGCAAGATAATCAATTGGTGACCGTACATGGTTTCCCCGCTGGTAGCGCATTCATGTCCAGCCGCGAAGGCTATGTCTACCTCCGGGCTAGCAATGAACGCAAATGGATTATTGCTATCACCTCGCCAAGTGAACCGGTCACTTCAGGCATGAGCGGTGGTGTTGTCCTTGACGTACAGACGGGGGACCCTGTTGCGATTATTGTGGAGCGCAATAGTAAATCCGATATTGACGGCGACCAAATCCCAATGGAGTATTCTTTGCGGGTCATTTCCCTGCACGATGTCTGGCGTGCGATCAATGACAGTAGCGGCTTTGTCTAAAGTTTTACTGGCGAATTATCGCTGATTTGGATTTCGCCCTTGCTCGGCGGATTGTCCCAATGGGATTTAATCAGAGCGAGGGCGGCCTTTGGTGATTTTTCATAGAGCAAATGTCCACTCACCCAGGCTGGGCTAAAATTAGCGGCGATGGTGTGGCGGAGTAAATCCATAAGCGGCGCCCAATAGCCGTCCGTATCCACGAAGACCATGGGTTTTGCATGTAGATGCAAGCGCATCCAGGACATAATCTCGATGGCTTCTTCCAATGTACCGATCCCGCCGGGTAGAACAATAAACCCATCGGATTTTTCATACATCATTTGCTTGCGGTCGTGCATGTTATCGACAATTTTGTGCGCAATCGTGTCGAGTACTTCTTCGATTTCGGTTAGAAATTTCGGAATAATTCCGAGCACTTCACCGCCAGCTTTGTGAGCCGCCATAGCGGTCGCGCCCATAAGCCCGATGCCGCCTCCGCCGTAAATCATCCGGAAGTTTTCTCCAGCAATTGCTTGCCCGCAGTCCTCCGCCAGTTTGAAGTAATGCGGCGCTACATATTGCGATGCACCGCAAAATACGCAAATGCTCTTTTTAACAGGTTTTTCTAGTGCCACTGTAATCCTTTTAATTAGACGGTTGTCAGAGAATTCAATTCAAAGTAGGTTCCTCTGAACTCTTTTCATAGGGCGCAAAGGTAATCAATGTTTAAAAGTAAACCATTATTGATGTTGATTACAGGATTGGTGCTTGCACTGGTGCTTTGGGGGATTGTGCAGGCCATGCAAAACGGCCCTGCACCAGCGGATATAACGACAACCGAAAATAATACCGATACACCGATAAAAGAGACTATATCTGGTCAATATACCAATGCCCCGGCCAGTATTTTATCTGCGGTTCAATCTGGTTTGGATTTTACCTTAAAAGGGACGGGGGTAGCCGGCGCAGGTATATCATTGCGCAGTGAAACCAAAGAACTTGTACGTACCAAGGTGAGCGGCCAGGGCAATTGGACGCTAGCATTTACGACAGATGCGGGTAGCTCTTCTCTGGTTTTGGATTTGTTAATGGTGACACCCGACGGGCACCAAATTAGATCTGATCAATCTTTGTTTGTTATCCGTAACCCGCACTCCCTTGAAGTAACGGAGGATATACAGATAGACCGTAAAGCATTGCTGTTACTCACTGCACCAGGTACACATTCCCGGGTCTTGCAAAGTCCGTATGGCGGGCTACCGCAAAGGAGCGGGTTTGCCCTTGAGGCTATTGATTACGACAATTCGGGCGGCGTAATTTTTTCTGGCCGCTCTGAGCAATCCGGTAAAGTCCGTATTTATGCCGGGGAAAACCTAGTCGGGGAAAGCCATGTGGATAGCCAAGGGCGTTGGAGCTTGATTTTTGGTAATATCATGCCGCTTGGCGAGTACAAGATTAGTGCAGAACTTGTCGTGACAGATGGCGAAACTATTAGACTGACCCTACCATTTGCCCGTATGCGGCCATTATTTGAGGCTGAAAACAGTCCGAAGATATTGGTCGAACATCTTGATGACCGCATCCAAATCGGTCGAGCTTTATTCGGCGGTGGATATCAGTATTCGGTTATCTATGCGCCCATAGCGTTGGTAGAGTGATTCTATATTAGGTTTCGTTGCTCTAATATTATTTCTCAACCCTCTGTTTACCCCGCCCTTTTGCTAGCGCCTTAATCATTCCGCGCATTGTCCGCACTTCTTGTTCTGTCATTTTTGCACGGATAAACGGGGCGCGGATATTACGTTTCATGAGGGCGGCTTTGGCGGGCGGATAAAAATAGCCAGCTTTAAGCAACTCGTCTTCGAAATGTTCAAACATCCTTACCAAATCTGCGCGATTTGCGGGTTTACTATCCGGTTGCGTAAATACGGGGGGTAACGTACCGTTTTTGCTTTCCTCGGTACTCGTAGATGCACTGGCTGCCCACATATAAGAAAATACACCGACCGCCTGCGCCAAGTTCAGGCTTTGGAATGCGGGGTTTATTGGGTAAGTCAGAATTTCGTCTGCCAGCACCACATCATCATTGGTAAGCCCGGCTTTCTCTGGCCCGAACATAATGCCGCATTTAAGATCATTGGCTAAATGATCCCGCATTTTCGTCCCAATGTTATGCGTACCGACAACCGGAATTTCCAAATCCCGCATGCGAGCCGTCGCGGCGGCAACATAGTTTAAATCGGCGACAGCTTCTTCGGTGGTCGTGTAAATTTTGGCTTGCTCCAGGACAGGTAAAGCCCCTGCCGCCATGGCGTCCGCCGCAGGATTAGGCCATCCGTCCCTTGGTGCAACCAGCCGTAGTTCGCTTAGACCGAAATTGAGCATGGCTCGCACCGCACCGCCAATGTTCTCGCCGAGCTGTGTGCGCACAAGAATGATCACTGGCTGCACCATATCCGTATCGTCATTCGCAACAATGCGCCCTAATTGATCTTTTGTCGTTTTCCCAGTCTCTTGGCTCATAGACCCAATCCGTTCCTAGTATTCCATTCAATGGTCACTTTATTAGCATTTTTACCAGCTTATACTTTTAATCCTAGCAAACCAGTGTTAAGAGGCTTTCAATTATATTTAATCGGCTTTCAGAAAACTGATGGTCGCAATTTTTAGAGGCAAAAATGGCAAAAATCAAAGTAGCAAAACCGGTCGTTGAACTTGACGGCGACGAAATGACACGCATTATTTGGGACATGATCAAAGAGCGTTTGATCTTGCCATATCTCGACATAGATTTGCACTATTATGACCTCGGCATGGAAAGCCGCGACGCGACAGATGATCAAATTACCATCGACGCAGCCAATGCTATCAAAAAGCACAATGTCGGTGTTAAATGCGCCACCATCACCCCCGACGAAGACCGGGTCGAGGAGTTTGGTCTCAAGAAAATGTGGAAATCACCAAACGGTACTATTCGCAATATCTTGGGCGGGGTTATTTTCCGCGAGCCGATCGTCTGTAATAACGTGCCGCGCCTTGTCCCCGGCTGGACCCAGCCTATCGTCATTGCCCGCCATGCTTATGGTGACCAATATAAAGCCACGGATTTCCTTGTCCCCGGCAAAGGTAAAATGACCATGAAATGGGAAGGTGAAAACGGCGAAGTTATCGAGAAAGACATCTTCGATTTCCCGTCGTCCGGCGTCGCTATGGGCATGTATAATTTGGACGATAAAATTCAAGACTTCGCCCGCGCCGTGTTCAATTACGGCCTGACCCGCAAATGGCCAGTTTACCTTTCGACCAAAAACACAATTATGAAAGTCTATGACGGACGCTTTAAAGACACATTCCAAGAAATCTACGAGAC
>JAKIUV010000023.1 GCA_021647375.1 Robiginitomaculum sp.
ATCCACTGTGAAAATCTCCCGGTCCTCCCGTTAAAACAGAAAAACCTTAAAGTGGACGACTTTTACGCCGCCCGCGAGGACACAATACCCTCGCTACAGTGGACGAATATTGCACCGCCGTTCACACTTGCATTCAACCCGCAACGATTATCGCCAAAACTGGCATCACAACCTCGTGCGAATACCCGCCCGGTTGCCCGTTCCAACACTGCCATTTGGCCAACGAGTTCGGCCTCGAAATGACCTTCCTGCGTTGTAATATCACCAAGCTTACCGCGCCAAATAAGGCCTGCTTCTGAGGGGTTCATCCAGTTAACTCGGCTGATTTCAATTGCGGCGCTGTCATATTTACCAGCGCGTATATCCACATCTGTGATCTGGTTAGAACTGAGCAATCCTTGCACAGAACTGTTATCGAGTGCAAAGCCAAGACGGCTATCTATATCAGTTGGGCTAAACCCCGACGCGGCATGATAGGTCACACTACCAATGCTCAAATCATTGTCATGATCAGTAAAACCCAAAACGGTTCCGTCGCTACGAACCAACTTCCAGACCCAACACAATGTCGTGGCTACGCCAGCAATGTGCGCCGCGAACTCAGGCGAAAAATCACGCATTTGTCAACACCTCTATGAGCGGCACATTCACCGCTCCGCCCGCCCCGAAGCTCTCAAGGGAGGTGGTAAGCTGTTCGGTGTCAAACCGCACGGGCACATCAAATTCAAAGTTTGCCACAATCACAACACCACTGCCAGGCGCGGTATCAAACACCACCACGCCTGTAGAAATATCAAGGTTAAATGATGAAGTTGGTTGCGCATCCAACTGAATATTCACACTTCCGGGCTTTGGCTTGGTTATAGTACGCTGCCAAGAACCCGCCGCGTCTGCATAGGTCTTGGACAATTGGAACTCTGTGGTTTGACCATCGCCTATCCCGATCTCGCCGTCCGCATTATGGTCCATAGGGTCGCAGAAACGAAAGCCACATAACTGCCCGCGCCTCGCTTCAAAAAACGCGATCAACATCTGCATGTCCGCCAGGCTTTTGACACCTACGCCCGCATCATAGCGGCGGCGGGAATTGGCCTGAGCGGTGTTGCGCTGCTCATGGCCATTAGCCAAAGTAATAATTTCCGTCTGGCGAACCGGGCCACCACTCGCACCAAATACAAGCGGCAGCGGAAAGTTGACATCGTGAAATGATGGCATAATTTTATCCTTAAATAATTTGTTGTTACATCCCCAAACTCACACTCAAATCCAAACAATGGCATTCTTATTGCTACAATATCTACTAAACCAGTTTTCCAGTTTTCTAGTTTTCTAGTTTTCTAGTTTTCTAGGCTAGTAGAACATACCTATTAAAATGCTGGATAACGAGCTTCTCCGTCAGAGCGAAACCTCTCACCTTTTCCTCTCCTAAAAAGAGAGGTATTACTGTTAGCAGGGGCGCTCTTTCCTAAATAAATTTCTGGCCATGAGCCACGGCGCGAGCAAGGGAGGCGGAAATTTGGCCTTGGGATTTTTGGAAGCTATTCGCATCATTAACCCCAGTGATATTCATGACAATGTTGAACGGGTTACTGGCTTGCGGCACGTCAGCCGATTTACCACCACCACTGAGCGCTGCTTGCAACGGATCCAATATCAGTTCCTGGATAGCCAGAGCGGCTAAGTCCCGGGTGATGGCGGCTGCCATATCGCGGAACGATAATTCGCCGCTCCGTGCCGCCCGTTCCAGTGCTTGGGCGATGCGCTCGCCTGCCTGCTCAAAGCTTTGTGCGGCAAGTTCGGCGGCGTCCTTTGCCGGGCCTTCGGCAAAATCACTGAGGGCTTTTTCGGCCTGTCCTGTATCAATCATGTATGTCCTCATCAGGGTAAGTGTTCATCAATCTAGCGAGGTCTGAGCGCACTAATCCGTGCGCCCCATTGCCTGCGAGCAAGGCCAGCCAATCACGCACGGACATGTTCCAAAACGCGGTCGGCGATAAGCCAAAACTGCGCACTGCGGTTTTCAACCACAAGTCAAAGGGCCATTCCTGCATCGGAGTGTTCATGCAAATGTCTCTTCAAACAAGGTGGCAATGGCGGGCATATAGTCCATAGGCCTGGCACGCTTAACCATATTGGGAACACTGGTTTTGCCGTCGCGGTCTTGAGCACACAGTAAGCATTCCAATAGGGTCATAGCCTCGTCATTGCTCCGGTTTTTATCACCAAACCCCCGAATTTTTCGTGCAAGTTCCAATGGCCCCTTAACACCCAACCGTGCTTCAATCTCGGCCAAACTACCGAGCGTTAAGCGCAAACGGTAATTGCGGCCTTCGATTTTCACGGCCACATCGCCCTTTTGATAACCATTTATCATAGGACTGCAAATACAGGCTTGCCCGCACTGACCAATTGCAATTCGTAACTGGCCTCACCTCCATAAGAGCCTGCGTACATCAGTGTCGAGATTAGGAAATCACCCGTAATTGTGCCAAAGTCCGGAATGATGATTTCATAGGTTTTTGCGGTTTGCGCAAAGAAGCTTGCGCGGACAAGGGCGTCGGAAGCGCCGTCACGGAAAATTCCCTCACCGCCAATTTCCACGGACTTAACGCCTGCGCCTGGCAACAATTCGCGCCACGCATCTTCGCTTTCTGAATGTGTAATATCGATTGATTTGGCGTTAAATTTGAGGGTCTTGGTACGCAGCCCCGCGACTGTGACGAATGCGCCTTGGTCGTTCCTAATTTTGACGAGCATATCTCGCCCGCGTTGTGCAGCCATGTTGGCCTCCTATTTGTGTTCAAATTATGGTTGAGTGGTAGCATTAAGCCGGATAATACCGTGAATAGTGCGGCCATCTGGGGCGCGAAACTGGTCGGTGAAAATCACATTTACGCCAACCAAATGCCCAACACCCAACTGCCAGTTGCCGTTTTCCAGCGCACCGGATACGGCCTGTATCATGGTCATGGTTTCGGCGCGGCCACCATAGCGCGACCACAAATGCAAGGTTAGATTATGCGCTGTCATAGGGCTGTCATCACCGCCAATATCTTCACTGCGCATGGAGCCGTAAGTTAGATAGGGGTAAATCGGGTCTTCGGGTGGGTGGTCATATAACCGGGGTGCTTGCCCCAAAACGCTTTGCACGGCCACATCACCGCTCAACGCTAAATGTACGGCTTTAGCCAAGGCTTGCGCCTGATTAATATTGCTCATTGCTCTTCCTCCTCGCAGATCAGGTGCAGGCGTTCACGGCGCAAATCCGGGTCGGACGCGGTGAGGACACGCAAACTACGCTCCTCCCACAAAAGCCGCGCCCGCTCGGGGAAATCCCGCTGCCACCGTATGGTGACCAAATAGGTTTTGGTGATGGCGGCACGGCCATTTTCGGCGCGCTCTGTGGCTGTGTTCGGTTTAATATGCGCCCAAGCCGCACCGTACAAAACCCATGTTGTCTCCACGCCGCCAAATTCGTCCGGAGTGGTTTGCGGCACATAAATCCCGAGCCGGGTGCGCAGATTTCCGATCATAACCGCACCGCACGGTAAGGGGCGAGCAGCGCATCAACCATGATCGGCACGGCTGGTGTTTCTGACATTTCGCGATATTCGTAGGAATGCGCCAGAAGCAAAAGTATCGCTTGGCGGATAGGTAGCGGCACATCGTCCGGCGTATCGCCGTATCCCGCTTCGAACTCAACTTCCAAAGTGGTAAATTCGGCCAGATAGTCCGTCCAATCATGACCAGACTTTAACCTGACTTGCGCCGGGCTGCGGCGTCTGGTCACCGTATAGTCTGTGTTCGGAATATCTACCGCTTGATCATTTTCTGCTATCAATGTCAGCCGTATCACGCCGAGCAATGGCGGACGCGGCAAGGAGAAACATTTGCCCGCAGGAACGGCACTGCGGAAAACAAAACTGCGGCGGATCAATGTCCGGCCTATCATGTTTTCTACCCGGTGGCGGGCGGTTTTGATCAGGGTATTTATGAGCGCATCTTCATCTGTGCCGTCAACCCGTAAAAAGGTTTTGGCATAGGCAAGATCAATCGGCTCCACCGCAGGGGCGGCCAAATCTATTAGGGACATATTTTTCTCGAAATTGTAGGGTGGATTAGCGCTCTTGCGCGTAATCCACCTTTGGGGATCGCCGCATGGTGGATTACGGCTAAGAAGCCTAATCCGCCCTACAAAGATATATATTAGTTTGTGTAAAAGTTGGCTGTCCCCGCACTAAGGGGGAGAGCGGAGACAGCCTTTGCCGTGCAAGCGTTTGCCGGCAAGTTCGTGCGAGTGGGGATTAACTCGCAGCGAATTTCAGAAGCTTGATGGCATTGAAATCTTGAATGCCGCCGCCGACGCGCTTGGTTGTGTAGAACAACACATAAGGCTTGGCAGAATATGGATCGCGCAGAACACGCACGCCTTGACGGTCAACAATAAGATAACCACGGCGAAAATCACCAAAGGCAACAGAAAAACTATCTAGCCCAATATCCGGCATATCTTCGACCTCAACCAATGGATAACCGAGCAAAGACGAGGGCTGGCCAGCCGCCTGAGCCGGTTGCCAAATATAATTGCCATCAACATCTTTAAACTTACGCAAAGCGCCAACCGTGCGGCGGTTCATCATAAAGCTGGCACCTGTACGGTAACGCGGCTTGGGTGCATAGATGAGGTCAATTAACGCATCAATTGGTGCAGTACCGTCAAAAGCGCCGTCCGTTCCTGTAGCCACATAACCAACATTACCCCAAGTCTGGGTCGCATCCGCAACATTGGTATAGTTCAAGATACCGCTCGGTTTATTGATGCCGTTCCCGGTGGTGAAAGCTGCCGTTTCTTGCGCAGCAAATACATCACGGACTTCATCGGCCAACCACCCGTCAACATCAGCAACACCGTCGTCTAGCAAGATTTGCGTAGCCGCAGGCATGGCGTAAAGTTCACCAGAAGGGAAATCCAACAACTCCAAAGCCGGAGCCGTGGTTTCGGGACGGGCATCAATTTCCCCAGCCCAACCAGATGTTGCGCCGCCAGCGCTAATAGGCTTTTTGAACACACCTGCACCAATACGCCGAATACTTGAAATTGTGCGAAACGGCGAACTTTCGGCGAGTGCACGGTCAATACGGCTCTCGGTTTCGGCAGGTGCAACAAAGCCGCCCTCTGCATCAACTCCGGAGCTTAGACCTTTACTTTCCAGCGAACTGAGGGCGCTGCCATCGCCTGTGCGGATATAAGATGACCAAGCTGATTTCGCTTCACCATTATCTGAACCCGAGCCAATATGCGGTTGCGCATTTTTTATGGACAATCGCTCAATACGGCTGGTTTGTTGATCCAGTGCCACGTTAAGACGTTCGACTTTATCCGTCAGTAATGTATCAGCAGACTGCTTGGCTTCAATTTCTGCCAAACGTTGATCATTGGCGTCTTTGAAAGCCGCAAATGTAGCCGAGAAATCAGCTTGGGCAGTCTGCAATTCTGCAGTTTTTACCATTTTAATTTCTTTGCTTTTGGGGGTAGGTTTTGAGTTTCTCACATTTTTCTCCTGTGTGAGTTTGAAAGTTCCTGATCAGTTTGATCATTAGGAAACAGATCGTCGATTTGAGTGATGCGCGCGCGGCGCAACATTGGGAAGGCGACGATAGAAACCTCCCAAAGATCAAGTTCAATAAGTTCGCGGCCACCGCTCAAAGTGCGGCTCCGGACGGCGCGGTACCCAATGGAAAGTCCGCTCATGGCACCAGAGCGAACCAAGCGCGCCGTGCGGTCAGCCCTGCTGTCGCCAAGGAAAATATCGCCCGAAACAAACAGCCCCGTAGCGTCCTCGAACATCCGGCGCCACACCCCGATAGGTTGTTTGGTCTCGTGAGCAAAAAGCATGGGCAATCGCCCGGCTTTTAGGGATAAAAGACTGGCGGCAAAGGCACCGCGCCGGACAGTATCACCGCCCATATCTCTTTTGCCAAATAGACTGGCATAGCCGGATATGCGCATATGAGACATATGCGGTTTGAAATTTGTGTTCATGTTGGTTGGTTCTCTTAAAATATTTTTTACTCCTTCCCCCTTAAATGGGGGAAGGAGATTAGTTATTCTCTTGATTCAGACGTAGCTCTATCCGCTCTAGCGACTGCCTTGCCATGGTCATTTGCTCCTCAATACGAGCCATGCGTTCCACCATTGGCGGACTGGTCATTGTGGTTTTTTCCAGATTTTGTAGCCGGGCTTCCGCCGCGCCGCCCCACATTAAGGCGCCTGCACTCTGGATAGCCAACGTCACGATAATACCGATACCAACGGTACGGTCGAGTTTGAACGCATTCATTGCACGACCTCCACAGGGAGGCCTGCCCGGATTCGTTTCTCGTCATCGCTCATAAAAGCCACATCATTTAAGGCTTTCCACCGCGCCGCCCGCTCTAATGCCAAGGCCGGGATATTATCTTCATCTGCAACAATCCGGAAATCATCACCGTACCAATCTGCCAACCAAGTGCCGAGACTATCGGCAGTTTTACGCACCAGCGGCAGGATGGTTTGTCGCCAAAATGCCAAATTGGCTTCTTTATAATTGGCATAGGTATTATCACCCGGAATACCGAGCAACATTGGTGGCACCCCAAAGGCTAGTGCAATTTCCCGTGCCGCATCGCGTCTTGCATTGAGAAAATCCATATCGGTTGGACTCATGCTCATTGCTTTCCAATCTAATCCGCCTTCAAGCAATAAAGGTCGCCCTGCCGCGCCTGCCCCAGTGTGTTTCTTATCCAACTCAGATTTAAGCCGCGCAAATTGCTCGTCGCTCAAATGCTCTGAACCGCCCGTGCCTTTATAAATTAACGCCCCGCTTGGCCGAGCCGAATTTTCTAGTAGAGCTTTTGTCCACACCCCGCCCGCATTGTGTACATCTACGGCCTTGGCGGCGGCTTCAAGCGGTGAAAATCCATAAATATCATCGGTCGGATGAAACAGGCGCATATGATGAATGGACGAACGACCACTCACTGGATCCGTCACAAAGCGTCGCCGTTTGCCGCCAACCTCATAGTCCCAGGCACTCGGCCAACCTGTATGGTCAGTCACAGCCCGCATTCTATCTGGGCGCAGGTTGAATAAAGCAGCAGGATTCTCACCTACAACAACCGCCTCGACAAAACTATCGCCGCTAAGATGCAGATAACCGTAATAAGCTTCAAAAAATTCAACTCGTGATGTTTTCGGGTTTGGCTTACGTAACAATCGCGCCGCCGGGTCGCCGCTCTCACATAGGGAACCTCGCCGCACACAAAGTGGGACAGATGCCGCTGCCTCAGCTATTAAACGAATACAGCGGTAGGCAATGGCATTTTGTTGGTAACCTTCGCGGGCCAAAGCCCCATAATTGCGAGGCGTCCAATGAGCTGAGTTCGCCAATTGCAATGCCACCAAAGGTGTGCCGGAGCCTGTATTCGAGCCAGCATCTGATTTTATATTAGGCGAACGCATTAACGCAGCCTGCAGCCAGTTTTTCATAAGATATCCAAGTTTAGATTTTCGGAGGTCTAAATCAGTGCTGTTGTAAAGCCCAATTTCTGACCATGAATGAAAACTACCCTAGCTAGGGGAACCATGGATCTATTTCTTATGATTTCTCACAACCTATTGTTTTTTAAGTATTTTTTTCTGCGAAAAACAAGGATATAGTTTTCCGTCGTCGTTATAGACTTTGGCTTTCCAGAGCAACAACTCAAAGGTTTCGAGATTTACACCCGCTTCTCGCGCTAAGCTACACCCATCAAGGAAACCATTTGGGGCGCTTCATCTTTTCCCAAATACTTCATGGCAAGGGTATAGCTTTTGCGCGCATCTAGGCGCAGGTTTTGCGCACCGAGCATAGAAGCAATTGTGATCGCTCCACGGTAGGCAGTAATCGCCGCTTCGATCGCATCACTATCATTCTCGTTTTTGCCAACATTTAAGAGTACATCGCCAAGTTTTTTCTGGATACGGGCAGTGTCGATTTGGGCAGTGTCCTGGGAATATAATTCTTCTGAAGATCGCAGAGTATTTACGGCATCAATGAGCGGCCCTATCTCGCCAGTTTCGTGCGCCAAAGCAATCATGCGCAAGGCCATTTCGCGGTTAAGCTGTGCTAATTCTACGGTCACTTCTTTGTGTTTGCGCCGTAATGTAAATTTTTGGCTAAATGCCATCTTCTTGCTCCACAAACGTAATATATCCGTTTACATGACACTTTATGGTTAAAGATGTTTTAAACATCAAGGTAAATAAGGCATTAATATTGCAAGAATTGCTTCCATATGCTTCGGGCAAATTGGCTAAAGTCATCACCAGTATTGATCCGCACTAATAACATCCCTGCATTTTTAAAAATAGCATCCTTAAACTCGTCAACCATTTGTGCTTCATCGCCTTTATGGGAGCTTCCGTCTAATTCAACGGCGCACAAAAACCGCCCGGCATTATCGCACAATACAAAGTCCACATGGCGCGATTTTATGCGCCCCCTATATTGCCAGCGCAGGCGTTTGTCTTTGAGATTACCGCGAACCTGTAAAATATCTTCCAGCCGGACTTTGGCCATAACGTGAAACCCGTCGCGTTTATGTCGGTTAAGCGCCGCAAAAAGTGCTAACTCGGAGCGGTTGATAAACAAACTTTGCCTTGCTTCGTAGGCGAACAGCGAAGCTTGGTCCGCTTTGGTGCTCTTGGGGTCTTGCCATTTTGGTCGTCTCAGGAAAAATCCTGTTACCAACAAGCCGCAAACCAAAATGATCACAATCAACTCCATGGAACGTATAGTGAACAATTGAGTGGACGGACGCAAGCCTTATATCATCCTGACTTGTGGATGGGTTCTGGGCTTTAGCAATAAATCCGTTACCGCCCAAACCAGCGCATCAGCACGATCAGGCGATTTACGCAAATTGCCGTGCGCGCCCATCATACATAATTCGTCTTCCAACTGCGTAAAGCTTCCCGCATGTTTGACCTTGCCTTGCTCATACAAAGCGGCAACAGGTTCAGCACGAGCAACCTTTGATTTGGACGCATAGACCGTGCGCACTGGTGCTTGCTCATCAATCGCGTCCAACATGGTTTTGACCATATCACCGCCTTGGTTGATCTCTGCCAGTAAATAATCCGCATCCCATTGTTGCCATAGCTTTACGGCCAAAGCAGCCCATTTGTCGGGTTTCAAACCTTGCACAGTGGCGTCGTGTAATATGTACACTCTGGCCTGTGCGCCAAACCCGACCCGTGTTGCAACAATCAAACCACAGGCATCAGCCCGCGAACCGCTCGTCGCAGGGGGATCAATTGCCACAACGGTTTTTTGTGTCTCTTTTGGTGCAGCGTCGACCCGAACACTGTCGATCAAAGCCCGTGTCCACAACGCCCCTTCTCTATCCTCTATGATCTCGCCGTTTAATTCTTGGCGTCCCAACCGCGTACCACCGTAAATTTCGTAGACTGACTGCATAAAAGCCGGTGATAAATTTACGGCATTGTCTTTTGTGGTTGCGCGGGTCACTTTCACGTCCGGCTCCAGCATCAATTTCTTTAATCCGGGCAAAGGCTTGGGCGTTGTCGTAATCACCAATTGCGGTTCACCCCCAAGCCGCAAACCCAGCCGCAAATTCGACAGTGTATCGTCCGGATAAGACCAAGCACAAAACTCGTCCGCCCAGGCGCAATCAAATTGTGGCCCGCGTAGCCCGTCCGGATCTTCGGCTGAAAACACATATGCCACTGCGCCATCTTTCCATTCAAGCCGACGGCGCGACGATATATATTTTGGCCGATCTTTCTCTGGCCCGATATTAAGTAGCCCACTTTCCCCGCCGATCATAACTTCGCGCGCATCATTATAAGTTGAAGCCACCAATGCGATCCGTTTTTTGTTGTTATCCATAACCTGCTCGCGCACCCACTCCGCCCCTGCCCGCGTCTTCCCGGCACCGCGCCCTCCAAGTAAAATCCAAATTAACCATTTATCTTTCGGCGGCTCTTGATCAGGACGACGTGTTTTATGCCAAGCAGACAATTTTTTAATATGGTGGGTGATGATCTTACCGCCCATAAGCTGTAACTCGGCGGCAAGTTCTTGCTCAGTCATTTAAATTTACCACTTCTAAAAATGAGCGCTGCCAACTCCGCCGCCAAAGCTTCTTCCTCCTCGGGTGTGAAACTTTGCTCGTGCGGCAAATGTATATTGTCAATTCTTTCGTTCAGCGTGATAGTTTCTTTTATGTTTTTTAGATGACTGGAAGTTTCCCTGGCGTTCTTCTCTGCTTCTATCTCGCCGCCTAAATCACTAACATGAGCAATAAGAGCATTCACCCGTTTGATCAGTTGGCGAGTGTCTATTCGCAAATCAGCCATAGCTTTGTCGCGCGCGTCAGCCCCATAGCCATTTTCGACCTTGGACTGAATTATTGATAAAGATGTGGATTTGTTTTTTTGATTAAGTTTTGTCATATCCACAATATGGGGGTACACAAAACACCATGGATAAGATTTATGTAATTTGAGAAATCCGGTAAATTAAGTCTTTTATTTCAAAAGGTTGTCAAACTAAACTAATTTTATTTTTTACCTAATCACCCTCTGGAAATATCTTTAGCAACTCCGGGTTCTTGATGTGTAGATCACGCTGCGGAAAGGCAATTTCTATATTGGCATCGCGCAGTGCGGCGTCAATAGCCATGTGAAGTTCGTGGCTGACGATAAATCTTTGGGTGAAATCGCGCAGAAATACCCGTAAATCGAAGTCCAGCGTACTATCGCCGAAGCCGAGGAAAAGCACTGTTGGCTCTGGATTATTCAGCACATTTGGATTTTGCTTGATGGCTTCGAGCATTGTTTTATGAGCAAGTTCCGTATCCGAACCATAAGCAATCCCGACCTTGATAATCAGGCGTGTCACTGGGTTGGCAAGCGTCCAATTCGTCACTTGTTGGGTTACCAACTCCTGATTTGGGATGAGGATTTCCTTGTTATCTAGATCAAGCAAAGTCGTGGCACGGATTTGAATGCGGGTGACAGTACCGCTAATTTCCCCGATGGTGACATAATCGCCAATACGCACCGGGCGCTCGAACAGGATAATAAGCCCGGAGATAAAATTAGCGAAAATCGCTTGCAGGCCAAAACCAATACCTACACCAAAAGCGGCAACAATCCATTGCAACTGCGACCACTGTGTGCCGAGTTTATCAAAGGCGACCAAAACACCGACTAAAAAAATTATATAACCAAGAACAGTAACAATCGCAAAGCGGGAGCTTTGTGCCATATTAACCCGTTTGAGCACAAACATTTCGAGGAAACCTGGCAGATTGCGCGCCGCGAGCCAGGTGATCAACCCTATGCCGAGCGCCTGCATAACATTCCACAATGTTATCGGAATTGTTTGCGGCCCATCAGGTTTGGTGACATCCATATATGACCAAAGTTCGACATCATCAAACACGGAAAGAGCCGGCAAAACATTGCTCCAGAGCGCCCACAAAGCACCGATTGTTACAACAAATACCGTCACATTAATCAATTGCTTTGATTGGCGGTTAATGGTTTCCAAATCAATACTATCTGTATCCACTTTCGGCACCGGTATCTCACCGCGCTCTTCAGCGGCAGCTTTTTCCATGCGCTCCTTGACCGCACGGTCCCGCCGGGCGCGTGCCTGCTCCAAAGCCAAGCGCCGCTGGGCAATGACCAGTGTACGCTTCAATAAACCATGAACAATATAGGCAGCCAACACCACACAAAAGGAAAGAAAGAAACGAGATAACAAGAGGCGCGCCGTCTCGAAATACCCCAATGCGGCTAATAATGCTGTGCCAAGCGGGACAATAACACCTAGCGCAAGGAACCAACGTTCATTGCGCAAATAAATACTGTCAGTTTCACGGCTTCGAGCCGTGAATACTTTTGAGCGCGACCACGCAATTTTCAAAGAGAACCACGCAATGCCCAGCGCGCCAATTAAAAAACCGAAAACGCCCAGAGAAACCGTACTGGAATCAAAATCCAAAATACCATTGGCTAAACCCGCCAATATAATACTGATGCTCATCACAATTGCCAACCAAGGAATATGAGCCTGCAATTGATTGCGTAGTTGACGGTCTACTCGGAAATGGAGGTCAAACAACCCACCCTTAAAGCTCCATGCCCGCAAACATAAGAACACGAATAACGGTCCGACCAGAATAAAACATAAGCGCGATAAGGTTTTTACAAACGCGGATTCAGAGCCGGAGAAGGCAAAAACCACACCAAGGATACCAATCAAGCCAACCATAATAACTGACCGCGCAACACCGTCAAATAATGCCAATGGTGTTAAACTATAGCCGTCTTTTTGCACGCGACCAACACGGGACCCCATCGCCGAAATTGTGGGCTTTAAACGCTCGCGCACCATATGCAATGCGGCCAAAAACCCGAGAGCCAAAAATACAAGAAAATATGTATTGCGTAATCCGCTCACAAACGCCTTCCCTGTAGCCGCCAGATTACCAGCTGTGAATGTTTGCAGCATACCTTGCACAACTTTCCCTGGCCAACTAAATCCAAGCGCCTCTGTGCTCGGCAACCATAACAGACGGCTATCCAATAATTCGCACAGGGCTTTCACTTCTTTCAGATACTGATTGTGCAAAGCGTTGACTTCTTCCAGTTTGCGGGTGCGTAAAGACGACACCGTAGCCAACTCGTTCAAATGCCCACGGCGACTGTCATAAGCCCGCTGCAAATGCTCGGTATCAGTTTCGCTCAGTGCGGGTGTGACACCGTTTTGAAGGTCATAAACTCGTTTTAACGCGTCAACATCCAACGGTGTCGCATTAAAAATATCCAAACCCTCTTGAGTTGTGATGCGTTGAAACAGAGCATCTTGCAAATCTATTTCACGTTTTTTGATTTGTTGTTGGATAGTCGATATACTCGGTTGTTTCTTGCGCAAGCTGCGTAAATGCTCGCCGTAAGCTTTGTTTACTTTTCGGCTATCAAGAATTTGCTTTGTAACATTGGCATCTAGGCGGACTTGTTGTAATTTAATACTAATGTCAGCTTCTATTTCCGGTAAGTCACCCTCAGATTTTGCAATGTCCAGGTTTTGCTGTGCTAGCACGACATTTTCCAAGGCATAAGCTTGTACGACTGGATGATCCGATAAAAATTCCTCGGCTTCTCTTTGCGCATCCTCAAGCCGCACTAATGCATCGTCTGTACGGGCAAAACCTGTGCGTTCTTGTAGTGCGGATACCAAATCATTGGACTGGTTAATTTGTGCAGCATTCAGGCTTATCCGTTTATCCAGCACTTTGCGCCTTGCGGCGATGCTTGCAATTTCTTGTTCTAGCGCCCGTTTTTTTTGTCGCTCCGCATATAAATTAGCCCGGCTTAGGGCGGTGGCAGCTTGTTCTAATTTACTAATATTTTCGCTGTTTGCATTATTTAGATTGGCAATACGCCCGGCTATGCCCTGCTCTAGGGCGGCTATTTCTTCCAAAGCCTGTGCAGGGCGCGTATCCAAGGCTTGCCGCTCCTGTTCGTACTGCCCCTTCAGTCCGCGCAAAGTCGTCACTTTCGCCCGTTCTTGCACGAGGTTTTGCTCTAACTCGCCCAAGCTTTGCCCACTATAATCCCGCATCATGTCCGCCCGCGAACGGCGCAGGGTTTTGCGTACATCTATGGTATCTCGCTCCAAAACCTTGATAAGCCCCGGCGCATTTTCCAATTGGGCGGCAAAATCCTTCGCTAACAATTCGCTGGCCTTGCCCTCAGCAATTTTAGCACGCGCATTTTTATACAAATCAACAATTAGCGTTTTGTCTTCATCGGAGATATTAGCATCCGATTCTATGGCTGAGATAGAGGCTTTAAGTTCGGCCTCCGAAATCGGAACCGTAAGTAGGGATTGTTCGTTTTTATTTTGTGCAAAAGCAGCCAAGCTGGCACCCATAGCCATCAGCAAGACAGAAAAAAATACGAATATAAATTTGCGCGCAAACATGCCAGCCCGTTTCCTTAATGCCCGTTTCCTTAGGTACTCTCCCAACATAGCCAGTTAAAGGTAAAATAATAGTGATTATTAAGGTTTCCAGTTTTACATTTCCTCTTGGCAAAGCCCGTAAGAAGCCGCATATACAACTTTTTGCATATCAACCCGAAGCCCTATTGGAGTTCATCATGAGAGAAGCCGTTATCGTATCCACCGCCCGCACCCCCATTGGCAAAGCCTATAGAGGCGCATTTAACGCCACCCCGTCTCCGACCATGACCGGACACTGTATCGACGCCGCTGTAAAACGCGCAGGCATTGACGGCGCAGAAGTGGACGACGTGATTATCGGCTGTGCCATGCAACAAGGTGTACAAGTAACCATTGGCCGTAATTCTGTTCTCGCATCTTCCCTGCCCGTGACTGTCGCGGCGCAAAGCGTAGACCGCCAATGCTCAAGCGGCATGATGGCGATTGGTATCGCGGCCAAACAAATCATTTGCGACGGCCACCAGATCGCTATTGGCGGCGGTGTTGATAGCATTTCCATGGTTCAGACAGCTGAAATGCGCTACGCAGTCGACCCGACCGTGCTTGCCAATCACCCCAACGCCTATATCCAAATGATAGACACGGCAGAAATCGTTGCCAAGAAATACGGCGTGTCCCGCGAAGCCATGGACGAATATGCCGCCCTAAGCCAAGAGCGCACCCACGCCGCCCAAGAAGCGGGCAAATTTGACGACGAGATTGTCCCCCTAACCGCGACCATGAAAATCCAAAACAAAGAAACCGGCGAAATCTCCGAAGTAGAATACACACTGGACAAAGACCAAGGCAACCGCCCCGGCACTACCGCCGAAGGCCTATCTGGTCTAAAACCAGTACGCGGCCCAGACTACACCATCACCGCAGGTAATGCCAGCCAGCTTTCAGACGGCGCTTCCGTCAGCGTGCTTATGGAAGCCAAGGAAGCTTCAAGTCGCGGGCTTGAGCCATTGGGCATATATAGAGGCATGGCCGTAGCTGGCCTAGAGCCAGAAGAAATGGGCATAGGTCCGGTATATGCTATCCCGAAACTCCTAAAAGCCAACGGACTAACCATGGACGATATAGATCTGTGGGAACTGAACGAAGCCTTCGCCGTTCAAGTTATCTATTGCCGTGACAAGCTGGGCATTCCTTCCGAGCGCCTCAACGTCAACGGCGGCGCCATATCTATCGGTCACCCCTACGGCATGAGCGGCGCCCGCATGGTCGCCCATTCCTTAATCGAAGGCAAAAGACGCGGCGCAAAATACGTGGTCAGCACAATGTGCGTAGGCGGCGGCATGGGCGCAGCGGGTTTGTTTGAGGTGGTTTAGACCGTTTGGAAAATCTGATAACCATTTATTCCTCACGACATTCATGACTCTATTTTAATGGTGACAGCACTTAAATAATGTGTTTTAACGCTTATATAATAAATATATGCAAATAAATTGCACAAATGGAGTTTAGGGAGCGCTATGTTAATTGAATTTTCAGCAGAGAATTTTCGATCTTTTGCAAAAAAGCAAACATTTTCTATGGTGCCTGCCGTTGGTTCAAGCCGTATCCATAGTCTCGATAATAATTTTTACCCAGAAGTTTTGAAAGTATCAGCTATTTATGGGGCGAATGGTTCTGGAAAATCTAATCTTGTAGATAGCCTAGGTTATTTCCAGCATGTTTTAAGGCGGAGTGCTAAGCTTAATTCCACAGACAAAATTTCCTATGATCCTCATGTCTTGGATGCAAGTTACTCCCGGAGCCCATCTTGCTTTGAGGTTGTCTTTTATTTTGACAAACAGTTTTGGCGCTATGGTTTTAGTGTTTCTGAAAAACAGGTGCACAAAGAATGGTTGTTTGTTCGCAATGAAAAACCGCGTTCAAGAGAAACCCACTTATTCCAAAGATCTATTGATAAACCCATTTACTTGCATTCTTCATTAGGAAAATATGGCAGATTACTGAACGAAACGACAAACCCAAATCAATTATGGCTATCGAAGCTCGATCAAAACAATGCTGAGATTGTACAACCTGCTTTCCATTGGATTACATTCCATTTACGTCCAATTGGAAACCTAGGTCACGGTTACCGAACGGTGACTGCGGAAAAGTGTTTGAATGATCAGTCAAAAAAAGCGGTCACCGAATTTTTACAATCTGTAGCTATTAATCTGGTTGACATTCAGGTCGATGATGACAGGCGTAAATTCAGCCCAGAGAACCTCAAAACAATGATTGAGGAAAATTTATCTGATACAGGTGTATTTGGCATTTTTGATGATGAACTTGTCAACTTTGATATTTCATTTATTCATCGTTCCAAGCAAAATAAATTCGTGTCTATAAATATTACAGAAGAATCAACAGGAACCCAGAACTTGTTCGCTCTTGCCGGTTTGCTTCTAGATGCCTTAGAACATGGCCTAACCTTTATCGTGGACGAGTTAAACCAGACCTTTCACACCAAGGCGTTAGAGCAAATCATCAGTTTGTTTTATAGCGACGAGGTTAATACCAATGGGGCGCAACTTATCTTCACGTCTCATGATTTGACTATTATGGACATGATGGAGCGCGATGAACTTTGGCTTGTCGATAAAACAGCCCATGGTGCGACTGAACTATTCAGCGTCGCCGACTTTGGTGCAATTCGCCAAGGAGGGGCACGCAGAAACGAAGCATTTGGAAGGCGTTACTTAGCGGGACGCTACGGCGCTTTACCTGAAATTGACCCTATTGGCGTTATTAGCGCACTCAAAAAAAACCAAAAAACCCATAACAAGCAAGTCCATTAGCATATGGGGCGGCGTAGGCAAAGATATCAACGTCAAGAAAAACCCTTGCTCTTAATATTGTGCGAAGATTGCGGAGGGGTGAAAACATACATTGAACAGATCGCAAAAAGCACTTTATTTAAAAGCCCCGTAGCCGTTGAAGTGAGGGGAATAGGTGAAGGGCCACGAAAGTTGCTCACTTATGCAAATCAAGCTCTAAAAGGAAATGCCCGAAAATTCCCCAACAAGGCTGACATGGTTTTCCTCATTTTTGATAAAGACCAGCATGATGGTTTTGAAGCAACCATAGAACAAGCAAGAGGCCACAACCACATTCATGTGTTTGCGAGCACCCCGTGTATTGAAATATTCTTCATTCTGCATTTTCAATACTGTTCATTACCAGCTAATTGTTATTCTGATCTATCTGGTATTTTACAAGCTATCCCAGAGCTAAAAAAATATAACAAAGGAAGCGGATCAGTTCCTGTCGCTAGTATGCTTGAATTACAAAATACTGCCGTAACGAATGCTGTCAGATTGAGAGCAGAACGTCGAAAAACCGACAGCGACAACCCAATGACAGATATGGATATTTTTATAGAATTTTTAGAAGAGATAAAACTTAATGGCCTTACCAATATTATTGGAAATAATGATCCAAGGTTTCTACATAACGACCCCTAACCCCCTACCCCAAAACGCTATCCGCATCAACATACGCCATCCCAAGCGCCTCACCTACCGCCGCGTAGGTCAACTTACCATCTGCTACGTTCAGGCCGTTCTTCAAATGTGCATCATCGCGCAGAGCCTGTTTCCAGCCTTTATTAGCGATTGCCATTGCGTGGCGTAATGTGACTGCGTTTAGGGCGTAGGTGCTTGTGCGGGCTACGGCGCCGGGCATGTTGGCTACACAATAATGGACGATGTCGTTTACGATATATGTCGGGTCGGCGTGGGTTGTGGCTTTGGAGGTCTCAAAACAGCCTCCTTGGTCTATGGCTACGTCCACCAGCACCGCGCCGGGCTGCATGGTTTTTAACATGGCTTTGGTGACCAATTTAGGGGCTGCTGCACCGGGCACCAGCACGGCACCGATAACTAGGTCAGCGGTTTTCACCAATTCTGCCAGAACGCCTGGCGTGGATCGCACGACTTTGGCAGAGGCTTTGAAATAATTAGACAGGTCTTCCATAACATCCGGATTCCGGTCGAGAATGGTCACGTCGGCCTGCAAGCCCACGGCCATTTGCGCCGCGTTGAACCCGACAACCCCACCGCCAATAACCACGACTTTGGCAGGGGCTACACCCGGCACACCGCCGAGCAAAACTCCGCGCCCGCCGTGGGATTTCTCTAGCGCCGTTGCACCCGCCTGAACCGACAAGCGCCCGGCCACTTGGCTCATAGGTTTCAGGAGCGGTAAATCGCCCCCGTCGCTGGTCACGGTTTCGTAGGCGATACCTATACAGCCGGATTTGAGCAGAGCTTTGGTCTGTTTTGGATCCGGAGCCAAATGCAGATAAGTGTAGAGGATTTGTCCCTCACGTAGCATTTTGCACTCGGCGGGCTGCGGCTCTTTAACTTTGACAATCATATCAGCGCGGGCGAATATCTTTGCTGCCGATTTGGAAACTGTGGCGCCGGCGGCGCGGTATGCCCAATCGTCTGCCCCGATACCAAGTCCAGCACCGCTCTGCACGACAACCTTATGGCCAGCATGGACAAGCTCGGCTACACTTTCCGGCGTCAGGCCAACACGATATTCATGGTTTTTAATTTCTTTCGGCACACCGATTAGCATAGTTTTCTCCGTGGTTAAATACGGGGAAAGACTAACAAAACCGTATTTGGAACAAATTCCATATCTCTTGCTATTTTCACTTATTTTCGTAATATATTCTTTTATATTGACTTTAAATTGGATATTATTCGACTATGGACACAATAGACAAGAAACTCCTCCTCGCCGTGCAAAAGGATTGCCGCCGCCCCATTTCGGAATTAGCGTCCGAGGTCGGCCTATCCACCTCCGCCGCCCACCGCCGTATCGGCCTATTGGAAAAGTCCGGGATTATTGAGGGCTATCATGCGCGCTTGAACGGCCCGAAGCTCGGTTATCAGATCGAGTTTTACGTTGAGGTTTCCCTAGACAGCCAGAGCGAGCAGGTGTTGGAAGCGTTCGAGAAAGCTGCCCTATCCCGTCCACAGATTTTGGAGTGCTATCTCATGACGGGCAATGCCGATTATTTGCTTAAGGTCGCAGTGGAGAACACCCGCGAATACGAACGGGTATATCGCCGCACCATTGCCGCCCTGCCCCATGTATCGCGCATTCAATCGTCCCTCGTCATGAAAGCCGTCAAACGCTGGGCGGGCTATCCTGCCAGAGACTAGAAATGAGATTAGAAATGGGATTAAAGAGGAACTAATGCCTGACTTATGCGTGATGTGATTGTGACTGTGCTTTACGGCTATGCATGCTATAAGGCGCATATGTTGAGAACGCTGCACCGCATAATTATCATCATTTTTCTGTCCGCCGCCATAGCGTTTGGTGCGAGTGCTGACTCGCCTGCGAAAAAACCTGTGCAATTACCAAATTTGAACGACGGTGAAGTGTTCATACATGTAAATAAAATCACGGACACGACAGGAAAGTCAGCACAAATTTCCAGCGCGATTTTAATCGAAGCTACCCCCGAAGCCATATGGGCAGTGATCACGGACTGCGCCCGCGCGTCCACATATGTGCCAGGCTTGAAGAAATGCGAAATCCTGAAGAAGGACCCTGACGGGCTATGGGATTTCCGTCGCCACACCAACAAAATTTCGCCATTCCTGCCGACGATCAAATCTGAATTTAGAAGCGAATACGATTATCCAACATCTATAAAGTTTAAAAGTGCCGGCGGTGATATGGACACCAATTCCGGGGCATGGGACTTTACATTCATAGAAGCCAGCGGCAAAACATTGGTCAGCTATAATGCCCGCGTCGCTTCAAAAACCATAATCCCCGACAAAGTAATCCGCAAAACCCTCAAAAAAAACATCCCAAAAGTCATGCGGACCCTACGCGCAGAAGTGATGGCTGATCAAAATAAATTGGTAAAAACAATAAAGTAAATTACTCCTCCCGAAACGAGCGTCCCAATTGTTCTGTGAAGGGTTTTAGGATGTAGTTTAGGACTGTGCGTTCATCGGTTTGGATGAAGCTTTCTGCTGGCATGCCGGGAATTAGGGTTAGGTCGCCTAGTTTTTCGCGCTCAGCAGGCGGGATTTCTATGCGCACACTGTAATAGGGCGCACCTGTTACCTGGTCAATTAAGCTATCGGCGGACGTATTAATAACAAACCCGTCAAGTTGCGGGGTGGTGCGCTGGGAAAATGCTGATAGGTTTATCCGCGCTGGCTGACCGACATAGACTTGGTCAATGTCGATAGGTTGAATGCGGGCTTCGATGATTAAGCGGTCATTGACCGGAATGATTTGCATAATCGGCTGACCCGGCGCAATGACACCACCGAGCGTCGTGACGCTCATATCATGGACAATACCTGCAACCGGGCTGGTGATATCAATACGCTCGAATTGATCCGAAGCCGTGATCAATTGTTCATTGAGGTCACTACGTTCACTCTCGACTTGACGCAGTTCGGTGAGAATTTCGGCTATATCATCTTTTTCCAGCTGTAATATTTGGATTTCTGTCTCCCCAATAGCGCTATGGGTGCGCGAAATATCCGAACGGTGGGTTGATATATCGCCGCCAATGCGCGCCTCTTCGCGCTCCAACGCCAATACACGGGTTTTGGGAACATAACCTTTGACGAGGAGCGTGCGTAAACCGTCCAGTTCTTCACCAATTAATGCAAGCTGAGCGCGCTTGGAGCCGATCAAGTCGTTCAATCCCTGAATTTGCTCACGGGATTGCTCTATGCGCTGACGGAGTTGCGCCACCTGTCCGCTCATGGATTTTTTGCGGGCCTCAAAGAGTTTTTGCTGGCCGGTCATGATTTCGGCGACATCGGCACGGACGCGCGCATCAACTAAAATTTTTGACCAGGGAATCACCTTGGCATCGTCCCATTCTGCCCGTAGACGATCAACGCGAGCCTGAGCTTCAAATAAACGTTTCTCAACGATCGTTCTATTGGCATCCATAGCCGTAGGGTCAAGGCGAATAACCACCTGACCTTGTTTAACCACGTCACCGTTATGTACCAAAATTTCACCAACAATACCGCCGTCCAAATGTTGCAAAGTCTTTGGCTTGCCCTCAACCATAACGACGCCGGATGCAATCACTGCACCTTTGATCTTAAATATGGCCGCCCAACCGCCCAAGCAAACAACCAAAACGAACAAAGCAATAAAGCCTTGGCGCAAATAGGCGCTATAAGAATCTTGCGGTTTTTCGCCGGTGCCATCACCCTGCTGGACGCCAGGCATCGCCGACATATCCATTTGCCCTAAGGGTTGTCCAAGTGGTGCATTCATGATTTTGCTCCAGGCTTAGGGGGCGTAACAGCCGAAAATGTTGGCATATTTACCCGCTTTTGCGTTTGGCTTTTGGTCGTATCTTGCGGTTGAGATTGGGGTTGAGATTTCGGGCTAGTTTTGTTTGACGATTTAGTACGAACTGCAGGCTGTTTTACCACAGGCTTTTGTGCCACAGATTTATTTTCAATTGCCAAAGATGGCTCGGCAGAATTTGGAGCTTGCTGTGCCGTTTGTTTTTGCGATGTTTGTTGCGCCTTTTGCGTAACCTCTTTGATCACATCGTCCTTGGGGCCAAAGGCAACCTGTTTGCCGTCTCTAAGCATCAATAATTGATCCACGGCAGCAATTGCACTGGGACGATGCGCCATAACAACAACCGTTTTCTCGCGTCTGCGCAAATCGGCAATCGCAGCAGAAAGAGCGGCATCACCCTCTGTATCTAAATTAGCATTCGGTTCGTCCATGACCACAAGGCACGGGTCCCCAAATAATGCCCGTGCAAGCGCTATCCTTTGCACTTGCCCGCCTGACAACACTGAACCGCCCTCGCCTACCCGGGTATCATAGCCATCTGGCAGTCGTAAAATCATATCGTGAACTGCAGCGCGGCGCGCAGCGATTACAATATCCTCCGCAGAAGCATCCGGGCGAAATCTACCAATATTCTCACCGATCGTGCCATCAAACAATTCCACCTCTTGCGGTAAATATCCAATATAGGGACCAAGCTCATCACGGTTCCATTGATCAAATGTAGCACCGTCCAAGCGCACAGAACCCTTTTGCGGTATCCATATACCAACCAATAGCCGCGCCAAAGTTGACTTCCCCGATGCACTCGGCCCAATAACACCCAATCCCTGACCAGGTTTTATTTTAAAATCAAGCCCCGTTAAAACGGGCACTTTACTGCCAGGGGGCGCAGCCAATATATTTTCAACGGATATATCACCTTTAGGGGCTGGTAGCGACAGGCTGTCTGGTTCTTCAGGGATCATATCGTAAAATACATTCAACCGATTAAACGCTTGCCGGGCTGAAATGAAGCTACGCCATTGTCCAAGCGCCATTTGAATAGGCGCTAAAGCCCGGCCCATAATAATTGAACCAGCAATCATTGCCCCTGGCGTAATAATCTGCTGAACAGCCAAGAGCGCGCCCCAACCCAGAATAGCCGATTGGACAAACATCCGAAACGCTTTGGAGGCAGATGTGAGACTGCCTGCCCGATCGCTGCCGCGCACAGTGGATGTGGCAGCTTCTTTAGTATATTCATTCCACCGTGCTTCCATATTCCTCCCCATACCCATAGCAGCAACGGCATCTGCATTGCGGTGTGTAATATCGGCAAAAACCTGCCCTTTTATTTTAAGCCCATGTGCGTCTTGCAGGGGTTTTCTCGTGGTGACTTCATTTGTCCAAGCAATTATAAAAATAATGACGGCACCAATAATACCGATCACCCCTAAAGACCAATGGAATAAAAACATAACGCCAATATAAAGTGGCGCCCACGGCATATCGAAAAAAGTGGAGGGCGCCGGCCCCGATAGAAATTGTCTAAGCGTACTTACGTCTTGCAATGGGCGATGCCTTTGCCCTGCTTTACCAAACAATCCTTGTTTCATCCAAATGGCAAATGTCCGTGTGCCAAGATCTTTTTCAAATTTATCCCCAATACGCACCAATACACGCGAGCGCACATGCTCAAGAAAACCCATAAAAAGATACATCACCCCCATCAACACGGATACGGTTACCAAAGTTGACATACTGCTAGATGCCAAAACCCGGTCATAGACTTGCAACATATATAGCGGACCAGTTAACATCAAAATATTGATGAATGCCGTAAATATACCGACACCCACAAATGCGCGGCGGCTGGCCATCAAGGTCTGGCCGACCTCTGTGTGTATTGCACTAATATTTTCGTGTTTATTCATAATGCCGCTTCGCCCTCTTGCCATCCTGCCTAATCATATAGGGTGCATTCCCAAAATGGCAACTTTTTCTAAAAATCCCACATCTGTAACACGGATAGGTAAACTTATCTGTATAAAATTACTAGTAATTTTTACGGTACATTGACAGGACAATAAGCACGGTTTAGGGGCAAGGTGCAATGTATAGTTCTTCTGAAATAAAACGGTTCTCTATTGATGGCCCCGTGTTGATTACGCCCAAAGCTTTTGGTGATGATCGCGGCTTGTTTTGCGAGGTTTACCGCGCCGATGTGTTTTGCGAATTTGTAGGCGAAGATGTGGATTTTGTGCAAGACAATATCTCTGTATCCGCCAACGCCGGAACCGTCAGGGGACTGCACGCCCAAGAGCCTCCCTATGCTGTTGGTAAACTTGTGCAGTGCTTGCACGGTTCCATCATAGATGTAGCCGTAGATGCCCGCACGGATAGCCCTACATTTGGCAAACATGTATCCGTCGCACTGTCTGCCGAAAACCGGGCGCAGCTTTGGGTGCCCGCAGGGTTTTTGCACGGCTATGCCACCCAAGAAGACAACACTTCCGTATTTTACAAACAAACCGGATATTATGCGCCAGGCGGCGAGATTTCCGTGCTGTGGGATGACCCTGATTTAGGGATTGACTGGAATGTGGACGCTGGAGCCGCCGTCTTATCCGAAAAAGACGCGCAGGCGCAGTATTTTGCCAATTTTGAAAGCCCGTTTGAGCTGTTATGAAGATATTAGTGACAGGTGGGTGTGGGTTTATTGGCTCTTGGGTAGTCCGGCAAGCTCTGCACGCCGGGCATTCGGTCGCTAATCTTGATGCCCTAACCTATGCGGCAAACCAAGATAACCTCTTGGATATTGCCGGTAACAATAAATACGAATTTATCCACGGCGATATTTGCGACGGCGAAGTGGTTGGAGAATTATTCACCCGCATTCAGCCAGACGCCGTGATACATTTGGCAGCGGAATCTCATGTAGATAAATCTATTGAAAGCGCCAGCGCTTTCATCAAAACCAATGTATTGGGCACACAAGTCTTGCTAGACGCGGCCACAGAATACCGCACTTGTATGGTCGGCAAACGCTATGATAATTTCCGGTTTTTGCATGTGTCCACCGACGAAGTTTACGGCGACCTCGGCCCGGACGATCCTGCATTTACCGAAACCACCCCCTATGCGCCCAGCTCTCCCTATGCGGCGAGCAAAGCCTCGTCCGATCATTTGGTGCGGGCTTGGCACCGTACACATGGCCTGCCTGTGCTTATCACAAATTGCTCTAATAATTACGGCCCAAACCAGTTCCCGGAAAAGCTTATACCGCTGGTTATTTTGCGAGCATTGGCAGGCGAAGAAATTCCGATTTACGGCACGGGCGAGAATGTCCGCGACTGGCTCTATGTTGGGGATCATGCAGATGCGATCCTCAAAGTTTTGGACGACGGTCAAATCGGCGAAACCTATAATATCGGCGGCGAAGAAGAGCGCACCAATATCAATCTGGTGCGGTGTATTTGCGCGGTACTGGACAAATTACGGCCACGTGAAAACGGACAATATGCAGACCTTATCGGCTTCATCACAGACCGTCCCGGCCACGACAGACGCTATGCCATGAACATAGATAAAATCCGCGCAGACCTGGGCTGGTCACCTGCAGCAGACCTGCAAGCGGGGCTGGAGAAAACCATAAATTGGTATTTGGATAATCCCGCATGGTGCCAGAAAATTTTGGACCGCACCGAAGCTACGCGCCGCCAAGGGCTTAATTTGAATTCGGGCACAAAGTGACCCGCATTTTAGTTTTCGGCAAGTCCGGCCAATTGGCAACGGCCTTGCAAGGTGCCAGCACAGGCACTGATTTTGAGCTGGAATTTACCAGCTCATTTGAGTTTAATTTAATAGAACATATATCTGATATTTATAACTATATCAGCAATTACAAACCTATTGATGCTGTCATAAATGCGAGTGCCTACACCAATGTAGACAAAGCAGAAATGTGCGGCGCTGAGGATGCGTGGGTACTCAACGCCCTAGCGCCTGAACAAATGGCCAAGGCTTGCGAAGCGCGCGGCATCCCGTTTTTCCACGTCTCAACCGACAGCGTTTTTAGCGGTAAAAAGACCGGGGCATACCGCCCAAATGACCCGCTTGACCCGGTTAATTTTTACGGCGTCACCAAGCTGGAGGGCGAACGGCTCATCCAGCAAACCGGCTGCACTGGCACTATATTTCGCACCTCATGGGTGTTCTCGAAAACCGGGCATAATTTTGTAAATGCTATGGTGACACTGGCGGATAAACACCGCCAAATCAAAGTGGTTAGCGACCAATTAGGACTACCGGTTTACGCCCTTGATTTGGCGCAAGCCTTGTTGCAAGCGGCGGGCAAAATAATTGCGAACCCCGCACAAAAATTCGACCCCGTCTATCATATTGTCGGCGGTGGGCAGGCCATAAACAAATATGAATTTGCCAAGCTGATTATGCGTACCGCTAGCCTTGAAACCAAGGTCGCTCCCATATCCTCCGCCCAATTTGCAGCCCCTGCCCCGCGCCCCAAAAACGCGGTACTGGACACACGCAGTTTTACCGCTACATTCAAAGCAGAATTGCCGGACTGGCGAGCTGGGCTTAAACACATGCTATCAAAAACGGAAAATAAATGAACAACAGAAAAGGCATAATTTTAGCGGGCGGTAGCGGTACGCGTTTATTCCCGATAACCTTGGCCGTGTCCAAGCAGCTCATGCCGATTTATGATAAACCAATGATCTATTACCCGCTCAGCACTTTGATACAGGCGGGCATTTCCGACATCCTTTTAATCACCACGCCAACCGATATGCCTATGTTCCAAAACCTGCTCGGAGATGGCTCAAAATTTGGCATCAAATTATCCTATGCAGTGCAAGCCAAGCCAGAAGGCCTTGCGCAAGCCCTCATCATAGCCGAAGACTTTTTAGGCGGCCATGCGTGCGCTTTAATCCTCGGCGATAATTTGTTTTACGGCGCGGAGTTAAACCGGGATTTATTAGCCGCCGGGGAAAAATCCGAAGGGGCGACAATATTTGCCTATCAGGTAAATAACCCGTGTCGCTACGGCGTAGTCGAATTTAACGGCAATGATACCGCTATTTCTATCGAAGAAAAACCGGACAATCCAAAATCGAGTTTTGCCGTTACTGGTTTGTATTTTTATGATGAACATGCGCCAAAATATGCCAAATCTATCACACCGTCCGAGCGCGGCGAATTGGAAATTACCGACCTCAACAAAATTTATCTAAAAAAAGGCAATCTCAGTGTTAAACGCCTGCGTTCCGGCACCACTTGGCTCGATACGGGCACACCGGATTCCATGATGCAGGCCGCACAATTCGTGCAAGTCCTGGAACGCCGCCAAGGCATCCGCATTTCCTGCCCCGAAGCTACCGCGTTCAAACAAGGCTGGATAAGCGCCGACGAACTACGGATGCTCGCCGCACCTCTGGAAAAAAGCGGCTACGGCAAGTATTTGATTAAGTTGGCAGACGGCGAGGTTTAACACGCCTTCATACTTAAATACCCTGCATTCGGACGATTTGTAGTTCTAACCGCTTGATTTCCCTGAGCGTCCGGTTGGTTTCCATACGCATCCAACTCCATAATTTTATCATGATCATACTCATTATACCTGACCAGGCTATGGCACCCCATTTAAGCATGCTAATGACTTCACCGACCGTAGCGAATTTCCACGCAGCATAAACGCCGATAGCAAACATCAGCAAGCCCACGACGAATGTGATCATAGATAGCCAAGCCAGTTTCCCTTGAAACAAACTGCCTAATTGTCCAAAAAGCCCCTGTTCTTCAAAATGCGCCATTAGGGCGCGGTCTTCGTCGCTCAAGGCTTCGCGTATTTTATCGTCAAGTTCATCACTATTGCTATTGGGCATTATTTTCTCCTTCAAGTGTTGCGCGCAGTTTTTTACGCGCATGCATGAGGCGGGTTTTTACGGTGCCCGCCGGAACCGATAGCACCACGGATATTTCCGTAATGCTGAATTCTTCGAGATAATACAGGGCGATAGCTGCCCGTTGTTTAGGCGGTAGAGCCTCTATGGCTTGGTGCAAGGGGTCGCTGTCCGCACCCATTTCCATCTTATGCGCAGATTTATCTTGCGCTTCGGGTTCGGCGGCATATGCGGATTCGGTGCGGCGTTTTCGCTGTATGCGGCCAATGGCATCTGCCGCGCGGCGCGTGATTATCCTATATGCCCAGGCCGGAAATACGGATGGTTCTTTCAAACTCGGCAATCCGCGCACAATATCCGCCCAACCGTCCTGCACCACATCGCGCGCCAATTCCGTATCTCCGGTCAGGCGGTAAGCATGAGCCAATAGCCGCTTCTGCCAGTTCTCGGCCAGCTGGGCAAATGCCGCCACATCACCAGCACGGGCACTCGCCACCAGATATTCATCAAATATGCGCGGTAAATTTCGCCGCAAAACTAAGCCCTCCTAAGCTGTCCTATACAACATAAGTCAGGCGCAGAGCGGATTTGGTTCAATTTTAATTTAAAGCCCTAAACAGGCGCGGTATTGTCCCGTAACCAAACCTCCAAACGGTCAAAATTCATCTCTCTGGTTTCGTAGAGGTTGATCAGGAATTCCCAAGTGTCTACCGCAGTCGCCGTAATTTCGAGACCATTAATCAATAAAAATGTGTCCGTAACTGCAAATGCAGTTCGCTTATTACCATCTACGAAAGGATGGTTTTGCGACAAGCTTTCCCACAAAGCGGAGGCTTCTTGGATTAAATCAAGATAATAGCCCGTTTGCGGACGAAATAGTGCGGCCTGTAATTGCCCCATATCGCGCACGCCCGCCGCCCCGCCGTAACGTCTAAGTTGATCGTCATGGAACGCCAATACATCGTCCACGCCTAGATAATGTTTGGTCATTTTGCCAATTTTTCATAGAGCGTATCGAAACGGTCAATACTCCTTCCATAAGCTTTCTTAAGTGCGGGATGCATTTTATAACCGTTGTTCCCAGCCACATATTCTTCCACAGCTTCCTCAACAATGGACTGTATCTGCCGCCCTTCCGATTTGGCCAAGTATTTCAACTCTTTCAAAAGATCACTATCCATCTGGGTGGAGAATTTTTCGCGTTTTTTGGTCATGGTTACGTCCTGATTTATCTTGATACATCAGGATATATCATGATTTACCCAGAAATGTCAAGATTTGTCATGACAAATCATGCCCCATAAGGGTACCCGGCAATAATCACGAGCGAACTCGTGAAAGTTTTTGCATCCAGAGGATCCCCCCAGGCCTTGCGAATATCAGCCTGCGCATCTTCAAAAAATGCAGAACCTATATCGTTCATACAACGGCGTGTGGCAGACCAAGTGTGTAAATAATTCATCATCTGCGCCAAGTTCCAGTCAAGGGTCAGTTTGATTTTAGGTGCGTCTATATGTTCGAACGGAAACTCTACATCTCTATAACCATTGATGAGTAACTGGTTTTGCGGTGCCCAATAGGGGGCAACCACCGCCTTTACTTTACGCTCAACCAAATCATCTATTTCGGGGTCACCGTAAAACCAGTCATACCCATAGGTGACAAATGCACCACCAGGTTTGAGAACGCGCCGGACTTCCGGCCAAAATTTCTCGAAATCAAACCAGTGTAAAGCTTGTGCCACATTGACCAAATCGAACATATTATCAGTAAATTCAGTATGTTCCGCAGGAGATACTGAAAACATCACATTTTCAATATCCAAATGATTGGAAATTTGCGCATTACTAATGTCGGTCGCAAAAACATTATCAAATATTTGCGCCAAACCGATAGCCGCTTGACCATTGCCTGTAGCACAATCCCAGGCAGTATTGTGAGTGTTGGTGAGGCTTTTTATAAACGCAAACAACACATCCGGGTAATTTGGCCGTGATTGCGCATATAAATCCGCCTTGTCGCTAAAAAGCTCTGATGTATCTGTCATAGCCTAGCTTCCCCTATTTTATCTTACCCTGTTCAATTAAATAGGCGCAGCTATCCAATATACTTTGTTTGGTCGCGCGAAAATTTACGCCTGTTAAGTCGGTGACGTATTGTTCGTTAATCTCGTGCAATGTGCCAAGGTCTGAAACCACCGCTTTGATACGATTATCAAATATGGCGGCAATACGGACAATGAGGTTTGGCAATTCACCTTTGGGCAATTTCTTGCCGCGCTCCGGATAGGCTTCACGGCAAATATCCGCAATTTGTTGAAGCCACAGCGTTTCCGTTGCAATCGAACGCCGCCCTGCCGCGTCTTTGACCTTTACGAATACTGTGTTTGGCATAAGTCCCTCCTAAATGACTTATATGGCTACCGTATTTTCTTCAGGCAATTCTGATTATAAATATCAATCGCCATAGGCATGTTTTTCTTGAAGTCCGCAATTCGTGTTTCTGGCGATGGGTGGGTTGATTGGAACTCTGGCGGGGCACCGCCGCCACTCGCTTGCTTCATTCTATCCCACAAACGCGGCGCTTCGCGTGGGTCATAACAAGCGCGCGCCATGAGAATAAGCCCGATATAATCTGCTTCGCTCTCATGGTTACGTGAAAATGGCAATGCAAACCCGTATTTGGATATTCCGCCAAACACACCCATGACGGCCCTTTGCGCCCCCATGTCCATACCGCCTGCCCCCATGGCAACGCCCGCGCCAACTATACGCTGCATATTTTGCTGTGCCATCCGCTCCGCGCCGTGGCGTGCTAGCGCATGGGCAACCTCATGCCCCATGATTGCGGCGAGACCGTCATCATTTGCAGCTACCGGAATAATCCCTGTATATACAGCCGTATAGCCACCGGGTAACGCAAATGCATTAACCTGATTGCTATCGATAACATTAAACGCCCATTGAAACCCTGGATCCTCATTGGCCGCTGCACGGGCAATATCTGCACCGATTTCTCGGACTTTATCAACAATGGGGCCGCGCGTCCGCACTTGGCTATCGCGTAATATTTGCTGGTAGGATTGTAAGCCCAACTGCATTTCTGCGGCTGGCTTCATGGTTCTTAATTGCTTGCGCCCGGTAAATGGCACGGTTTCTTGGTTGGCAAAATAATAGCCTGCTGCGCCTATGGCAAATACCAGCATAATCTTCCAGCGAAACCCGCCGCCTCTGCGCCCCAAGGTTTGCCGACCAAAACCACCACGCCGCTGGCGGGGATATTGACCACGCCTGTTGTAAACTGAACCTCTGCGCATACCGACTCCTTGCTACTGACGCCTAAATTTGCCTAAACGGCGATGTTTTACAAGGGGGAATGCCCGTATATCATGCCATATCATGCCGTCGTAATTATAATCTTGCCTTGGGCGCGGCCTGTCATACTGCGCTCAAAAGCGGCTTGGACTTGGTCTAGAGGGTAAGTCGAATCGAGTATGGCCTTGATTTTACCGGATTCAATCAATTTAGCAATCTCGGCAAGTTGCGCCCCACTGGCATACATAAGATGATGTTTATA
>JAKIUV010000128.1 GCA_021647375.1 Robiginitomaculum sp.
TTTTGGCCTAAACCGACCTACAGATTAAGCACGGAATGCCCGCTCTTGGGGAGAAGCAGACATCTCACTATCTCCCCTCCTCGCCGCCACCTTTAATTCTCCTGCCGCCCTGCTGTCTTGGCCACTTGGCCATTGGCTAGATTTCGCTCGTCCGTAAAGCTTTTGGTTAAGCCTTCATAGAAGACGATGAGGGCGCGGGTTTCTGGATCAGTGATCAGGGGTTCGGGGGCATTTAGGGGGCGGTGTTTTTTGTTTTTGTGGGCTTTGAGCATATACATTTTCCACGCATCCACCGGAAGCAGGCCGCCTGTGATTTTATTCATGGGCGCGTTGTCGTCATTGCCCATCCATACGCCCGTTGTGTAGTCGGCTGTAAAACCGATGAACCAGGCGTCGCGGTAGTCTTGCGTGGTACCTGTTTTGCCCGCCACTTGCCGATTGCCCATTTTGGCCCCGCGCCCTGTACCCGTGGCCACCGCATCACGCAGCATTCCAGTCATTTGCCGTGCATAGGGTAGCGCATAGACCCGTTCCGGCGCGTAGCCTCTGTGGGTGTATAGGTTTTTACCAGACGTATCGGCAATGTTTTCAATCAGATAAGGCGGACGGCGCAACCCCTCATTAGCGAACACCATAAAGGCCGAAGTCATATCAATCAGATGCACTTCGGAGGAACCAAGCGCGATAGAGTAATTAGCCCCTAATTTTGTGGTAATGCCAAAACGGTGCGCCAACTCGACGATTTTATCGGGGCCTACTTCTGCCCCGACTTGCGCGGCGACCGTGTTGATAGAAAGCTTAAGCGCTTCGCGTAATGTCAGGGGGCCTCGGTAACGTCTGGTATAGTTTCTCGGTGACCATTCGGTCACCCCGCTGCCGATAGTTGTCGGCTGGTCAATGCGCACTGTGCCCGGCGTAAACCCGGCCTCTAATGCCGTAGCGTAAACGAAAGCTTTGAACGACGAACCCGGTTGGCGCAAAGCTTGGGTGGCGCGGTTAAATTTGCTTTTATTATAATCCCGACCGCCGATCAGGGCGCGCACGGCACCGGTTTCGGTTTCGATACTGACGAGCGCCCCGTCGCTGACCTTTTTGGATTTTTGAGATTTGTTGATAATAGTGCTGATGGCATTCAGCCCATGGTTTTGCAGTTTCGGGTCGAGGGTGGTGCGCACCACCAAATCTTGAGAATGTGTACCGATCAATTCTTTGGCCCGCTCCGCAACCACATCAAATACATGGCCGAGATGCCTCTCGTCCAAATAGCCGCTGTCGCCAATTTTTATTTCAGCAGGTTTAAGCGCCGCGTCTTGTAATTCCTGGGGCGAGATTTTACCCTGTATCACCATATTTTGTAAAACCAGCCGTGCGCGGCCAGCCGAAGCCTCAGGGTTTTTTACAGGGTCATAAGTGGTCGGTGCTTTGGGGATGGCCGCCAACACCGCCGCTTCGGACAAGCTGATGTCTTTCGCCGACTTCCCGAACAAGCGTTGCGATGCCGCTTCGACCCCAAAGGCGCGATTACCAAGATCTATGCGGTTCAGATACAGCTCCAATATCTCTTGCTTGGACAGGAGCTGCTCCATTTTATAGGCGAGCCACATTTCTTGGAATTTACGCTTATAAGTTTTCTCCCGGGTCAGCACCATGTTCTTCACGAGTTGCTGGGTCAGGGTCGAACCGCCTTGTACTTTGCGTCCCGCCTTGGAATTTTCTATGACGGCACGAAAAATCGCTTTGCGGTCAATACCCGGATGCTCCCAAAAGCGCTGATCTTCGATAGCGAGGAATGCATCCGGCAGCCAAGGCGGCATGTCCGATAGTTTGAGCGGCTTGCCGTAATAAGGGCCACGGTGGCCAATAATCACACCGTCTTTATCCAGCAAGGTAATATTGGGCTGCAGGTTTTTTGCCCACATAGACTGCTTGGTCGGCAACTCCGGTAAGCCCTCAAGCAAATAATGCCGCCCCATCATAAATGAGATCGATCCAATCAACAAAAGGCTCAACAGCACCGCCCCCACCCAGCGGCGTTTTTTCTTGCCGCTATTGTCATTAACGGCGTTTAAATCTGCGCGAAACGTCTCCATACTCCCCTTTACGCTTAATAAGCGAAATTCCCAATTACTTTTTCATGTTGTTAAGTTAAGAATACGGCATGAATTTGACACTGAATAAGATAAGCACATGACCAAACCGTTTTGGAAATCTAAAACTTTACGCCAAATGAGCAAGGACGAGTGGGAAAGCCTATGCGATGGCTGCGGCAAATGTTGCTTGTTGCGCATGGAAGACGAAGACACCCAGGCCGTTTATGTCACAGATATTCGTTGCAAGCTTTTGGACGCAGGCACTTGTCGGTGCAAGCATTACGACACAAGAAAATTATATGTGCCGGACTGTGTGCAGCTTAGCCCTAAAAACGTCAGCAAGCTGGACTGGGTGCCGCGCACTTGCGCCTACCGCTTGCTCGCCGAAGGCAAAGACCTACCGGATTATCACCATTTGATAACAGGTGATAAAAACTCAATCCACGAAGCAGGGATGAGCGTCAAAGACCAAACGGTTCACGAACAAGGTGTGAAAGAAGCCGATTACCCCAAACACATAACAATCTGGCCCGGTGAGCCGGATGTGTTGCCAGACTAGAGCGCTCCCTGATGGGTATTTTGGTGCGTTAGACTGTATGCCCAGAAATATATTTTTCTGGAGATAAATCGATTAAGGTCGATTAATGTGCTTTTGGACTATTAAACCAAAAACCCCGCCCTAGTTTCCTAAGGCGGGGTTTTTTACTTCGTGGGAGGAAGTTATGATTAAGCGCTAATGCGCTCTTTATTGGGTTCGCGTAGGACATAGCCTCTGCCCCAAACGGTTTCTATATAGTGTTCGCCTTGGGATGCAGCGGCCAGTTTCTTGCGTAGTTTACAGATAAATACGTCGATGATTTTAAGCTCAGGCTCGTCCATGCCGCCATAAAGGTGGTTGAGGAACATTTCTTTGGTCAGGGTCGTGCCCTTGCGCAAAGACAGAAGCTCAAGCATTTGGTATTCTTTGCCGGTCAGGTGAACGCGGTGATCACCGACCTCAACCGTCTTGGCATCAAGGTTGACGGCAATCTCGCCCGTGCGGATGATGGATTGTGCGTGGCCCTTGGAACGGCGGACAACTGCATGGATGCGGGCGACCAATTCGTCTTTGTGGAAAGGCTTGGTCATATAATCGTCTGCGCCTGTACCAAGTCCGCGGACTTTGGTTTCAACATCGGATGTACCAGACAGGATAAAGATCGGTGTATTAATCTTGGCCAGACGTAATGTCTTCAGCACGTCAAAGCCCGGCATATCGGGTAGGTTCAAATCGAGCAGGATTATATCGTAGTCATATAGCTTGCCGAGATCGATCCCTTCTTCGCCGAGATCCGTTGTATAGACGTTAAATCCGTCTGCCTTTAGCATCAATTCGATGCTTTGCGCTGTTGCCATATCATCTTCGATTAGAAGAACCCGCATATTTACCTCCCTTATTGACCAATTGGCCTTAATGACCGCTTGGAATGACCATTTGGAATTGCCAATTGGCCGTAATTGCCATAACGGCATGCCCAAGTGGGCGAATCACTTAATATTTGTTAACGTATAAAAACCAATACGTGAATCCCGTAAATCAAATGTTAACGATAAAATTCATTTTTACGATAATTCCGCCCTATTTTGACGCAATTCAGTAAAAATACAGATTTTTCCCAGTTTGTTTACCAGATTGTAAGGCTGTTCCCCTACAAACCCGGATAAAGGCGAAAACGCCAAAAACATTAGGGTTAGGTGATATAATGAACAGTGCAATGGATAAAAGTGTGCGCACAGCACGCTTCGCGATTTCAGATTTACAAAAACGGGTAGCGGTGTTGGAGGCCACAAGGGAAGACCTTGAACGCCAAATGCGCAAGCTTAATGACAGTGTGCCGGAAGAAGAAGTTGCCCCCGATGCCCGCAAAGACGGCTATGTGGCTTATGGCTCTTACGCCAATTCTGTTATCTTGCGTAAAAAGAACCTACAAGTGACCATTGACGACATCGAAATCCAAAACACAGACCTAAGCAGCGAGTTACGCATGGCTATGGATACTCTGGATAGTTTCGAGCGCGTCCGCGCCCGTCAACTGGCCGCTAAAGCCGAAAAGGTTGCAGCCAGACGCGCTGGTTAACGCCAAATACAAAGAACATGTCGGGGAAGAGCGGCGATGACACTGTGGGGTGTCATCGCTTTTCCCGTTTTGGGGCTGTAATACACTCTACAATTCTGCGCGCAAACGGAATGTTGCAAAACTCGTAAAACCGCGCCATACACGCCGAAACTTGCCTTCTATATTTGGAGCCGAAATTGGATATTCATATTATTGCCATTGCGGGCGGGTCTTGTTCGGGGAAAACGCGGCTGGCTAAATATACTTGCGGAGCGCTCAACAAAGCACGCGGGGCGGAAGTCTGTACCGTATTGCGCCAAGATAATTACTATCTGGATATGGGCGGGGTTGCACCCGGCGAGCCTCTGCCCAATTTTGATCACCCCATGGCCTTTGATTGGGAATTATTTCTTGCGCATTTGCGTTTGTTGAAATCCGGGCAGGCGGTTGACATTCC
>JAKIUV010000024.1 GCA_021647375.1 Robiginitomaculum sp.
TGCCAATCCGGGTGACGTTCACATAGCCAAGGCACTTCGGATATGTGGCATGTTCGCTCTTCAATCCGGCCATGGCCGCCATTGGTTTGTGTGTAGGCGTGACAGTTTTTTACACCCGCATCAAAAAACGTCCGCACATCATCATGTAGTTCACGCTGTTTCCCTTTCAGTGCCAGAAGATAATCACCCTTCTGTTTGCTGATCTGGCGGGCAATTTGTTTCTGCGTTCCCATCGCATCTATAGTAATAATACAGCCTGTAATATTAAGCTTTTTGAGTAATGCAGGGATAGCCGTGATTTCATTGCTCTTGTCCGCGACGGCTTCTTGCACCAAAACCTCCCTGCCTCATAAGCATAAGCAGAGACAATATGCAGCGCATCTTTGCCTGAATTATCAGTTCCAGAGCCGCACAACCGTTTGCCGTCAAGCGCAACCACGCCTTTAATCCGCCCACACAGGCTAGTAACCCACGTCGAGAAAGCCATATCCAACTCCTTGGGCACCAGTGAAGCGAGTACGCGGCGCAAAGTTTGGCGGGCGCGATGCCGTGTTGATAAGGCAAAATTGCACGTAACCATGATAATTCTCGTGTGCAAATATACTCTATTTCATCAAAATCTTCACCACGACACAGAACACCAGTTAAGATAGCCAGTAATATTTCCTCCAAAGGATAGGTTGTCATGCCAACAATCCGAGGGTCAGAAACCGTCTTAAGTGAGGACAAAAAATCAATCTGCATAGCCAAAACTCCGTTTTGGCCATCAGAATCTAATGTGATTCATAAAACATTAATAATTCCGCCCTGGCTTTCTAATAAGCAACATTGACACCAATAATGACACCAATGCTGGTCGCGTCAACATCACTATGGGTTTCGCCCGGGGCAAGATTGCCACCACTGATAAAGTTCAATGGCGCATACCCCTCTACAAGCACACCTTCCGTGAATAATTTAGCGCTCTCACTTAAGAACAGGGCAGAACCAACGACCCATTGGTTTTGGCGCTCCCAGGGAGAGCCATCAGGCCCAGCGACAAAATTGCTAAATTCAAATGAAAGGTCAGCTTTCTTGTCTTTGAACGTAGTTGTGTATTTTCCGCCTAACAAGAAACTGGAAACCTTGCTAGCGGGAAATATATCTAGTGGGGCTGTTGGGTTAAATGTACCCGGCCATACATTTACAGTTTTATCAAATTCTGCCTGTAGGGTTAAATTGCCCAACCGTGCCCGGCCATAGGCGGCCCAAGCTGGATTTGCGGCAGGGCATACCTGAAAATGAACCACTGGAAATGACTGACAATAGGCACTGCCGCGTTCGTAAGAGGCGCCGAACATTATCTCTTTTGAGCCTTCGCCTAGGTTAAATGTATAATTGGCATCTACAACATAGTTGTTTAACTTGCTAGGTACGTTAGTGCCATTTACAGGAACATTCGCGGCTCTGAACTGGGAGCCGCCTTGAACGGCTTGAGCGCGAATGTGAAGCCCGTTTTTACTGTACCCGAACAAAGCACCATTGGCTAAGCCGCCGAAAGCATGCCAATTTGTCGAGCCTGTAAACGGGTTAACGGTATCGGTCAGGCCAAATGGTGTATTCATTTTACCAATTGCACCGTAAATAGGTGACTTATTTAAATTGCCAAACAATACATAACCTTGGCGTAACTGGACTTGATTGCGGCTAAGAGCGGTATTGGTACCAGCGCCAAAACTTTGTTCCGGGTCATATAGGAATTCACCATAGGCAGTAACCCAGTCCCCAATATTTGCCGTGAAACTGGTTTGTGCGGAATGGATCGTGGCTTCGGATACGACCTTACCCACTTGATTGTTTGCTGTTGGGTGGCGCATCAAATAGCCAAATTCGCTATCACGGTTGCTACTCCAATAATTGGCAATTGCTGTTATTGAACCGCCAATATAGACAGAATTATTTGCCAACCTACCATCTTGTTTGTGCTGTAATAACAAGAGTTGTTTGCTATTGATATTTAAGGTGGGGTCTAGCATGTCATAGGAATAAGAGTGATTTAATTTAATTACGCCATCAGTCCCGCCTGCAGCCATACGAGGCGCTTCCTTTGTCGATACGGCGGGGGCGGGTATGCGGGTTAGGGTAGAATCTTCAAGTCCTTGTTCGATTTCTTGCAAACGAGCTTTATATTGCTTGTTTTCCATTTCTAGCCGCTCAAGTCGCTCCATTATTTTTGCCAAATTGTCCGTTGCTACAGTCGTTTTTTCTTGGGCATAGCCAGAGGATGCGACGCTTAAGGCAAAGAGGCTTATAGTAGTTATAGCAAGAGATTTGATCATTTTTTCTTTCCAGATTGATTGATATGAGGTTGACTATTAATTGGCGTTAATAGGAGGGTGAAAAACTAATAAAACGTTAAGAAACGGACAAACTTCTTATGCTCTAGGAAGTGCTGTCTAGGCTAGCCTGCAGGCCATACACATAAAAACAAAAGAAAAAATGTGTTGTGGTTATTACACGTGTGAACGTCGTTTTATCTCGCCCGGCGCGCGGCGGTATGTCTCTTTGAATACGGCATTGAAACGGCGCAGGGATTTGAAACCGGCCTGATAGGCGATTTCGGTCATGGGCAGGTCGGTTTCGTCGAGCAAGCGTTTGGCGCGCGCCACCCGTGCCGTTTTAGCGGCCTGGCCTGGTGTGGTGCCCAGATGTTTTTGGAACAGGCGGCTCAGCTGGCGGGCGCCAATACCGAGCCTTGCGGCAAAGCTCTCCATATCCGTATCGTCGAGCGCCCCCGCATTGATCAAACGCAAAGCCCGCTCAACCGTGGTCTTGGTGCCGTTCCACGCAGGCGAAAACGGAGCCGTCTCGGGACGACAGCGCAAACAAGGTCGATACCCGGCCTGCTCACAGGCGGCGGCACTGGGCAGAAACGTAATATTCACCGTCTTAGGCTGCGGCGCCGGACAAACAGGCCGACAATAAATCCGCGTCGTCTTAACGGCGATGAAGAACACCCCATCAAAGGCGGCGTCCTTGCGCAAGCGGGCGGCATTGCAGGTATCAAAATCCAACATACCGCATTCAAGCAAAATCTCCATGCTTTGGAAATAGCAAAAAACGACCATGTCCGTTTCCGGCCAGTCATAATTATATGTTGGTATATGGTCTTTCAAAACAAAATGAGCTTGGAGATGATAATGACAACAAGACAAATACAGGCATTTAAAGATTTGCATGTCCGGGGTAACCCGCTTGTTCTTTACAATATTTGGAACGCGGGTACGGCAAAAATTGTTGCGCGTGCTGGTGCCAAAGCCATTGCAACGGGGAGCGCTTCTGTTGCGGGGGCACATGGGTATCCGGACGGCGAAAAACTACCGCTTGAAGCGGCGTTGGATAATCTGAAACTGATTATAGATGCTGTGGATATACCCGTGAGCATTGATTTGGAAAGCGGCTACGGGGCAAAGCCACAAACAGTCGCTGATACGGTGGTGCAGGCCGTAGAGTTGGGCGCCGTTGGCTTTAATCTTGAAGACCAGATTATGGGCGCGGGTGCGCTTTACGGTATCCTGGAACAAGCTGCCCGTATTGCGGCGGCGCGTAAAGCTTTGGACGGGGCTGGGGTTCCGGCCTTTATCAATGCCCGCACCGATGTGTTTTTGCAGGCGGGAGGCGAGGCGCACATGGAGGGCTTGCTGGACGAGGTTATACAAAGAGCGCGAGCCTATAGCAGGCAGGGGGCAGACGGGTTGTTCGTACCCGGACTTGTTGACGCGGCGGCGATTAAAACGCTGTGCGAAATATCGCCTATGCCAGTAAATATTATGATGATGCCCGGCTGTCCGGATGTGGAAGCTTTGTCCAAATTAGGGGTTGCCCGTATCAGCTATGGCCCTGGGCCTTATGTGCGTGCCATGGAAGGTGTTGCTGAACAGGCCAAGGCGGTTTACTCATAATGGATAAAGTGGAGATATAAATATGCGTGATTTGAAGAAGACTTCGGATAAAATCGCTTATTATGATTATCTGGACACGCCGATTGGGTCTTTGCTTTTGGCGGGGTGTGATAGTTATTTGCGGTTTGTTAGTTTTCCTGAGGCTGCCAAAGGTCACGCAGGTCATACTCCGCGCGAGCCATTGCCCGCGTGGAGCCAAGATCGTTCCAAATTCACGCAAGCGCGGCGGGAGCTAAGTGAGTATTTCGCAGGTACGCGCACCAAATTTACTGTGCCCTTAAAGCTGAGCGGGACAGAGTTTCAACGCGCTGTCTGGGGGGCTTTACAAGATGTGCCTTACGGGGAAACCTGTTCCTATGGTCATATCGCCCACGCCATTAACAACCCCAAATCCAGCCGAGCCGTTGGCGGGGCTAATAACGCCAACCCCATCCCTGTCATTGTGCCGTGCCACCGCATTATCGGTGCCGATAAATCTATGACCGGTTTCGGCGGCGGCATACCGACCAAAGAATTTTTGCTGGACTTGGAGGGCCGGGTTGCTGGCACAAGGTTATTATAGTCCCCATATGATTATGATTTACTTTCCCGCTTGAACCGACTATTTGCTACGTTCAGAGTTATAATTTTTAATGAGGGGCATAGTATGAACCATATTTCCAAAACATTTTTAATGACCGCTGTTAGCGCCACTCTCGGGTTATCAGTCCTGACGGCCTGTGGGGATACAGGGCTTGCGGACGGGATAAAATTCGAACAGGCGGGCGATTTTGAACAAGCTTATGCGGCTTTTTTGCCCGCCGCTACCAAAGGCGATAAGCTGGCGCAACATAAATTGGGCGTACTTTATATGAACGGCACGGGTGTGGCGCAATCGGACGTCGACGCATTTAAATGGTTTTTAAAAGCGGCGGAGCAAGGCAATTTGGATTCGCAGTTTAATACCGGACTTTTTTACATAAATGGGCGCGGCACGGCACCGTCTTATGAGAGCGCCTATAACTGGTATCTTAAGGCGGCGGAAGCGGGCCACAAAGACGCGCAGCTTAATTTGGGTAATATGTTTTTAAAAGGTACGGGCGTTCCAGTGTCTAATGAAGAGGCCTATAAGTGGTATAGCAAAGCCGCCGCCCAAGGTCAGGCCATTGCCCAATACAATGTCGGCGCTATGATGCGGGCCGGGCAAGGCACACCAAAAGACATCACCAATGGTATTGAATGGCTCCGCAAAGCCGCCGCCCTGGGCAATGCAGACGCGCTCTATAGCATGGGTATGATTTACCAAAAAGGTGAAGTGTTGGGCGAGTCGCCCACGGACGCCGCCGGGTTTTTCCTAAAGGCTGCCGATAAAGGCCACGCCGAAGCCCAATTCGCCGCTGGCCTGGCTCTGGTCAATGGCTACGGTGTTACCAAAGATTTGAACAAAGCAGTCTTCTGGTTCAGACAATCCGCCGCCAAGGGCAACCAAAACTCAATCGCGGCTCTAAGGCAGCTCGGTGCACAATAAGTTTACCGAAATACAGATATGAAAAAACCCGGCAGTCACCTGCCGGGTTTTTTGTTTTAACTCTATATGTCTGTCGCCTAGAACAAGCCGGACACTGTTAACAGCGGTGCAATCACCAAACTGACGATTGCCATGACATTGATCAGGATATTCATAGCTGGGCCTGATGTATCCTTGAACGGGTCACCAACGGTATCGCCAACAACGACCGCCGCATGGGTATCCGTGCCCTTACCGCCGTGATTGCCTTTCTCCACATGTTTTTTGGCGTTATCCCAGGCACCGCCTGCATTGGCCATAAAGAGCGCCATGAGTACACAGGTTAGAAGTGCGCCAGCCAGAAAACCGCCGAGGGCTTCTGCGCCGAGTACAAATCCAACCAGCGGCGGTACGCCAACGGCGATTGCACCAGGTAGCAACATTTTCTTCAAGGCCGCCGTGGTGGCAATATCAACGCATTTTGCTGTGTCAGGGTCAGCCTTGCCTTCCAGAAGGCCGGGGATTTCTTTAAACTGGCGACGGATTTCATTGATCATTTCAAAGGCCGCATCGCCCACCGCTGTCATAGTGATGGCGGCTACCAAGAACGGAATTGTACCGCCGATAAACAGGCCAACCAACACTTTCGGATTGGAAAGTTCCATGGAGAAAGCCCCGTGATGTGCCTGTACCGCCGCGCCAAACGCGACAATGATTGCCAAGGCGGCAAGTGCGGCCGCGCCGATGGCAAAGCCTTTGCCAATCGCTGCCGTCGTATTGCCCAACTCGTCTAGGCCGTCGGTGATTTCGCGGACATCTTCGCCCATGCCGGCCATTTCTGCAATACCGCCAGCATTATCAGCCACAGGGCCGTAAGCGTCGATGGCCATCGTAATGCCGACCGTAGCCAACATGCCAACGGCGGCAATACCAACACCGTAAATACCAACCAAAGAGGTCGAGATGAAAACAATCGTCGCCAGTACCAAGAGGGGAATAACCACTGATTGCATGCCAACGCTAAGGCCGGTGATCATAACTGTCGCCGCGCCTGTTTCGCCGGATTTAGCGATTTTACGCACCGGAGAGCCGCCCGTATAATATTCGGTGATCAGGCCGATGGCTACACCACCAGCCGCACCACAAACAACCGCCAACCAAACATTGAGCGGCTTGTCAATATCGTCCAATGCAGCGACATCAATACCAATGTTTTGAATGAGGAAATAAGCTGCCGCCAAAAATAGAACTGGCGCACCCAAAGTACCAATACGAAGTGCCGTCGCCGGAGCCGCACCCGCAAACATTTTAACCACACCAATCATCAAGATAGACGCCAGCAAGCCCATAGTTGCCAAGGCGAGTGGCAAGAACATCAAGGCCGTACTACCCATAATCGCAGCAATCGCAATAGAGGCAATCATGGCTCCGCAATAGCTTTCGAAAATATCCGAGCCCATGCCCGCAACATCACCAACATTATCACCAACATTATCAGCGATTACGCCGGGGTTACGTGGGTCGTCTTCGGGGATACCAGCTTCAAGCTTGCCGACCAAGTCGGCACCAACATCGGCGGACTTGGTGAAAATACCGCCGCCAATCCGCGAAAACAAAGCCACACAAGACGCGCCAATACCAAAGCCCTCAAGTGCTTGTACATTAGTCTTTAGGCTCTCTGGCGATAAATCACCGCCGAGGCCGTAAACCATAAACAAACCACCCAAACCAATCAAGCCAAGCGCCGCAACACAAAGCCCCATGATAGAGCCGCCGAAGAACGCGACGGTCAAGGCCTTAGCCGAACCATGGTCTTTCGCCGCCGTAGCCGTGCGCACATTGGCTTTGGTCGCCGCATACATGCCGAGCCAGCCCGCAATGGACGAGGACACTGCCCCGACGATGACGGCTATACCAGTTTCCTTACCCAGCGCGACCCAGACAATAATGGTCAACACCACCAAAAACATGGTCAGCATTGTGTATTCGCGTTTCATAAACACCATGGCACCCAGATGGATTTGATCGCCAATTTTCTTGACCTTATCATCGCCTTCTGGATATTTTTTCACGATAAAGTATAAAGCGAGCGCAATCAGCAGCCCAAGCACACCAACAATGGGTGGCAGTTTTACAAGTTCAGAAATAGGCATGTGTCCCCCTTAAGGATAGTTATAAAGTCCAAAATTTGATTATGGACGTTTTAAGGGGAATTTTGCAGTTGTCTAGGGTTTTTCTTGTGGGGATTTTTTGTACTTCAATCAGGGCTATAAGCCCTTATCGCCGTTTCTATCATTTTGCCCGCTTTGACCTTGTCTGCCCAGCCTTTGATTTTTACCCATTTGTCTTTTTCCAGATCTTTATAATGTTCGAAAAAATGCGGGATGCGTTGTTGGAGGACTTCTGGTAGGTCTTTGTAGGAGTTCACCTGATCGTAAAATGGCGTTAGTTTTGTGTGGGGCACGGCGACTATTTTTTCGTCAAAGCCAGCCTCGTCTTCCATGAGCAAGACGCCGACGGGGCGGGCGCGGATGACACAGCCCGGCACCAAAGCCCGCTGGCCCACAACCAAAACATCGGTCGGGTCACCGTCGTCGGAAAGCGTATGGGGAATAAAGCCGTAATTGCACGGATAGCGCATAGACGTATAAAGGAAGCGGTCAACAAACATCGCGCCGCTATCCTTATCCATTTCGTACTTAATCGGCTCACCGCCCAAGGGCACTTCGATAATAACATTAATATCAAAAGGCGGGTTTTCCCCAACCGCAATTTTGGACATATCCATAACAGGCCTCGTATTACTATAATTGCGCTTCCTTATAGGAGTAGGACAGAGGGTCAAGATATTATGTCTGTGACTTGCGAATAGCGGTTTAGTGCCTAGCGATTATTTTCATTAAGCCCCAACTACGCCAAGACCATTTTCAGGATTATTGTAGCTCCCTATAGAATGCGGTATACTCACAAACAAGACTCAGTATTTACCCCACCTGCATGCGCGCCCCTTGTGTTTGAGAGATACCCCACTTTTCCAATTTCTCGGTCAGGGCCGAAATGGAGAGGGGTTTTGAAATATAGTCGTCCATATCGTTTTCAAGACAGCGTGCACGATCTCCAGACAATGTGTGCGCGGTGACGGCAATAATTGGCGTGCGTGCGCGACCCGTTTTTTCTTCCAAAGCCCGGATAGCATTGGTGGCTTCATAACCGTTCATTTCAGGCATGGATATATCCATGAGAACCAGTTTCGGCGCGAGGGCTTGCCATTTATCTACGGCGACACGGCCATTAGGAACGATTTTATAGGTCAGTCCCATATCTTGCATAATATAGCTGATATAGATTTGGTTGACATCATTATCTTCGGCGATGAGGACATCCAGACGGTTCTCTTGTTTAGTGCTATCTTGTTCAATGTTTTTCGGCTGGGAGTGTATATCTAGCACGAACTGCCGCGCACCGCCCAGTCTTTCTTGTACCGCAGGCGCTCTATCCGCTTGTATACCTTCTTGAACTCGCTTCTCCGTTCGCTCACGGTTTTTTAATATGTGTTTTTTCATTTTGGTTTTGACAGCTCTATTGTTGAGCGCTCGCGCTTGTGTGATGGCATCACTGATGGCATCCAATAGTGCAGAAGACCGAGTTGGTTTTGTTAGAAAACGATTAATGCCAAGGCCGGACAAGCGCCTTTGCAACGCACTTTCATCTACCGAGGACAACATAACTGTCGGTAGGCTTCGGAACTCTGGACGAGTTTTCAAATTGCGGATAAATGCCTCCCCCGTCATTACGGGCATTTGGTAATCAACAATAACCAGATCAATTTCGATGTTTTTCTGCTTGGCTTTTTCAAGCACAGCCAAGCCGAGCTGTCCTGATTCTACAGCTATGCAGTGGCATTTCCAGAACTGCATTTGCTCTTTCAAAATTTCTCGATTGATAAGGTTGTCATCAATCACAAGGATATTGGTGCCAGCAATTTTGGTCGATGACGTTTTCATTTCCGCTAAATTAGCCGCCAGGGGCAAGACTAATTTTATGGAAAATATCGAACCTTCCCCAACTTTACTTTTGGCGGTTATGGCGCCGCCCATAAGCTTGACCAAGTTAACGGCAATGCTGAGTCCAAGCCCCGTACCTTCATACTCGCGGGTCGTGCTACCATCCACCTGGCTGAACTTATCAAAAATATGCGCAAGCTTGTCTTCGGGAATACCAATGCCGGTATCGGAAACCTCTATGGTAAGGTTGGCATTATCCGCAACCACCTCGCCCTTAACGTCAATCAATACATGACCTTTATGGGTAAATTTAACGGCATTACCAACCAGATTGGTCATGATTTGCCGGATCCGACCAACATCTCCCAAATATCTTGTGGGCAGGTCTGGCTGCATTCGCAAGAGCAAATCAATACCAGTATTAGCGGCGGCGCTGGACAGTAATGATGTTACATCCTCAATGGTTTCGCGCAACAAAAACGGGGCTTGGTCGAGCACGATTTTCCCGGCCTCGATTTTGGAGAAATCAAGAATATCATTGATGACTGTCAGTAAAGCTTCGCCTGAACGCTCAATAACTTTGACCATATCTTTTTCACGCCGGTTTAAATTTCCCTCGGCAAGGATTTGCGCCATACCCATAATGCCGTTCATGGGTGTACGGATTTCGTGGCTCATATTGGCTAGAAACTCTGATTTTGCCAGACTAGAGTTTTCTTCTGCCTTGCGTGCTTTTTTCAGCTCAGATTCCCGCTTTTTCAAATCGGTAATATCCACGCCAAGGCCGATCATGAAATTACCTATAGCGCGAAGGGTAACTCGACATTGCCGATTCTTTGTTGCAAACAACTCAAACGGTTTGTTGGTTTCATAGCACCGCAATGTACTGGCGACAGCCTCATTTATTTGTTCGTCAGGTAAATGGGGCAACAGGGTTCGTATTTGCTTTTCAATAGCAATTTTAATGCCTTCGCCCTTTTCCAAACCATTTATTAAATCTGGCCAAAAGCTACGTGCGGCAGGGTTTGCAAAAATGATTTCATAATTTTCACCGTATAGCATCAGCGGTGAGTTCGATAGATTTATAGACTTTACAAGCAGGCGCAGGGTTTCGACTGGTAGGTCTTGACTATTTGCTGTCTGCTCAGTGCCTATTATTTTTGTTGTCATGGTCACGTGTTTTCTGTCCAAAATGGTCAATCCAGACAGTCTTACGCAAATTAGCATTGCCTTCCACTGAGCGGGTATCGATTGTGGAATGAATATGTATCGTTATGGTAAACAAAAAGTTTAAAGCAACCACTAATTGTGTGATTGTGGCTCCAGTGCATAGGTAATATTCACGGTCACAGACAAAGTTTGTTCGCCTGCGGCTACGGGTGTGCTACTTTCTAGATCCATACTTCGTGCCATCATCAGGGGTTGCGGCCTTGGCGATGAACCACCGCCCTCGCGGATTTCCAAAACTTTACCGAGGCGCACGCCTGCGGCCTTGGCCATGCTCTCAGCCTTAACGCGAGCTTGGGCTATGGCATCCATACGGGCTTTGGCGCGGGCGGATTTGGCATCTTTAATGGAAAAATTAATTCCGCCAATATTGTTAACCCCCGCCGATACCAGCGCGTCCAGCATCGAGCCGACTTTATCCAAATCATCAGACACGGCGCTGACCGTATTGCGGACCTCATAGCCCGTAATGCGCGGCGCTTTACGATTTTGGTAGTCATATTGCGGCTGGAGCGACATTTGCGATGTGGTGATGTTGCGGTCTTTGATGCCGGCGGCTTTGAGGGCTTTGAATGCCGCATTCATTTGTTTGGCGTTTTTGCGCATAGCATCGCCTGCGGTCGCAGCTTGGGTGACAACACCCGCCGAAACGCTGGCGCGGTCAGGCGCTTGCGCAGCTTGTCCGGTGGCGGAGACATATAATTTACCTAGCCCCATCATTTCGTAGGACGCTGAATTATCATGGGCGGCGGCAGTTTGGTTGGTTGCAGGTGAACAGGACATAGCTAATATACTCGCAGTTATAAGAATGAATTTTTTCATGAGGTCTTCCTCTTTAATGGTTTCAAGAACGGCACCTTGCGCAAAGCATACTCTATTTTGGTATATGCACCAAATGGCAATAACACTTTAGGGGCTGAGTAGGAATTAGGGCTTTTCTTATGGCCAGGTTGTCGCTATAGGAGCCGCATAACCGAATGGGGGGTGAGTAGCTCAGTTGGTTAGAGCCGCCGGCTCATAACCGGCTGGTCGGGGGTTCAAGTCCCTCCTCACCCACCAGCCTTCACCCCAAATGGGACTACGGCTCGGCAAGCCAGCCCTGACAATCACAATTCTATCAGTGACACACGATAGGGGCGAAAGGCTGTCGCGCCGAAGCCTTGGCGTAGGCGGACTACCGGGTTACAGCCCATCTCACAAAGTGTTCATATGCAACCCCTTGCATATGCCTCTTTAGCTGATACAAACGCGCAAACATATTACGTTTTAAAGGAACCCCTGATGACCAACCCGCTTTTTGAACCATTTACATGCCGTGGCCTTACGCTGCAAAACCGTGTTGTTATGGCCCCAATGACACGGAGTTTTTCGCCGGGCGGTGTAGCGGGGGATAATGTTGCGGATTATTATGCGCGCCGGGCGGCGGCTGATGTTGGTTTAATTTTGACCGAGGGCGTGGTCATTGATCGCAAAGGTGCGGGACAAGATGCCAACACCCCACTTTTCCACGGCGAAAAACCACTTATGGGTTGGAAGAATGTTTGCGAGAAAGTTCACGCGGCGGACGGCAAAATCGTGCCGCAAATCTGGCATGAAGGCATGGTGCGCAAGCCCGGCACTGGGCATTTTCCGGACGCTTCATCCGATAGCCCGTCCGGCCTGACCCATACGGGTAAGCAAGTTTCCGAAGCGCCGAGTACCGCGGAAATTGAAGACATGGTCGCATCTTTTGCCCGCGCCGCAGGAGATGCGGCTCGGCTCGGTTTCGACGCGGTTGAAATCCACGGCGCTCACGGCTATCTGATCGATCAGTTTTTCTGGGGTGTGATGAATATACGAGAGGATAAGTACGGCGGCGGTTTGGTCGAGCGGGCGCACTTCGCAGGCGAAATTATCAAGGAATGTCGCAAAGCCATGAACGCCAATGGCGGTGAGGGCATGCCGCTTATTTTGCGCTTCTCCCAATGGAAACAACAAGACTACGGCGCGAGGCTCGCCGAAACACCACAAGAATTAGGCGCTTTCCTACAAGTGTTCGTAGATGCCGGTATAGACATTCTGCATTGCTCCCAGCGCCGTTACCAAGAGCCGGAATTTCCAGAAATAGAGAAAGGCGCGGATTTAAACCTCGCTGGCTGGACCAAAAAACTCACCGGACTACCAACAATTACGGTTGGGTCTGTCGGTCTATCCAGTGATTTCTTTGGTGCGTTCGTAGGCCAAGGCTCAGCCGCAGCTTCCTTTGATGATTTGTTCGAGCGCTTGGATAAAGGCGAATTCGACATGGTCGCCGTTGGTCGCGCCCTCCTGCAAGACCCGCACTGGGCTACCAAGGTGAAAGAAAACCGTATGGACGAGTTGATGGATTACGACGCGGCGGCGCTAGCGGTTTTGAGCTAGTGCCTACAATCTTGCGTACCAGTTCCACAAGATGGGTGCAACTTATGGAAGCCTTTGCTCTGCCTGCTAACATGGATGTTTTTGATCAACTCATCAACGCCTATAGCGAAAAACACAGAGCCTACCACACGCTGGAACATATTGACGCCTGCCTATACCATCTTGATGTTGTGGCTGGCCACGCTGACATTCCCCACGAAATTGAAATGGCGCTCTGGTTTCATGATGCCGTATATAACCCGTTTTCAAGCAAGAATGAAGCAGACAGTGCCGGTTGGGCGCAAATATTTCTAAAAGAAAACCATGTTTCAGGCGAAAGTGTTGAACGCATTCATACCCTTATCATGGTGACGCAAAATCATGCCAACACCGAGGATGTAGACACAGGGTTGATGTTGGATATTGACCTGAGCATTCTGGGCGCCCCGCCCGAAATTTATGACCAGTTCGAGAAAAATATCCGCACGGAATACAAGCGCGTCCCGTGGTTTGTATTCAAGAAGAAGCGCAAAGAAATCTTGCAAAGCTTTCTCGCCAACGAGCGAATTTACAATCACCCACATTTTTCAAACATGTTGGAGACGCAAGCGAGGGAAAATTTGTCGCGTGCTATTGCGGACTTGTAATCACCCGCCCTTAACCGCCCTCAACATGGCTTTAGATCGGCCTGACAGGCTAGCATCGCAGGCGCTGATTTGGGTGTAGCGGCGGCGGGCTTTGCCGGGGATGCGGCCCAATTTACCCAATTTGTTTTCGCCGAAGTTTTCCAAATTGCCGTATAGCTTTGACAGGGCTGCGGCGGGGCCGCTGGCGGCTACGAAACCGGAGCTGACAGATATATTTTCGCTTGCGTAATGGCGTTTATAGCCGTCTACGCCCTCGCCGAGGTCGATACGTTGATAGCCCAAATTTTGCGCTTCGTCGATCAGGGCTTCGAGCAATTGTATGCCGGGTGCTAGATTGTAAAATTCATTATTATAAGCCACCATCCAAGAGTGGAAAGTGGTGCCGTCCGACAACCCCAAATCAACGGCGGCCAATAGGTCGCCGAAATACATACAGTGCATATCGGTACGCAGGCCCGCATCTTGTCCGCGCCGCCAAAGCTCACTCAGAAGCGCCCGCGTCCAATTTGCGGACAGCACATCATATTTACCGCTCTCGTCGAATTTCTCCCGCTTCCATTGCGTCAATTGGTCGAACACGGCTTGGTCGGTCGAATTAAATTCGAAACGGCGCGGGCCGTGTGCTTCGGACTTGCGGATACGGCGACGATTGCTCTTCAGGTGTCGGCGGTAAGAGCTGTCTCGGGCGGCACGCCAGTCTACTGCGCCCATGCTTATATCCATGACCGTGCAGGGCGTCTTCTCCCGCACATAACTTGCGAGCATACCGCCCGTGTCGATTAACGTGGAGAAATGATAAGCACCAAACCCGGCTTGTTTAAGTATGGTGTGCGCGTCAAAACTGGTCTCGGGCGCACAGATAAAACCTTGATAATCGGTCATGGGCGCACCGACGGGGCGGGCGAAACCGACCTTGCCAGTGGCGTTGATTTGGGCTTGGAAGGGGAGGAAGGCTACGGGGTTCGCGTTTTTTGTGACCACCAATACATGGACATCACCGCTGAGCCGGCCAAGCAATTGCGTATAGCCAATATGAAAATATGGGCTGTACAGAGCCGGATTGCCAGCACGGAATTGCGTCCACGCCGAAGCCTGTTCGGAGGTTAGTGCCTCTATTGGCAGTATCATTGTTTGCAGGCTATCCACATCCCTCACCATAATTGTTGAAGGGGGTTATAGCAAAATTATGTAAAAACAGCCTTAATGCGGCGAAAGATTATATGGCCGGTACAGCCGAGCTAATGAGATTAAGCGGTAACGCCGTGGTGTCTTTGGCTTGGCGTAGGGCGATGCGGGATTGCACATCTGAAACCAACGAAAATGACAATAGTTTTTCGCGCAGGAAACGGTCATAGGCGTGCATGTCCGAGGTGACAATGCGCAGCATATAATCCACCGCACCCGTTACGACGGCACATTGCACCACTTCGGGCATAGTCTGAATAGCCTGCTCAAATTTCTCCATATTATCTTTGTTGGGCATGGCCAACTTGACCGCGACAAAGACCTCGAAATCTAGACCTAATTTTTCCCGCGACAGGCGCGTGACACGCTGCTTGATAATGCCGTCTTCTTCCATACGTTTAATCCGGCGCCAGCACGGAGATGAGGACAGGCCAACTTTATCGGCAATTTCAGCTACAGAAAGCGCGGCATCATTTTGGATGACATGCAGGATTTTGGCGTCAATACTATCAAGCTTAATAGACATATTATTTCTCATTATTCATAATTAGCGTAATTTTATGCCTATATATGCACTCAATAAAGATTATTTGCAAACATAAACGCCGAATAATCAGGTAATAATACCTAAAATTACTCCTCCAACAGGATTGTCTCTATGGTCGCCCACAAAACTAGCCGCAAAAACATATCTAACCTGCATGTCCCCGAACCCCTAAACAGGCCAGGTGCTACGCCTGATTTTTCAGACCTGCATATGCCAGACCTTGTCTCTGACAAAACCCATACCCTGCCGCGTCCTATCCCTTTGGTGGATGCTTTTGAGACCGAGCAACTCGCGTCTGGGCTTGTACGGGTTTTGACACTGGATGGCCGCGCGAAAGGCCCTTGGGATCCCAAACTTGATGCAGACACCCTACGGCTTGGTCTGCGCAATATGATGCTTACCCGGAGTGTTGATAAACGCATGTTCATTATACAGCGCCAAGGCAAAGCATCGTTTTATATGAAGAGCCTGGGCGAAGAAGCTATTGCCGTTGCCAGTGCTATGGCGCTCAAAGATGACGACATGGTGTTTCCGTCCTATCGCCAACAAGGTTTATTATTGACGCGCGGTTATCCCCTTAGGGATTTAATGTGCCAGGTTTTATCAAATTCCGGCGATAAACTTGAAGGCAAAGCTATTCCAATTTGTTATTCGTCCCGTGAAAAGGCGTTCTATTCTATTGGCGCGTCCCTTGGCACCCAAATGAGCCACGCCGTCGGCTGGGCTATGGCCTGTGCCTATAAGGGTACGGACGGTGTTTCGTGCGCCTTTACGGGCGAGGGCGCTACTGCGGAGGGGGATTTCCATTATGCTTTGACGTTTTCGTCCACTTACCGCGCCCCTGCCATTATCAATATTGTCAATAACCAGTGGGCAATTTCGTCGTTTCAAGGGATTGCGGCGGGGGCTAGTAAAACATTTGCTTACCGTGGTCTTGGTTTTGGCTTGGCCAGCTTACGCATTGACGGCAATGATTTTTTGGCGGTTTATGCGGCGATTAAATGGGCGGCTGAAAGAGCGCGCACGGGCGGCGGCGCGACCGTTATCGAACATTTCACCTACCGCAAAGAGGGGCATTCTACCTCTGATGACCCAAGCAAATACCGGGCTAAGGATGAACCAAATGCGTGGCCGCTCGGCGATCCGGTTGACCGCTTGAAACGGCATTTGATTTTGATGGGTGAATGGGACGACGAACGCCACGAGGCGCTTGAGAAAGAATTGGATGCCTATGTGCTTAAAACCTATAAGGAGGCCGAAAGCTTTGGCACATTGACCACGCAGACGGGGATTAACCCGGCCACGATGTTCGAGAAAGTTTACGAAGACATGCCGGAACATTTGCGCCGCCAGCGCCAAGAATTGGGGATATAGATATGTCTGATCAAGTTAGCCAAAAGCCCAAAATGAAACAAATGAATATGATCCAGGCGATCAATTCGGCTCTAGATGTTAAAATGAGCCAAGACCCGGACGTGTTGGTGTTCGGCGAAGATGTTGGCTTTTTCGGCGGCGTATTTCGCTGTACGGCTGGCCTGCAAGAAAAGCACGGCCTGCACCGCTGTTTCGACGCGCCTATATCCGAAGGCGGCATTGTTGGCACCGCAGTCGGCATGGGCGCCTTTGGCTTGCGCCCTGTTGTTGAAATTCAATTTGCCGATTATATTTATCCGGCCTTTGATCAGATTTGTTCGGAGGCCGCCCGATTGCGTTACCGCTCTAACGGAGATTTTACTGCACCGATTACCATACGTTCCCCCATGGGCGGCGGTATTCACGGCGGCACGTCCCACTCACAAAGCCCCGAAGCTTTGTTCACCCATATTGCCGGGATTAAAACCATTATTCCGTCCAACCCCTATGATGCAAAGGGCTTGTTGATTAAAGCCATTGAGGACAATGACCCGGTGGTATTTTTTGAACCCAAGCGGCTTTATAACGGGCCGTTTGACGGCGATCCTCACAGCCCGGCCAAGAACTGGGGCGGGCACGAGCTTGGCTTGGTTCCCGAAGGCCATTACACTATTGATTTCGAGAAAGCCCGCATCCACCGCGCGGGTAATGACCTCACCATTTTGTGCTACGGCACTATGGTTTGGGTGGCCGAAGCTGCCGTAGAGGCGACGGGCGTAGACGCGGAAATCATAGATTTGCGCTCGCTTTCTCCGTTGGATTTAGACGCAATCGTCAAGTCCGTCACCAAGACGGGACGCTGTTTGATACTGCACGAAGCAACTCGCACGTCTGGCTTTGGCGCGGAGCTTATCGCAGAAGTACAGGAGCATTGTTTCTATGCCTTGGAAAAACCAATCATGCGCGTAACGGGCTGGGATACCCCATACCCACACGCACTAGAATGGGAATACTTCCCCGGACTAGAACGATGTAGCCGCGCAATCACACGAATTATGGAAGATTAACAATATGAATAACGGCGTACCGAGCGAAGTGAGGCAAGGGCAAGCGCCCGTCGCGCCCTATGGCGCGCACCTGCGTAGCGTACCTGCTCTTGCAGGTTAGCGTGAGCGATATAACTCGCGATATAAAAAAAGGAATGAAATGACTAAGCATATATTTAAAATGCCGGATATTGGCGAGGGTGTGACCGAGGCCGAAATAACGGAATGGCACGTCAAAGTCGGCGACAAGGTCGCAAGCGACGACCCCGTGTGTGATGCTATGACCGACAAGGCCACGGTTGAGCTTACGGCACCCGTCAGTGGTGTCGTGACTAGCGTTGGCTGTGCGGCAGGTGAAATTATGGCCGTTGGCGGTGCTTTGGTTGTTTTTGAAGCGGACGGGGAAGCAAGTTTGGACGGCGAAAGTTCCATTCCGACACCCATTAAAATGGAAGCCCCTAAAAAGCAGCAAAAGAAAACTAAACCTGTTCCTAAACCAAAAGTAGCGCCTGCCCCTGCTATCATAACTTCTGCACCCGGTACTAAACCGTTGGCTTCGCCCGCAGTGCGCCGCCGCGCCGAGGAACAGGGTATTGATCTGGCTTTAGTGCCTGCGTCTGGCAAAGCTGGGCAGATTACCCATGCTGATTTAGATGCCTATGCCAAAGGCGGCTCTTCCACTTTACAAAAACTGGCGGGCGGAACGGACATTAAAGTCACAGGTATGCGCCGGATTATTTCCGAGCGTATGTCAGAGAGCAAACGCCGCATCCCGCATTTCTCTTACGTGGAATCTATCGACATGACGGAACTGGAGCGCACCCGTATCCACTTCAACAATACTCGTGCTGCCCATCAACCCAAGCTGACCCTAATGCCGTTCTTTATGCGCGCTATGGTCAAGGCGGTGAAATTATGGCCCCAGTGCAATGCTACATTTGACGACGATGTAGGGATTATCACCCAGCACAATCCCGTACATATCGGCATGGCGGCGCAAACGCCCGGCGGGCTGATGGTGCCAGTTATCCGCAATGCGGAAGCGCAAGACATTTGGCAGCTTTCAAACGAAATCGCCCGTATCGGGGAAGCGGCGAAGACCGGAAGCATTGCCCCAGCGGAGCTGTCTGGCTCAACCATTTCTTTGACCTCATTGGGCAAGCTGGCGGGCGTCATGGCTACGCCCGTGATTAACCGCCCCGAAGTGGCTATTCTGTGCCCCAATAAGATTGTCGATACGCCCGTCATTGAAAACGGCCAAATGGTTGTGCGCAAAATGATGAATTTTTCAACCAGCTTTGACCACCGAGTCGTAGACGGTTTTCACGCCGCCGAAATGGTCGCATATATCAAAGGCCTGCTGGAACACCCAGCGGCTTTGTTTGTTGATTAGGAATTTATTATGGCTGAACATTTTACTTGTGACGTGCTGGTTGTCGGCTCTGGGCCTGGGGGTTATGTGGCCGCTATTCGGGCGGGGCAGCTTGGGCTGGACACCATTCTTGTTGAAGACGGGCGGCTCGGCGGCACGTGTTTGATACGCGGCTGCATTCCGTCCAAGGCACTGATTGAAGCGGCGGAGAAATTTGAACAGGCGGGCATTAACGCAAGCGGCAATTCCGAAATTGGTTTGGTCGCCGATAAACCAAAGCTGGATTTTAAAAAAACCATCGCATGGAAAGATGGGATTACCGACAAGCTCAGTTCTGGCGTGGCCGGGCTTTTGAAAGCGGCGGGTGTGCGTGTAATTTCTGGTTGGGCGGTGTTTGAAAATGCCAAGACCTGTACGGTTGGCGACGATAAAATCACGGCGACTAATGTTGTTTTGGCGACAGGTTCCAAAAGTGTGGAGCTTCAAGGATTACCGTTCGGTGATATGGTTATCTCCTCTACCGAAGCTCTCGACCTTACGAGTGTTCCAAAAAAACTGGCCGTGGTTGGCGCAGGCTATATCGGTATGGAGCTAGGGATTGCTTACCGTAAACTCGGTAGCGATGTGACCTTTATCGAAGCCGCCAAAACCATATTGCCCGGTTTTGACAAACAACTTTCCGCACCCGTATCAAAATGGTTGCGTGACCACAAAGTCTCGGTGCAGATAGAAAGTTTTGCCAAGTCCGTAAGCACGAAAAACAATAAACACACTTTGACCTATACCGAGAAAAACGGCGCAGAGGTTAAGTTGGTTTGCGACAAAGTCTTGGTGACGGTTGGGCGTACCCCCAACACAGAAGGCTGGGGTTTAGAAAATATGGCTATCGACATGGACGGCGCATTCGTCAAGGTCGACGATAAATGCCGCACGGCAATGCGCGGGGTTTACGCCATTGGCGATTTGGTCGGCGAGCCGATGCTGGCACACAAAGCCTCCGCCCAAGGGGAAATGGTTGCCGAAATAATTGCCGGGAAAAACCGCAGCTTTGCCCCAACCGCTATTCCGGCAGTATGCTTTACGGACCCTGAAATCATCTCGGTCGGTCTGACACCAAGCGAGGCCAAAGACAAAGAAGTTGATGTAGTCGAGGGTAAATTCCGCTGGGCTGCCAATGGGCGGGCTTTGACCACAGGCACCGCAGATGGCGGCGGCTTTGTGCGTATCATTGCTCGTAAAGACAATGGCTTGATTTTGGGTATACAGGCGGTTGGCAAGCACGTCTCGGAACTGAACGGCGAGTTTGTCTTGGCCATAGAAATGAACGCCACCCTTGAGGACATGGCGGGCACTATCCACGCCCACCCGACCCTCTCGGAAGCCACTATGGAAGCCGCCCTATCAGCCCTTGGACATCCCATACATTCTGTGTAGGGTGCGGCGAAATAATTCTGTTTTAGGGAACACATTATGGGCGGCAACACGCTTTTACAATTTCGGATGCTCGGCTTTAATGTACGGCTGGATACCAGCTGGATTTTCATAGCAGGCCTGATTACATGGTCACTGGCTACGCGCTATTTGCCCTATGTTTTGCCCAATTATTATGCGGCTTTTTATTGGCTGTTGGCGCTTGCGGGTGCAGCAGGGTTTTTCCTGTCTATCTTGTTACACGAAATGGGGCATGCAGTAACGGCGCGTAGGTTCGGTATTCCCGTATTAGGCGTGACCCTGTTAATGTTTGGCGGCATAACCCAAATGGCACGCAGAGCCAAATCTCCCAAGGAAGAAATCCTTATCTCTGGCGCTGGTCCGTTGGTCAATTTCTTGCTGGGTTGTTTGTTTCTTGTCCTTGCCGGATTAGCCCGCAGCCTGGAGTTAGGTGCGCCAATTTTGGTGATTTTAAATTACTTATCGTGGATAAATTTCATATTGGCTATCATCAATGTGGTGCCCGCATTTCCCTTAGACGGCGGACAGATTTTTCGGGCGCTCATGTGGAAATTTCTGGGCGATTACCCAAAAGCAACCCGCATTGCGGCGCGGATCGGCATGGTGTTTAGTTACGCCCTGATGGCGTGGGCTGCATGGGCCTTGATCAGGGGCGATTATATTGGCGGGCTGTGGTGGTTCTTTATTGCTATTATGTTGCACAATGCCGCCAAAGCAGCCGTCCAACATTACAAATAAACGGCGGAAACCTTAAGCGTATTTCTCGCCCAGATAAACTCGGCGGACATCTTCGTTGGCGCGGATTTCATCCGGCGTACCCTCAAACAACACATCGCCTTGGAACATGATTGAGGCGCGGTCGACAATATCCAAGGTTTCGCGAACCCTGTGGTCAGTAATGAGAATGCCGATGCCGCGCTTTTTGAGATAGCGGATCAGATCGGAAATGTCATTGATGGCAATCGGGTCAATGCCCGTAAACGGTTCGTCTAGCAAAATAAAGGAAGGGCGTGAGGCCAAGGCCCGCGCGATCTCAACACGGCGGCGTTCTCCGCCCGATAGTGCAAGCGCCGGGCTTTTGCGGATATGGCCAATGTTAAGCTCGTCCAAGAGCGCATCAACATTACCGTCGCGCTTGGAGCGATCTTTCTCGGTCAATTCGACAACGGCGCGGATGTTTTCTTCAACCGTCAGCCCGCGAAAGATACTTTCTTCTTGGGGTAAATAACCAACCCCGAGACGCGCCCTTTGATACATAGGCAGGTTAGTAATATCGTGTCCGTCCAATAAAATTTGCCCCCGGTCGGCCTCGATCAGACCCATAATCATATAAAAACTGGTGGTCTTACCAGCTCCGTTCGGCCCCATAAGTGCAACAATTTCGCCGCGTTTCACAGATAGAGTAATACCCTTGACCACGGCGCGGCCCTTATAGGATTTACCAATGCCGATTGCCGCCAAACCTTCTGTGGGCACATTATGTTCAAGCTCAGTCATATTTAGGAATTGCTACTTGCGACATTTTGCGCGTTCTTGATCAGGATGTTGACGCGCCCTTTAGCACCACATTTGCGACCCTTGCAGGTACCGACAACGCGGGCGTTCTGGGAGCCTAAATTATAAAACAGTTTTTCACCCGTAATGACACTGCCATCAGCCTGCTTCATAATCACATTACCTGTGACAACAAATGTATCGTCGCGGCGGGTGTATATACCCTGCTTGCCGCGCACGCTTTGGTCTGGTGTTAAATAATAGAAATTGCCAATGGCGATAATTTTAGAAATATCGCCTTGGCCAAGACTGCCGCCACCTGCGGTGAACACTTCCATTGTATCTGATAGTACGCGCACATTACCTTGGCGCACATCAACACCTCCGGTTAGGATAGATTTATCACCAGCATAAGAAACATTATCCGCCGTAATGTTGATCGGGGATGAACTGCCCGAAGCAAATTGTGCAGAAGCATTGGGAGATATTATCAAACCCAAAATCAAGCACAAAAATAGCACCGTCAATGTTTTGTTTGTTTTTACAATCGCCATTTTGCTTCCTTTGTTTAATAGCCTACTCTTTGCCGCCAAATTTTATCTCGACACGGTCATTTCGTTCACATTCTCGCCCCGTACAATTTCCTGCGATTTTTGCGCGGTTGGTGTTTAGGTCGTAAATCATCTTGTTGCCTGTGATCGTACTGCCGTTATTTTGAACGAACCGAGCATTTCCTGTTACCGTGATAATCTCTTTATCGCGTTCGTAAACCCCTTTATCACCTGTGACGCGGTTTTCTGTGGTGATATATCTGAAATTCCCGACGGCGACAATTCGGTTTATATTACCTAATTTGATGAAGCTGCCCTCATTACCCTGTGAGGGAGTCGTGGTTTCGGTTCTAAATAAATCCATGCGGTCAGCTAAAATTGTCCCGTCTTTTTGTTTAACCCGTACATTGCCGCTGAGGATGGTTTTTGAACCACGGTAGGTTGCCCGCTCAGCTTTGACATCAATCGGGCCGTCATTCCCAAAAGAAACTTGTGCATAGGCAGGGTTTGCCAGAGCTAAGCCGCCCATCAAAACCAGATTGTAAGTGAATTTTATCATTCTTGTGCTCCGCGTAATTGCGGCTCAGTACTGTTGAGCGCATCATCGGCCTTTTCGGGAATAATCCGCGCCGTCATGCCGCCTTTGAAAACAAATTCGGAATAATTATCGTTGATCTCATAAGCATTGCCTGCCGCGCGGCCAAAGGCACCCATGCAATCAATCGGCTCATCGCCCTCGATGCGCTTGCCTTTGACAAAAATTCGCGCGTGATTGGTTTTACAATCATAGCCGTCGTCTGTCTTCAAGCGCACCTCCTGGTGTAATTCTAACACTTGGGTTTCAGCATTATAAAGACCTGTTAGAGCAAAAACTTGGCTCTCATTGGCTTCGCCTGTACGCAAGAAATTCAAGACCGGGTTGGTTAATTTGGTCTCGTCCGGGTTTTGAATGAAGCGTGTCGCCGTGTCGGCTGAAATCCGGTACGGCAGACCGTCCGCCGTGCGGCCTTTGTAAACAGGGTTTGTAAATTTGACGGTTTCATCCGGGTTATCTTCTGGCGGCCTAGCTTTGGGGGTTGAGATAAAATACCACAGCAAAGTCAAAAGTAAAATGCCCGAAAATGCGATCAGCAATAACCGGGCATAGCGAATGAACGTGCTGTGCCGCCGTGCGGCATCCAAAGAAAGCGCGTGGCGCGGCTCCCAGTGGGCGAGAGCGTGGCCATTGCCGTCTGTACTATCTGCACTAAATGTTGTCATAACTATTCACGCGCGCGTTAAAATTGGTTCTCTCATATAGTATTCAAGCATAATATGCGACACTAGAATGCAGGCAATAGATTACAGTTTGGTTAGCGAAAAACTTGCTAGGATTTCTATATGGAACACTATCTGCAACGCCATTAGAAATCCTATCTGAAACTATGTGAGAAAATATCCACATCGTTCCAGCCAGCAATATCCAAGCCAGCTCGTGTCGGCATAAATTCAAAACAGGCTTTGGCCAAATTATATCTGTCTTCGCGCATCAAGCGTGCTGTCAAAATCCGCTGTAACTGGTGCAGATATAAAACGTCCGATGCCGCATATTCCAATTGTTGTTTTGTCAAACCGTCTGCGGCCCAATCAGAGGATTGCTGTTGTTTAGATAAATCTACATTGAGGAGTTCTTTGCACAGGTTTTTCAAGCCGTGAGCGTCCGTATATGTCCGCACCAAAGCAGACGCGATTTTTGTGCAATATATAGGCGCGCAATCAACGCCGAGGTTTTGCTTGAGCATGGCTACATCAAAACGGGCAAAGTGAAAAATTTTCTCAACCTTGGTATCCGACATTAGCGCCTTTAAATTTGGACAATCATAAGAACCCCGATCCATCTGCACAATATGGGCATCGCCGTCGCCTGCGGATAATTGCACCAGACACAATTTATCTCGCACCAGAGACAAACCTTGCGTCTCCGTATCCACAGCCACAGATGCCCCAAACTTCACCCCGTCCGGCAGGTCACCTTTATGTAAATGTATCGTCATTATTTTCCCTTGTTATTATCATTCTTATCCTAGCGTGGCCCGCCGAGCCGAAGCTCCCCTCTTGGGGAGCGTAGGCTGGTGCCCTGGAGAAGACTCGAACTTCCACTTCCATAAGGAAACTAGCACCTGAAGCTAGCGCGTCTACCAATTCCGCCACCAGGGCGCATTAACCGTAGTTAAAGCGAGGTGAGGATTTAGACCAGTCAGCATGGCGGGTCAATCACCTTAATAGATTCTGCGCTCTAAATCGTCACAGTTGCCATTCAGGCGTGGACAGATGCCTGTCCGGGGCGTAAATGTTGCGTAGAATTGAGTAAACGGTTTCGGAGAAATTTATGTCAAAGGGTTTAGTCTGTGTATTTGGTGCCAATGGTTTTTTGGGACATTATGTGGTCAGGCGGTTAGCCAAAGATGGCTGGCGAGTGCGGGCTTGTGTGCGGCGCCCCCATATTGCAGGCGAATTAAAAGTCATGGGCGCGGTCGGTCAAATACAATTGGTGCAAGCCAATGTCCGTTATAAGAAATCCGTAGAGCGCGCTGTCGAAGGTTGTGATGCCGTGATTAATTTGACCGGAATATTGATTGAACAAGGCCGCCAAAACTTCAAGGCCGTGCATGTTCTCGGCGCCAAAAATATAGCCGATGCTGCTCAAAATACGGGGGTTACCAATCTTGTGCATGTTTCAGCCTTGGGCGCAGACCAGCAGAGTAACAGTCGCTATGCCCGTTCAAAAGCCGAAGGGGAGCAAGCGGTTGTGGCGGCTGTCGCCAGTGTTGATATTGTCCGTCCGTCCATATTGTTTGGTGAGGGGGATGGGTTTTTCACCCGCTTTGCCGGTCTCGCCAATTTAACCATGGCTCTGCCACTTCTCGGCGGCGGCACAACAAAGTTTCAGCCGATATATGTGGACGATCTCGCCAATGCTATTTGTAAAATAGTCAATCGAGGCTCAAGTGGGGCAATATGGGAACTCGGTGGGGCGCAGACATTTAGTTTCAAAGAATTACTACAAATCGTACTTGACGCAATTGGCAAGAAGCGCGCTCTCCTGCCTGTTCCGTGGGCAGTCAGTAGCCTGATGGGGGTGTTCGGAGAAGTTTCGGGTTATATCCCGCTGGTCAAACCATTTCTGACCCGTGATCAGGTCAAATTGCTCAAGATAAACAACGTGGTTAGCGGTAATTATCCCGGCCTATCGGATCTCGACATTGAGGCCGAAACCATAGATGCAATTATTCCAGCAAGTTTGGCGCATTTTCGAAAGTACGGCCAATTCCACCAAGCTGAGGCTGGCTAGAGCCTCACCTGCTTACGGACACAAAGTCAGGCGCTCTAGGCTTTGTATAAACGAAACGCGCCGTGCATATATGTCACGGCTTGACCCGTAATAAACACGCTGTTTTTTTCCAGCCTCAACTTAAGTGCGCCGCCCCGCGCCGAGGCTTGATATGCCAGCATTTCCTGTTTATCCAAGCGGGCGCCCCAAAAAGGGGCTAGGGATGCATGGTTTGAACCTGTTACCGGGTCTTCATCAATACCAAATGCAGGTACAAAATAGCGGCTAACAAAATCATATCTTGCATAGGCAGCGTCGATGTCACTGTCTCCACGCGCCATTATAATAAGGCCGTCGTCAACACCTTTTTGGGAAGACAAAGCGGATATAACACTAAAATCCGGTTTAAATTCTGCAACAGACTTTGCGTTGGGGAACATCAAGAATATATTTTTGCATGATTGCCAGGCCGCATTTGGTAGCTGGTTAAAAGCATAAAGAAAGTGTGCGGTTAATTCTATTTGCTCCATCTCAAAAGCTGGAACCTGCATTTCATAACCGTCCTGCGTAAGTGAAACGTGCAGGGGGCCAATTTTTGTTCGGAAAGTAATAGGAGAATGTGCACCTAACTCACTAAGCATCACATGTGCAGAAGCGATTGTTGCGTGGCCACAAAAATCAACTTCATGCAGAGGGGTAAACCAACGTAAATCATAATCGCCGTCTTTGCGGGCTACAACAAATGCAGTTTCGGACAGATTGTTTTCAAGTGCTAGGGCTTGCATGGTTTTGATGGGCAGGAAAGTATCAAGAATTACAACAGCGGCAGGATTTCCCGCGAACAACTTATCTGCAAAAGCATCAATTTGGTAAAATAGGATATGTTGGCATTACTGTAGTTTACAGGACTTATCTAAGCTGACAATTGTTCAGTAGATTTACGCAGTTGTTTGCCGCGAACATACCGGATTGATGCAAATAATTCACTGACGATTACCGGCTTGGTTAAAAATACGTCTGCGCCAGCGGCAAGGCACTGAGCATTGTTCTCGGCGGAAGCGTCTGCGGTAAGCGCAATTATTGGCACGTCTTTATGGGGGCCTTCTTTGGCTCTAATCGCTTCGGTCGTTTCGATGCCGCCCATGATCGGCATGCGGATGTCCATCAGGATAACATCAAAAAATTGTTCTTCCAGTAAATCGAGGGCTTCTAGGCCGTTACATGCGGCACTTACGGTACAGCCTGCCGGCTCAAGTAAAGAGCGTACAACTTCTTGGTTTGCAAGAACATCTTCAACGATAAGAACGTTAAGCCCGTCCAGTTGATCCGGTGTTACCCGTTGGCCCTCGGTTCTAGGTTTGCGTCTGGTAAACCCACCGCGTTCGCTTTCTGCTCGGGCGCGTTTCTCTCGCTCAACACGGGCGCGTTCAAGCACAAGAGGTACGGCTGTTGCTGGAATGAGATCTTGCTCACTATTGGCATTGGTTTCCCGCTGGGCTTTTTCTTCTCTGAGGCGTTTGCGTTCTTCCATTTCTTCCATAGTGACGCCGGGGCTGAAAGTAATGCCGTGATCTTCATGGGAAATGCAATCAAATTTCGGAACACCTGTTTGCGGATCACAGGCAGCCAACTCCGCATCGACAGTTTTTAAACTAAGGGCAAATTCGGAGCCATAACCAAGTTTTGTTGTAACCGCGACATCGCCGCCCATGACGCGGGCAAAACCACGGGTTACAGCAAGACCAATGCCAGCGCCGCCGTAATCGCGGGTCATAGAGCTGTCCGCTTGGACAAATGGCCTGAATAAATCACTTTTCATGTCATCATCTATACCAATGCCGGTGTCGGCAATTATAATAGATAGCCCACACACATTAGGGTCATCTCCGGGCTTAATATCAGGGTTCATCATCGTTATATGAATATGGATGCGGCCTTCGGTGGTAAATTTAACAGCGTTGGACACCAAATTATTCATGGACTGTGCCACGCGTTTTACATCGAGCATTAGTTCAGTGGGTACATTTTCAGCAACACCATATGTGAAAACAACCTTTGGGCCGACTTTATCTTGCCATTTATTATAGATGTCCGTGGTCATTTTACGAATGTCGGATGGCTCCGTATATGTTTGCAAATCACCTGATTCCAGATATGTCATATCTAATATCCCCGTTAACAGCTCGAGCAGACCTTCACCCGATTCTAGTATTATTTTATTTTGGTCTCGTAAGGTTTGGGTATCCCCATATTGTGATAATAGATCAGCAATTCCTATGATACCGTTAAGAGGTGTACGAAATTCGTGAGACATAACGGATAAAAACTGCTTTTTTGCCCGCTCGCCAGCTTCCAGAGCGATTTGCGCCAGTTCTAGTGTGTGCAAAACCTTTTTACGCATGTTGGCAATATTGAAGCCCGCAACCGCTAAACAGAACAACGCCATGGCCAAAACACTTAAAATAAGAGCGGCTTGTTTGTTAGCCGCCGCTTCGGCTCGGGCCGCTTCGGCTTCTCGCTCTAAACCTTCGGCTCGTTCTTTTTGCCGCGCTTTATCATTTTCCAAAGACGCATGCAGGCCCGAAATGCCTATATTTTGGAAGTGAAGCAGGCGCTGGATTATGGTTTTGGAGCGCTGGCTTTGTAATTTCGTCGCGGTTTTTACATCGCCCTTGGCGAGGGCAATCAGCATTTCTGCGTGCAAACGTTTGCCTTGATAGCCCGCAGGGTCTATTTTATTGTCTGTGGCAATTGTATCAAATTTCGCAAATTCCCTTTCGGCGGCGCGCGCCTGTCCCAAGCCAGCCAAAGCAATGGCGCGTTCAGAAACCAAGCCAATTTTCCGGGTCGGATCTTTTGTATTTTTTAATCCGACATTGATTGTTTTCAGTGCAGCTTGGTAGTGTTCGGCATTGTTTTGTGCTTGGGCAAAACGGTAATAGACCAGTGCATTGACGCCTTGATCAGATTTATTGCTGATGCGAAACAAAATTTCCGCCAGCTTTTCCGCCGTTTCGTAATCCCGCCATACATCAAAAGCGTAGATCATGTTGTTGATCAGGCTGATGCCGTCAATTTGTCGTCCGGAAGCTAGGCCTGTTTCAAGCACTAATTCCGTCGTTCCAATACCATCTTCTAGATTGTACAAGATGAGCTGAAGATATGAAATTAAGTCGTAAGTTTCGTATTTAACCTCATCATAGTCAGCACCCAGCTTATTTGGTATTAAATTTAACGCTATTTGAGCATCTATGAGGCCGACATCAAATTGACGACCATCAACCGCGTCAATAAATTCGAAGTCCAGTCCTAAGCTTCCAAAAACTTCTGTTATACGTGTGCGGCGATCCACGGCTTCTGCCAGACTGACAATAAAAACTGGAATCATGATAGAGCGCCATGCGCGCAAGCGCGAGGGCTTGCTGCGTCCTTTTCGAGGGTTTGTGTTTCTCCGTTGAAGTGCGGGTAACGATAAGAAAGATTTTCTGTGCCGCCATCGGTTGTTTTAAAATCTGTGGTGAGAGAGCGGTCAAGCCGCATTTCGTCCCAGCCAGAAATATGCAAGATTCCAATTTCTTCATGAGGTAGGGAAGGCTCAACGAATAATTGTTTTTCCTTGTCCCATAAAGGTTTGTACTCACACAGCCAGTGGGTGTAAGCGGGCAGGACTTCGCGCTCGTATCCTTCCAGATAACAAAGAACGCCGAGGCTTAATTGTTCTGCGGTGAAAACTTTCCCCTTTTTTAAAGCCTGTAACATAATTTCCTGCCAGCGCTTCCAGTGCGGCGCATCTTTGCGTAAGGCGAATGCTCCTGCGAGCAAAACATGGTGAGGGTAAATTTCTTTGGCCATTTTAAAACCAAAGGCTTTTTTGATGTTGCTGACATAAAAGCCGCGTAATTTTAAAGGAATGCGCCCTAACCATTTAATACGTATCTGGCGCGGATAGGCGCGATCTGATTGGGCGGTTAGAGTAATTTTGCCTTTTGCTGCGCCTTTCAAGAACATTTCCACGGCTTCCCATTTTTGAATCCATGTATCGGCATCCATCCAGAAATAAGTGTCGTAGTCAGGGAAATATTCAGGAATAAACGGACGGCAGACACAGGATTTTAAATATTCCCGCCCACGAATTTTATAAGCAGGAATATGGCATGGCCACTCAGCGTTTTTAACGATACAGCCTTCTTTTTTCAGGCGTTTTACCTGTTCTGGTTTCAGGCCAGCATTGAGGATACAGATATCCATATCTTTG
>JAKIUV010000129.1 GCA_021647375.1 Robiginitomaculum sp.
TTGATGTAAGACGGGCGCCAGAAATATCCGCCCGTGGGTAGGTCGCCAAATTGCATCATCCAGCTCTCTCCCCAAATATGATAGCTTTCCTCGGCGCAATCATGATAGCTGATATTATCTTGGATAAATTCTGGTGACATAGTGTAGAGAAATGTCATGGCTTCGGTCAGTGGGTCAAACCGAAGGAGTTTCAAGAACACTCCTGTGGCCACGGACGGGGACACGATAGAACCGCCAGCCCACGGCATATCCTCATAGGAATTAACCGATACAAATCCTTCCTTAAGCGCCAATTTATGATTGGCATCACTTTCCTCAAAGCTAGGCTCGCTATCATTATACATCATGATCAATTCGCACCCCTTTGGCGCACTCATGGCTTCCAGCGCCATGCCTGCTGGCAGGAAGATGTAATGACCCTCGCGGCATATTTCTTTGCCGACATTTAGTTCGCCCGTTAGGACAAATATTTCCAGATCGGAATAGCAAAGTCCTGGTGGACGTTTGAAACCGTCCCGCATCCGTACTTTGAGCGAGCAAGCGCCGTTATCAACGTCTAGGGATAATGTTTTATAATCCGCGCCAACAAAGCCGGGGATTTTAAATTTCTTGTAGCCTTCGTTCAGCTCTACAAATGGTTCTATATGTGGTCTTGTCATGTCTCTCTCCTTTAAATTTATTTCGCTCGCGGCAGCGCGCAAGAGCGCACGCCCCCGTGAGGGCGCGCCATGGGGCGCGACGAGTGGTCGCTCTCTTCCGCTCGTCCCGGCGAAGGCCGGGAGCCTTGCTTCGCTCGGTAATTCACCAAATCACCCGGGTTGCATCGGGACGTGCTGGTTTTTCGGGTATTTCCTCCTTGGGAATTTTACGCTTTGTGTCGCCTGTGACATTAAAGCCACGGGTTTGAATGTTGTGTAAAAACTCTTCGATCCATGTGGCGCGCTCGTCGGCAATGCCGTCAAGTTCGGCAACGATGGCCTTATAGCGCGCCTCTTGCGCCACCAGTTCTTCGTCCATCCAAGCTTTGGCCTCTTTGGTCATGGGTGGTTTTTCGTCTTGTACATGTTTGGTCATGTGTCTCCCTTTACGTTGCTTCTTTGGTTATGTTTGCGTCCAGCATGGCGCGGATTTCGGCACCGGAATAGCCTATATCTTGCAGAATTTCTGTGCTGTGTTCACCCAGCCTTGGTGGCAGTGTCCGCACACTGGCCGGAGTTTTGGAAAAATTAATCGGCGGGCTGGCCATGCGTAATTTGCCCTCGGTTGAGTGATCGTGGATTTGCCAAAACCCGCTTGCGGTCAAATGGGGGTCGTCCTTAACTTCGTCCAAACGGTTCATCACCATGTGGGGCACATTGGTCGGGCCAAAAATTTCCAGCCACTCGGCGGTGGTTTTCCGCGCAATCGCTTGGCCAATAACATCACATGTGGCGACGATGTTTTTTGTCCGGGCTTGCATGTCGATAAAGCGCGGATCATCTGTCAGATGTGGGACGCCTGCCACCTGGCAAAATGTGCCCCAATGATTGTTCCAATAGGGCAGTACGGCCAAAAAACCGTCTTTGGTTGGGTAGGGTTTACGGGTTTCAGCCAATAGGCGGGAATAGCCCGCAGTACCCAGCGGTGGCTCAAATGTTTGCCCCCAGAGATGCTCGACCATATTAAAGGCGACCATGCTTTCAAACATCGGCACTTCGATCTCTTGCCCCTCGCCCGTGCGTTCGCGGTGAAACAAAGCGGCCAGTACGGCCTGCACAACATTGCCGCCGGTGGTTTTATCCGCAACGATAGTCGGTAGATAACGCGGCTCGTCGTGTCCCAAAGGTGCGCCGAATTGCCCCATTAAATCGGCCATGCCGGATGCCGCTTGAATGCTATCGTCCAGCGCCCCCATATCGCCGTAAGGGCCTTTTTTGGAATAGCCGTAGGTGGCGCAGTAAATTACGTTTTCATTGGTGGCTTTGAGCGTATCGTAATCCAGCCGTAATTTAACCATAGCAGACGGCCTGAAATTATGGACAATAACATCTGCCCGCTCGCATAATTTAAGCGCCGCTTCATGACCTTTTGGGTCTTTCAAATTCAGCACAATAGATTTTTTGTTGCGGTTACAGGTCAAGTAAAGCGCCGCCATATCGGCATTGGTTTTATAAGGCCCAAGCCTGCGGTTAGTATCCCCGTAAGGCGGCTCGACCTTAATCACATCCGCCCCCATATCGCCGAGTATCTGGCAGGCAAGCGGGCCAAGAACAACCGAGGTAAATTCGACAACTTTGACACCGTCAAGAGGGCCTTTGGGTGAATTGTGAGATTTTTGCTTAATGTTCATCTGTGCGTGTTCCAGCGATCTTGTGTCCAATGAACATCATTACCCCTCACCTTGTTCCTCTCCCAAAAGGAGAGGAGACGGTGTGGCATCTTCCTTTGCTTATTGAACCACCAACGAGTTACGAAGGTTCTATCAATGAAATCCGTAAACACAGAAATTTGTGCTTGGGTCTCCTCTCCCATGGGGAGAGGAACAAGGTGAGGGGGTAAGGTGTTGGCAATATAAGTGGAAACTTGCATCATCCCTCCAACCCGTAAAGCTTAAGTACATTGTCGCGCATGAATTTGCGGCGCACGTCTGGTTTAAGCTCCAGCGCGTCAATTTCTTCTACCGTGCGTCCAAAGCGCAGGACGGGGAAATCTGTGCCGAAAATGACTTTGTCCTGGCCGTAGGAATTTATGTATTGGCGCACGGCTTCCGGCCAGTATTTCGGTGAATGGGCGTCTGTAGCTATATAGACATTTTCGTGTTTCCACGACATGGCGATCATTTCGCGCTCCCACGGAATCCCCACATGGGTGCCGATGAGCTTCAGTTCTGGGAGGTCGCAGGCTATATCGTCCAGCGCAATTGGGCGACCTACTGAACGGGTGCGGTGCTGGGGTGAGTAAATCAGGCTTTGGCCAACTTGCATTTGTATGGGAATATCCAGCTCGATACATTTGGCATAAAACGGATAATATTTGGCGTGGTTGGGCGCGAGGTCGTACCAGTGGGGATAAAGATGCGCCCCGATAAAGCCGAGGTCTTTAACCGCGTGTTCCAATTGGCGCACCCCGTCCATGCCCATATAAGGGTCAATCCCGACCAGCCCTTTGAAGCGTTTTGGGTGTTTGGCGCACGCGTCCGCCACGACTTCCAACGGCATATGATAACAGCCCGGCAAGCCAACACGTCCCGCTTTGGCGGCGACAAGAAAACCCATTTCGATACCCGCCGCGTCCATATCAGTCAGCATTTTTTCCAGCGATATACCGCCAGAGCCGTGCTTGCCTTTGACTTTGCCAACAAAAAATTCATCGGTCCAGCCGGGGCGGTGAGACAGGGCTTCTTGCGTCCAAATATTGACCACGGCGTCTATGATTTTATAGTCGCTCATATTTTATCCTATCACACCGAGTTTTTTCAGCTGTTCAATATCATCCTTAGCATAACCGAGGGATTTCAAAAGCCTATCTGTATCGGCACCGGGCATGGGTAAATCAGACCCAGCGCCCAGCCTGTGGCCATTCATCTCAATGGGTAGAGCCGGTAACTTTGCAGGATTGCCGTTCGGGAGTGTCACATCCACCAATCCGCCATTTGCATTTAGATGTGGGTCGTCAAATAAATCGGAAGGTTTGGCAACGGGCGCAAAGGGCAGGCCGATATGTTCCAGTTTTTCCATGAGTTCTGATTTTGCGTAAGATTTAAACATGGCGGCAACGGCGGGGATGAGGTTGTCCTTATTGGCAACCCGGGCATTATTGGTTTTATAGTCTGGGTCGTTCTTCAAATCCGCCAGACCAAATGCGTCACAAAATGTGTGCCACTGAGCATCGCTGACAATACCGACAAAAATCTGGTCATCGTCCTTGGTGTCAAAAATCTGGTATATGGCCCAAGCAGATGTGCGCACGGGCATGGGCTGTGCGGGTGTACCCGTGACGGATTGTTGTGCCATATGTTGGCCGACTAGGTAGGCTGTTGTTTCGTAGAGGGCGGCGGTAACTTTTTGGCCTTTGCCAGTTGCGTGGCGTTGTTGCAAAGCGGCGAGAATGGCAATAGCGCCGAACATGCCGCCCGTTATATCTATGACACTGGCACCCGCCCGAAGTGGACGCCCCGGCGGCCCGGTCATATAGGCAAGCCCGCCCATCATTTGTGTGACTTCGTCCAGAGCCGTGCGGTGTTCGTAGGGGCCGGACAAAAACCCTTTTTCGGAAGCATAGATTAGGCGCGGATTATGGGTGTGCATATCCGCGTAGCCAAAGCCCAATTTATCCATAGCACCGGGGCGAAAATTTTCGACCAAAACGTCTGCGTCTTTGAGCAGGCTTAGAGCGATGTTTTTGCCAACTTCCGATTTTAGATTGAGACATAGGCTTTTCTTGCCCCGGTTAAACATGGGAAAGTATCCTGCGCCGGACCCTGTCAGCGTGCGGGTTTTGTCGCCGCCTATGGGTTCGATACGAATGATGCCCGCGCCCAAATCAGCAAGGATAGCACCGACGGCTGGCCCCATGACCATATGGGGAAATTC
>JAKIUV010000025.1 GCA_021647375.1 Robiginitomaculum sp.
ACGGTTTTGTGAGCGCATGTTGGCACGGCAGTCGCGGGACTTACGCATTAAGGCTAGAGAAAACCTCAATATGCGCATCAAGGCCTGGGTGTTGCAAAGCCCCCAACGCATTGCCTTTGTGCGCCGGATTATCGGCGAGCGGGCTATCAAGCGCTGGCGCAAAAACCGTTTGGCGGACTATGCGCTGACAAGACATTTCGGCGATTGGAAGCGGAAATTTCCAAATGGTTTTGCTGGGGTTCAACAAGAGCAAAGCCGCAAGCCTGCGGTAAAGTCTACACCCCGCACTTATAATTGGAAGCCCTTCGCCCTCGTCAAAATAGTCAATGTCGAGCGGTTTTTATATGGACGGGTGCGGCCTGATCCAGAGCAGGAACAAAGCCGCGCCGCCTATCTAAAGCTTTGGGGTGTGGATATTAGTGATAAATATAAAAGCGGAACACTGCGCAGCAAGCGCACCGCAAAACCCGTAAACTTCACCCTCGATGAATTGACACCAGAGGCCGCAAAAGGTGTGCCGCAAGACGCAAAAAACCAAGGCAAAGTAAAACCGAAAAAAGCGAGCGCAATCCAACCACACTCTCCGCCAAGAGAGCCGTTCGAACCGGAAAAATTAACAATGGAAAATGTTACGGTGAAGTTGGAACACAAACCACCCTAACATAAAACATCGGCCTACATTTTTAAACCACTTTGCTAAAAGCATTACGAAAAATAGTGTAAGGAATGCGGCACCCAACATTATACTCAGAATATAATTCTCACCTCATTTATGGCAGGACTATCCCAAATCCATATACGATGACCCTGCTTTGTCCCCTCTAGCGAACGGCCACAAACACGCTGTTTCTGCCACGTTGTACACTGAGGAACATTGCGCCTTTTTTCTTGGCTATTTGCTTTTTAAAACTAGCTAGGTCGCTTACGTCCTTGTTGTTGACAGCGCGGATAATGTCGCCTTTACGCAGGCCTGCTTCGAAAGCATCCGAGCCTCTACGGACACGGGTTACGACAACGCCTTTGTCGCCACCGCGTGGTTCCAAGTCTGCTGGGATGTCTGTGAAAGTGGCTCCGTCGAGAGCATCAAAGCTGGACGGTAGGGCGTCATTATCGTTGTCGCTTTCTACGGCTGATGTTTCTTCGTCGTCAGGAGCCTTTTCAATACCAATTTTGGTTGAATGTTTTTTGCCGTCGCGCATGTAGGAAATGCGCGCCCGCTTACCAAGTTCTACGGCGCCGACCGCATTGCGAATATCATTGCTATCTAGGATTTCTTCACCGTTAAATCCGACAATAACATCGCCGACCTTAAGCCCCGCTTTCTCGGCTGGACTATCAGCCTCGACCTGGCGCACCAATGCACCATCGCGCGATGCAAGACCCATAGCTTCTTGTAGCTCAGGTGTAATGTCTTGGATGCCGACGCCAATGCGGCCACGTCTAACCTCCCCGTAAGAGACGAGTTGATCCATAATCCCGCTAATCATATTGGCAGGAATAGCAAAGCCAATGCCGTTGGAACCGCCAGAGCGGGATAAAATCCGCGAGTTAATCCCAATAAGCTCACCTTTGGAATTGATCAGAGCGCCGCCGGAATTGCCTTTGTTAATGGCGGCGTCAGTCTGAATGAAATCTTGATATTCTCCCTGAGCGGCACTGGAGCGACCAAGCGCCGAAACAATACCCGTGGTGACGGTCTGTCCGATACCAAATGCATTGCCGATAGCGATAACATAATCGCCGACCTTAACTTGGTCAGAATTGGCCAAATTAATATCGGTCAAACCGCTTAAATCTATTTTCAAAAGCGCAATATCCGTTTTTGGGTCAGAACCTACAACTGTTGCCTCGGCGGTGCGGCGGTCGGTCAGGGTGATGGTGATCTCGTCCGCCCCGTCGACAACATGGGAGTTCGTCAATATATATCCTTTGCCCGCATCAATAATAACGCCAGAGCCAGCAGAACGCATAGTCCGCTCGTCTTGTGGGTCATCATCATTATTGTCTCTTTTGAACGGGTTGGCACGATCCCCGAAAAACCGCTCCATAAATTCATCACTCATCTGACTGCCACCAAATGGGTTGTTTGGTATTTTAACTTTTGAGGACACGGAAATATTGACAACGGCAGGCGTAGTGCGTTCCAGAAGTGGTGCCAAGGTCAAGACGCCGCGCGCCGGGTCAATTGTCAGGCCTTGGGTGCTGGTGGCTTTTCCGTTGAATATAGGCCATTTAGTTTGGGCGGTTGCAATCGGTGTTACCAGCATTGACGTAGCTAGGACGGTGGTTAGAAAAATAGATTTTTTCATAGTTATCTCCAATAGAGCTAATTTGTTTGCGCTAAATGTAATCTTCTCGTGCCTAGCTTCAAGCCTTATGGGCATATTGTTACCAAGATTTAAGGGCAAAGATTTGTGCCGAAGTGGTGCATTTGTCCCGCAATGGTACAAATGCCCACCGTAAATGTCCTTTACTGGCGATTATTACACAGGTTTCCCCAATTAAAACTGGCACGGGTGTTGCAAAGGTAAGGGGGAATGAACTGCTCCCACAGATCATGGTCAACGTTTCCCAGCGAAACCTAGCCACCACACCTAAAGCCCTTGTGTTCGCACAAGGGCTTTTTTTTGCTATTTCAAAATTGGTTAGAAAGCCTTGACCCGTAACGTGACTTGCCTATGTATAGTCTATGAATTTAATTGCAAAAATTATCCAAGAAGTAAAATTTGTCCGCACGATGAAGCGGATGTTAGCGGCGGTAGAGGATGTGGATTCTGCTTCAAGCAATTTAGTGCCCGACGATATTGAACGCGTTGTTGATACTTACCCTGACAACATAGCTTTCCTCGACGACGACCAAGAGTGGACATACCGCGAATTTGACGATTATGCCAACCGGGTCGCCAACTGGGCTTTGACCGAGGGCGGCAAACGCGGCGATACCGTGGCATTTTTTGCCCGTAACCGTATTGAATATGTCGCCGTCTGGTACGGACTTACCAAAATCGGTATGATTCCGGCACTAATTAATTATCAGTTACGCGCTGCACCTTTGGCACATTGTGTCACCATATCCCATGCAAAATTAGCGGTCGTTGACCATGAATTAATGGATGCTTGGGAGAGCGCGAAGGATAATTTACCCGATGGCTTGTTGGCATTTTGCGCATTCGGAAAAACCAAGGCTAAATCTAAAAGCCTGCCAAGCTTTGATCAAGCGATCGCCGAGCAATCCAGTACGCGACCGAGCCGCAATATCCGCACCGGTATAGTGGCGGGCGATATCTTTATGAAGATGTTTACCTCTGGCACAACCGGCATGCCCAAAGCCGCCAAAATGACCCACACTCGCGGGCAATATTATCTGCGTGGTTTTGTCGTTGCTTCGGGAGCAAAATCCTCTGACCGGGTGATGATGGTTCTGCCTATGTATCACGGGACAGGCGGCCTTTGCGGTGTAGGGCTGGCACTGACCACTGGCGGCACGGTTATTGTACGGCCAAAATTCTCTGCGTCGACATTTTGGGACGATGCAGTGCGCTATAAGGCGACTATGTTTATGTATGTGGGCGAATTGTGTCGGTTCTTGCTCAACGCGCCGGAACATCCGCTAGAGCGCGCCCACACTATGCGCTGTATTGTTGGTAATGGGTTGCGCCCAGAGGTTTGGTCTAAATTCGTCGAGCGGTTCAATATTCCGAACGTGGTCGAGTTTTACGGTGCCACCGAGGGCAATATTTCCCTGATAAATTTTATGGGTAAAGTCGGCGCTGTTGGTCGTATCCCGGAATATATGCGCGATAAATCCAACGGTGATTTGATTAAATTTGATGTGGAAACAAATACCTATCCCCGTGATGAGGACGGCTTTTGTCAGCGCACAGATGTTGGCGAAATCGGTGAACTTATTGGCGAAATCCGCGAGGGCGAAACCCGGTTTAAATATGAGGGCTATGAAGACAAAAAAGCCAGTGCCAAGAAAATCATCGCCGATGTTTTTAAAAAAGGTGACCGCTGGTTTCACACTGGCGATTTACTGTGGCGCGACAAGGAAGGTTATTATTATTTTGCCGACCGGATTGGCGATACTTTCCGCTGGAAGGCTGAGAACGTAGCCACGAACGAAGTCGCCGCTGCACTAACTAGCTTTGACGGCGTTAGCCAGGCCAATGTCTACGGCATACCCATACCGGGCTATGACGGTAAGGCGGGCATGGCCTCCATGGTTGCGGATGTGGGTGTGGATTTGGATGCACTTTACAAGCATGTTGAGAACACCTTGCCGCCCTATGGCCGTCCTGTTTTCTTGCGTATAACCTCCGAATCCGAGACTACGGGTACGTTTAAATATAAGAAAACCGATTTGGTTAAAGACGGCTTCGACCCTGGTAAAATCAAAGACGATCTCTATATGGCCCATCCAGACGAAAAGAAATATGTGCGGCTTGATGCGGATGTTTTCAAGCAAATCGGCGCAGGCAAGTTCAGGTTTTAATGGTGTATGATGGTTTTGGCAAAGGACATACTTGATTTCTGGTTTGAACAAGCCGGGCCTACGAAATGGTATGCCAAATCCGATGCCTTTGATGCAGATATTCGCACAAAATTCGAAAATATTTCTGTAGATGCGGCTGCAAGAATTAAACGTACCGGCGAACATAATTGGCAAGAAAACCCCGATACGGCATTGGCCCTGATCATTGCTCTCGACCAATTTCCCCGTAATATGTATAGGGATAATAAAGGCGCATTCGCATGGGACGCTTACGGTCTGGCTTGCGCCCAAAATGCGGTCGCACAAGGCCATGATTTAAAAACCGGACAAGACAGACGGGCGTTTTTCTATATGCCCTATATGCATTCCGAAGACTTGGCCGTGCAGGACGAATGCGTGCGTCTCATGGATATGCGGCTCGACAGCGAGAGCAGTTTATTTCATGCTAAAGCTCACAGAGAACTAATAGTCGACTTTGGCCGCTTCCCCCACCGCAACGAAATTTTGGGACGCGACAGTACAGATGCCGAGAGAGAATTTTTAGCACAAGGAGGTTATACACCGTGATACATATAGGCATTTTCATATTTGACGGGGTGGAGGAACTTGACTTTGTTGGGCCTTACGAAGTTTTTACTATGATCAATGAAGTTTGTAACTATCAGGGTAAGCCAGACGGCGTAGATGTGCGGTTAATATCGCAAGATGGCAAGCAAGTGACCTGCACTAAAAAGATGCGTGTATTAACTGATGGCGCTATATCTGACACAATAGATTGGGATGTTATCCTTATGCCAGGCGGTGAGGGAACAAGACCATTGTTAGATAATGAAGCCGTACTCAAATGGCTACAATTGCAAGCGAAAAATGCAAAATGGGTCACTAGTGTTTGCACTGGATCCATGGTGCTGGCAAAAGCAGGTTTGACGACAGGTAAAAAGATTACTACGCATCATTTAAATTTTGAAAAATTCAGACAACGCGAATTACCTGGAGAGCTTGTCTCGGGTGTGCGGTATGTATGCGATGGAAACCTTATAACGGCAGCAGGTGTTTCTGCCGGCATTGATATGGCGCTTTGGCTCACTGGACAAATGTTTTCGCCGACTATGGCGCGATCGGTTCAAAGTGCCATGCAATATGACCCGGATCCCCCTTATGCGAATTTAAAGGAAAACTAATGAGCCTCAAAGAGAGAAAAAGAAAGCCTTCAAAGAGAAAATTAAAGCTCGAAAACGGTAAACTGAAGCTGGGCGAAGAGCCGCTCAATCTGGCCGAGGAGTGGAAAGCCCAGCTCGCAAAGATAAAGATGAAGCCAGATCAGATCTACACAATTCACAAGAAAATCCGCACCCTGACCAATAATTTCGATATGCCGGGGCCGGACATGCGCGATGTCTTGGACTTTGATGTCCACCACGAAAAATTTCCGGTGCCGGTACGACTTTATGTGCCCAAGGGCGCATCGCGCGGGGCGGGACCGACTTTGGTATATTTGCACGGCGGCGGCTTTGTTACCTGTTCTATGGAGTCCCATGAAGGTTTGTGCTTACGCATGGCGGACAGTTCTAAAATGCGGATACTGTCGGTTGATTATAGATTGGCACCTCAATACCCGTTTCCAGCGGGGCCTGATGATTGCGAGCATGTACTTAAATGGGCATTGGCGGGCAAAGGTTTGGAACACGGAATTGACCCGAAGCGGATCGGGATTGGCGGCGATAGTGCCGGTGGGACGATGTCGGCCTATCTGGCGCAAAAATATCGTGCAGATTTACGCGCGCAAGTCCTGCTCTACCCGCTCATGCAAATGGCCGAGATAAAACCGCAAAAACCCGGCCCGCAGGATATGTTGCAGTTGGGTGTGGTGGCGCTGAAATTCGTCCTCAAATATTATGTGGTCGATGCAGATGTGCGTTCAACACGGATTTCGCCCCTGTTCGAGAAGAACCTCAAAGGACTACCGCCAGCTTATATCCTGACCTGCGGCCTTGATCCTTTACGTGCAGAGGGAAAGCTTTATAAAGAATACCTAGAGGACAATGATGTCCCAGTAGACTATGTTCACGAAAAGGCCATGCCCCACGGCTTCCTAAATTTCTCCAAAGCCTTCCCCAAAGCCAGAACCCTGCCTGTGGACACAGGCAAATTTATGCGCCGGACGATGTCTTAAAAGGCAACGACGTAACGACAACACAACCATCAGGAATTACATACCGTGTCTGACGTTAGACACCCTTGAATTTTGGGTGCCGTTTTTCCCGAAGGGCAGAAATACCCTCTTTATAGTCGGCGGACTTGAGCAAATCGGCGGCTCTGTTTTTACTTTGCACCAGCATTTCTGGCGGCAACGGTTGCGCCCTGATGACATCTGACATTTGCAATTTCAGCGCCGCGATACTGAGCGGTGCCATGTACGTAAGATCGTTTTTCGCTCCGGACTCATCCCTGTAGCTTATACAATTAAGTGCTGCCATCCCGGGCTTACCCCGGGATCTCTTACGTCAATCCAAGCATAGATGTCCTGGCTCTGCGCCGCAAGAGCGGCTTGGCCAGGATGACAATTATAAGGGTTTTGCCCTAATCCGCCCCCTTAATCAGTCAGAGAAAAGTCCTTATATTCCTCTTTCAAATCTTTCTTCAGCACTTTACCCGTCGCGCCGATTGGTAGAGCGTCTTTGAAGAAAATTTCGTCGGGGAGCCACCATTTTGCGCATTTTGCTACGATGGCGGCTTTAATCTCGTCCTTGTCCGGACTTGTGCCGGGCATTGGTTGCACAATGAGGATTGGCCGCTCTTGCCATTTTTCGTGATGCGCCCCGATACAAGCTGCCATGGCCACACCTGGGTGATCCATAGCGGCGTTTTCGACCTCGATAGAACTGATCCACTCACCGCCGGATTTAATCACGTCTTTGGAGCGGTCGGTAATTTCCAAATGCCCGCTCGGGTGAAGCGCCGCAACATCGCCGGTCATAAACCAACCGTCGTCGGTGAAATCACTACGATCTTCTTTCTTGTAATATTGATTGGCAACCCAAGACCCGCGCACATGCAAATGCCCATTGGCTTCGCCGTCGCGCGGCAATAATTTGCCCTCGTCGTCAACAATGCGCATTTCGATACCAAAAATCGCACGACCAGCCAAAAGCTTAATGTCGATACGTTCTTCGTGAGACAATTTTTCATGACCCGGCAAGGGCGAATTGGTTACACCGAGCGGGCTGGTTTCTGTCATGCCCCAACCTTGTTGCATAGGAATACCAAGCTCGTCTTCATAGGCACGCAGTAACACTTCTGGTAGAGCAGATCCGCCGACCAGTGCGGCTTTAACAGTGGGGAGTTTGCCCATCAATTCTCCGCCTTCGGCTTTTAACTCATTGAGGATACCCATCCAAATCGTTGGTACACCGAGCATATAGGTCACCTCTTCTTGGCGAATCATATTGATCAGGCTCTTCCCGTCCAGCCCAGGCCCTGGCATGACCATTTTGGCGCCCATCATGGCGCAAGAATAGACCAGTCCCCATGCGCTGATGTGGAACATAGGCACCACAGCCAGCACACTATCGACGGCGGAAATACCAACTACATCTTTGGCACAACTTGCCCACGCATGCAGGATTGTCGAGCGGTGGGAATATAAAACACCCTTAGGATCGCCCGTTGTACCAGACGTGTAACAAAGCGTACAAGCCGTGTTCTCATCAAAACGCGGCCATTCGATTGTGTCCGCATGATCCGCAATAAAGCTTTCATAGCAAATCACATCGGTATTGCCGTGGGGCACATGGTCTTCGTCGCACATGGAAATCCAGCCTTTGACGTTCGGGCAAAAGCCGGCAATACCGTGAACAATGGGCGCGAATGTAGTATCAAAGAACATATAACTATCTTCAGCATGGCCAATCATCCAGGCAATTTGCTTGGGGTCAAGGCGCGGATTGATCGTATGAACAATGGCGCCAATGCCGGACACGGCATAATATATTTCAATATGGCGATAATTATTCCACGCAATTGTCGCCACCCGGTCACCGGGTTTAACGCCTGCCGCAAGCAGCGCATTGGCCAATTTTTTGACCCGCTTAGCGCAGTCTGCCCATGTATAGGTGAAATCGCTCCCGTCAGTCTCGCGGGAGAATATTTCTCTGCTCCCGTGATTTAGGGACGCGTGTTCAATTAAGTCGCTTATCATCAATTGCTGATGCATCATTAAGCCTTGCATATGTTCCTCCACTTTTTCTATGCTCATTGTTGCATATAGTTTTAACGCTCTAGCCCTACAGGTCAATTCGTTAAGTTATAATTATGAGGTTATTGTATGGTATTAGAAATTCCAACCTACCTAGACGTGGTCGCCGCAAGAGCAAGGTTAAAAGGCCATGCTCATGTCACGCCCTTGTTGCGGCACGACTTGCTCGATGAATTAAGCGGCGTAAATCTATTTTTAAAAAACGAAACCGTGCAAAAATCCGGTGCTTTCAAGTACAGGGGCGCATATTCGCGGTTGTCACTATTAAACAAAGCCGAACGAAAAGCCGGCGTAGTCGCATTTTCGTCTGGCAATCATGCGCAAGGTGTTGCCTTGGCGGCCAAAGAACTCGGCATATCCGCAACCATCGTCATGCCGAGCACCGCACCGCTCAAGAAAAAGCAAGGTACATTATCTCACGGTGCCAAGATCGTCGAATATGACCCGGCGACTACGGAACGCGAAAAACTTGGCGCAGAGATTGCGCGAAAAGATGGCCGGATACTGGTGCCGCCCTTTGATGATAAATATGTGATTGCCGGCCAAGGCACATGCGCCGTTGAACTGCTTGAGCAATGCGCAGAACTTAACATAGCACCCGACGCCCTGATTACGCCTGTTGGCGGCGGCGGTCTATGTGCGGGTATTAATTTGGTTTTTGAACAACTCAGCCCGCACACAAAAATATACGGCGGTGAACCCGTGAACTATGATGACCATGCGAAATCTTTGCTGGCGGGCAAACGTGTGACTAACCCACCTGCCCCGCTTTCCCTTTGTGATGCTCTCATGTCACCCGCACCTGGGGAAATTACCTTCCTTATCAATCAAAGACTATTAAGCGGAATATTTCCTATGACCGATGAGGATTGCTTGCGCGCTATGGCTCTCGCAAAAGAAACTTTGGACATTACCTTGGAACCTGGCGGTGCAATTGCACTGGCGGCGGCGCTTTCCCGCCCCAAAAACATCCCGTCCAAATCAAACATCGTCGTCATACTATCTGGCGGTAATGTTGACGAAGCAGTTTTTGCACGCACCAAACACTATGAAAACAAATAGACAAAGCGCTCAAAATAATTACAAGGAAAATATGACTGACCAAAACACAACTTTTGAAACCCGGGCTGAATTTAAAGGTTTTGATAAATTTTATAAGAAAACCATTCATCCCTATTTAGTGGATAAAGAGCAAGACCGGATTACGCGGGTTGCCAAGGGTAAAAAATACGGTGCCATAACGGCAGGCCTCATTATTACTGTAGCATTAGTTTTGGCACTCAGATTCGGCATTTTTCTGGTTTCCCTGTTTGTCGGTGCGGTCGGCATATTGGCTGGCTGGGGTGTGAGTTATGCGATGCTCACCAAATTAAAGGGCGAAACCAAGCAATTTCTCATGGGGAATATTTGCGAGTTTTTAGGCTGGGATTTTCAAGTTGATAAATTTGATCCGCCAAATTTATCACTTTATAAAACCAATAAATTGCTACCAAGCTGGGACAGAGTAAACTTTGAAGACCGGATGAGCGGCACTGTCGATGGTGTTGAATTTACATTTTGCGAAGCGCATCTGGAACGGGAAAGCCGCGACAGTGACGGCGACACAACATGGACAACCGTATTTCGCGGCATATTAATGGAAGTTGGTTTCCACCGCGACTTTCTGGGTCGGACAGTCGTCCTGCGCGACGCCGGGATTTTCAATTTCAAGAAAAAGGCGGGCATGAAAAAAGTCGGTCTAGCCTCTCCAAAATTTGAGAAAATTTTTGAAGCCTATAGCACGGATCAAGTCGAATCGCGGTATTTGCTAACCCCGGTGTTCATGCAAAAATTAGTCGACTTGGAAACCAGTGTGTCGGGCAAGAAAATCCGGTTTGGTTTCCTGGAGGACAAATTACATATTGCGGTAGAAGCCCCCAATCAATTCGAAGCTGGTTCCATGTACAAGCCCCTAACAGATACGGAGCGCACCCACAAAATCATGGGCGAAATTAGTGCTGTCATCGATGTTATCAAGGGTGTTGGTGAAGACAAGCGCCGCAAACGTTAAATCTATTTATTTACGCCACTTAGCGGCAAAACATAAGCCATATCTAGCATGTCTTCGCTCTCAAGAAACTCTTGCAAATCGAGCCGTGTCGTGGTGAATATTTGCTTGCCGTGATCAGCCATGACTAGGCGCTCATCTATGAAAGGCGCGATATTTCTGCGGATAAATCCGGCTTTAATTTCCGTTGGTTTTGAAGCTTGTTGCCAAGCAGGATTTTATGGCATCGGCATCATATTCCCCCCAAGCGAATGCCGCCAAAACATCAAGCATAAATTCATTGCAGTTTTGAAAACGGGTGTCCAGCGGGTTAGAGATTAGTGAATAATTGACCTGATGAACACGCGCGTAATTTACAGATTTTATATGGTCTGCAAGGGCAATTTGCACGCTTGGTTTCGGCAGTATAATCCCCACATCATGTTCACGAGTTAGGCGCAAAAAATCGGCTGCCGTGTCGGTGACCAATGACGAGATCAGACGGTTATCTTCTCCGTGATACAGATTGTACACATCATAACTATCCCCATTTCTGAGCCAAAAAGCACTATGGGTAAAGCTAATGCCCTCTGGGAGTTTCTTGCGCGGCTGTCCGGAGCGTGAAACGATTGCCATTTCAACATTACTTGCGTTCAGATGTGCAATTATCTGCGCTCCGTATTCGTCCAATACCTGTTTGGAAAACAAGGCATCACCCTTTTGGGTCGAGGCGATAACGCTACGGTATTCAAGATTTAGATATTGACCAAATGCTATTATGCCGACAACGAATGCCAACAGAAAAAGTAATAGCTTTTTCCTAAGCCTCATAAATCAAACACACCAATAATAGGCACATGGTCGGACGGTTTTTCGCGGTCACGAACATGGTCATCTATGCGCACAGATTTTAGGTGATCTATGGCCTGTGCCGAACACAAAAGATGATCAATGCGAATGCCGTGGTTCTTGGCGCGCGCGCCGCCCTGATAGCCCCAATAGGTGTATTGGTGAGGCCGTCCGTCGATTTGTTCATAGGCGGACGTCAGGCCGAGATTGGTAATCGCCCGAAATGCCGCGCGGGTTTGGGGCAAATACAAAGCATCATCTGCCCATAAAGCTGCATCATGCACATCATCGGCAGTTTGGATAACATTGTAATCGCCACATAAAATAAGCGGCTCTTCATAAGTCAACAATTTTTGCGCATGAACTTTCAGCCGCGCCATCCAGTTCAATTTGTATTGATATTTCAAACTTACGGCTCCGTCTTCCATTGCTGGATTGCCGTTGGGCAAGTAAATACTGGCAACGCGTACCGGGCCGTTTTCCCCCGTAACCACGACCTCAAGATACCGCGCCTGTTCGTCCTCGGCGTCGCCGGAATTTATGAGAGGCAGCCGCATATTAATCTCTTCAAACGGCAATTTCGATAAGACCGCCACCCCATTATAGCTTTTCTGGCCGTGCAGAGCCACATTATAGCCAAGCTCTTCAAACAGTTCGATAGGAAAATCCGCATCGACAGTTTTCAGCTCTTGCAAACAAACAATATCCGGCTTGGCCTCACGCAACCAAAGCGGTACAGCATGCAAGCGCGCGCGAATAGAATTAACATTAAAACTAGCAATTTCCATGAGGCACAAGTTCGCGATGTGAAGCCCGATGTCAAGTGAGAAAGATGTGTAAACACGCTATTCTAAAAATAATTTAGGATCGACTTTTAAGCGTCTTGATCACATCGACAAGAGTGAGGTTTTTTGCCGCGAGCAATACCATAAGGTGATAAAGTAAATCTGCGGCTTCGCCCGTCAGGGCTTCGTCGGTTTCTGCCAAGGCCGCGATGACGGTTTCCACGCCTTCTTCACCGACTTTTTGGGCGCATTTTGTTAGAGGGCCTTGGAGAAGTTCGGCTGTGTATGATGTTTTTGGGTCTGCCGATTTGCGGCTTTCTATTAGGGCGGTCAAATCGGCAAGCCAGCCAAAGCCTTGCGCACCTTGGTCACCAAAGCATGATAGTGTGCCAGTGTGGCATGTGGGGCCAGCGGGGCGGGCGCGCACCAGCACGGTATCATTGTCGCAGTCTACAGTCATATCCACCAGAGCCAACGTATTGCCGGACGTTTCGCCCTTGCGCCACAAGCATTGGCGCGAGCGGCTATAAAATGTCACAAAACCGCTGTCTTCGGTGGCGCGCACGGCTTCTTCGTTCATATAGCCGAGCATTAAAACTTGCTCCGTATCGGCGTTTTGGATTATAGTCGGCACAAGCCCGCCGCCTTTTTCAAAATCTATTTTCATATGCGTATCTCTATGCCTTTGGATTTTAGGTCTGCTTTAAGCTTTGGAATAGGCAGGATATTTTTGTGAAACACACTCGCCGCCAGCGCACCGTCAACATTGGCCTGCTTAAACACATTTTCAAAATGCGCCGCCGCGCCTGCGCCGCCCGACGCAATCAGCGGCACGCTGCAAATAGCCCGCACTGCTTGGAGCTGCTTTATATCATAGCCCGTGCGCACCCCGTCTTTGTTCATGCAATTCAGCACAATCTCGCCCGCGCCGCGCGTGATGGCTTCCTCTACCCAGTTTAGCGTAGTGCGGCCAGTGTCGCGTGTCGCATTGGCCGCACCAGTATGTGATTTTACCTTATAGATGCCGTCTTCGTCAAAACTGTCTATGCCAACCACAATACATTGACGACCAAAGGCCTCGCTAAGTTCATTAATAAGGTCAGGCCACATCAGCGCAGGCGAATTGACGGAAATTTTATCAGCCCCCGCTTCCAGCCGGGCGCGGGCTTGCGCGACGGACTTAATCCCGCCTGCAACACAAAACGGAATATCGAGCAAGGCCGAGACTTTACTTATCCAATCCAAACCAACTGTGCGATCATCGACGCTGGCGGTAATATCGTAAAATACCAATTCATCTGCACCCGCATCCCTGTATTTTTGCGCAAGTTCGGTGATGCCGCCTACATCTTCGTGGCCGCGAAATTGCACGCCTTTGACAACCCGCCCCTCGCGCACATCAAGGCAGGGGATAATGCGCCGCGCTAACATGTTATAGCCTGTTCCAGCGTAAATTTGTTTTCGTAAAGCGCTTTACCAACGATGATACCTGCGGGGTTCAAGGCTTTCAAATTTGTTATATCCTCAAGGCTACCAACACCGCCCGAAGTAATGAGATTAAGATGTTGATAACGTTGCATAATATCTTGATATAAGCTAATATTCGCGCCCCTAAGTCCGCCGTCTTTGGCAATGTCTGTGACCAAAATAGTTTTCAGGCCAGCATCTTTAAAGTCTTCAATCACTTGCCATAAGGACTGATCAGAGGTCTGCGTCCAGCCGTGGGTGGCAGGGCGGGGTGTGCCGTCTAAATCTACTATGACATCAATGGCGAGAACGATTTTCTCGGAGCCAAGTTCGTCCATCCAGCTTTTGACCAATGCCGGGTTGCTCACGGCGAGGGAACCAATGACGACGCGCTCTATGCCGCCGTCTAGTAAAGTTTTTATCTGCTCAAGTGTGCGCAAGCCGCCGCCCGTTTGCACTTTCATATTGACGGCGCGGGCTATTTTTATGATTAAACCCGACTGTTCAGCCATCTGGTTTTTGGCACCGTCAAGATCGACAATATGCAGGTATTCCGCACCCGCTTTCGCAAAGCCCTGCGCGACCTCCAGCGGATCGGCGGCATAATTTGTCCGCTGGTCAAAATCACCTTTCAACAAACGCACACAACCACTGTCCATTAAATCTATCGCTGGAAAAATCATGGTTTTACCTTTAAAAAATTTGCCAATATTTGCGCCCCGACCTTGCCAGAGCGTTCAGGGTGAAATTGGCAACCATATATATTGCCTCGGCGGACAATAGCGCTAAAAGGCTGGCCATATGTGCAAGACGCCAATGTGTTCTCGCTAATTTCGGCGGCGTAGGAATGGACAAAATACACATAATCGCCTTGGTTTATACCGGCCATTAACGGGTCATCATCAGATATATTTTCGAGCGTGTTCCACCCCATATGAGGGCTTGGTAGGTCGCCTGTATCCATTTGTTCTATACACCCTTTAAGCATGCCTAAGCCCTCGGCGCCCCCTTCTTCTGAACCTGAAAACAACATCTGCATACCAAGGCATATGCCCATAAGCGGCTGGGTCAGGTTTTGCAAAACCTCCACAAGCCCGCGCGCGTGCAAGGCTTGCATAGCATAAGGCATAGCGCCGACACCGGGCAAGATTACATGGTCGGCGCTGCGGATAATATCTGCGTCTTTGGTAATAATACTGCGCGCGCCCAGCCGCTCAAAGGCAAAGCCCACTGAGGCCAAGTTAGCGCATCCCGTATCAACAATCGCCAGCATTACAGCACGCCTTTGGTGGAGGCTATGTCCGTGCCTTCACGCTTAAACGCAGGTGCCAACGCGCGGCCTACCCCCTTGAAACAGGCTTCTATCATATGGTGGGTGTTATCGCCCTCCACGTCAATTTGTATGGACGCGCCCAAGGTCTGGGACAGGCTTTCAAAGAAATGCGGACACATTTCGGCGGGAAAATCGCCAGCGTGGTCGGTCGGGAATACGCCCTTGAACGTCATGGAGGGGCGTCCTGATAAATCAATAGCGACCTGCGCTTGGGTTTCGTCCATAGGCATAAGCAGGGGCTTCAGAAGCGGCATCATAGTAAAGCCAAACCGCCCTGCGCCCGCCTTGTCGCCAAGAGCGCCGGACAGCGCCGTGCCGAGCGCAAGTGCGCAGTCTTCTATGGTGTGGTGGGCGTCTATTTCCAAATCCCCTTGGCATGATAGCACGAGGCCAAAACCGCCGTGTTTTGCCAAAGCTTCGAGCATATGGTCATAAAACCCGATACCCGTATCAATCTTTGTTCCTGCCGCATCGTCCAGATTAACCCGCACGGCTATGTCGGTTTCTTTGGTTTTGCGGTGGGCTTCAGCGGTGCGGGCGGGGCGTACCGCTTTGACCTCAATAGCAAAGGCGGACAGCGCAATATCGTTTTCCTGCGGACTGCCAATACTGATGCGCATTTTACCGGGCAGAGTTTGGCGAAAATCGCGTATCTTGACTTGGTAACGGCCAAGGGCGCGCAACAAGGCTTCGTCCTCAACAATATCCAACAACAGGAAATTAGCCTCGGACGGATAAATTTTTGTGACATAGGGTGATGCGCTCAAAGCAGTGGCCATACGTGTCCGCTCGCTCTTCCATAGCTTAAGCCTAGCATCATGAATTGGCATGGCCGCAGGGGTAAGCGCATCCATCACCGCTTGTTCCACAGGGCGCGCAATTGGATAAGGCGGCAAGACTTTCAGCATAAGGTTAATGATGCGCGGGTCGGCAATAGCCACGCCCATCCTTACGCCCGCCAATGAGTAGGCTTTGGACAATGTGCGTAAGACAACGAGGTTTGGGTATTTCTCAATCTGGCAAGCGAAACTATCCGCGCCGGAAAATTCTGCGTAAGCTTCGTCGATCACAATCAAGATTTCTGGAAATTCTTGGCATAAATCCGTAACGATATTAGGCGCAATAACATTCCCGGTCGGATTATTGGGCGAACATAGGAATACAATTTTTAGCCCCCTGCCCGCACTGCGCATTTCCGCCGCAATCAAATCACCGTCATAGGAAAAATCTGCGCGCAGAGGTGCCAGAAGTGTTTGCGCACCTTGAATTGCGGCGCAAGCCTCGAAATAGCCGAATGTCGGCGGGCAGGTCAGGATACTATCTTGGCCTGCCTCGCAAAATGTGCGTAGCAGAATTTCGATAGCTTCGTCAGCCCCCCGCCCCGCCATAATTTGTGCAGGCCTTACGCCATATAAATCGGCCAATCGCGCAATCAAGGCGGCGGGCTGTTGCTCTGGATAGCGGTTAAATCCGCCCGTCTGTGTTACAGGCGGCGGCGCCCAAGGGGATTCGTTAGCGTCGAGATGCAAAGCATTAGTCGCTCCGCCGCGCGCGCTATAGGGCTTGAACCCAAGCACCGCCTTGCGGGCAATATTATCTGGCCATGTCTTGCTCATGTGCTGGCTCCGCTCTTTAAACGCAGGCTAATAGCCCGTCTATGGGCTTCAAGCCCTTCCATGCTGGCCAACCGTTCTACGCACGGGCCAATGTTTTCCAGCCCTTTGCGGGTCAACGTTTGCACGCTAATGAACTTCATAAAACTCTCGGTGCCGACACCGCTAAAACTACGCGCCGCGCCGTAAGTCGGCAAAGTGTGGTTGGTGCCGCTAGCATAATCGCCCACCGCTTCTGGTGTCCACGGCCCTAGAAATACAGAGCCTGCATTGCGGATTTCTGGTAATATTTCTTCCGGGTTTTGCATCTGCACGATTAAATGCTCTGGCGCATAATCATTGGCTATTTCAATCATTGTATCTCGCTCAGGGGCAATTAAAATATATCCATTCGTAAGCGCCTGCACCGCAATATCTTTGCGCGGCAAGCTTTCAAGCTGGCTTGCTATTTCTAACGCCAACGCACGGGAAAATTCTTGTGAGGCGCACACACATATCACTTGCGCCAATGGGTCATGTTCGGCTTGGCTGAGTAAGTCGGACGCGACGAAAACTGGATTAGCCTGATCGTCCGCCAACACCATAACCTCGCTGGGGCCTGCGGGCAGATCGATCGCGGAGCCGCCCATTTCCGTGGAGATTTGCGCCTTGGCCTGCGCCACATAGGCATTGCCGGGGCCAAAGATTTTTGCACATTTAGGGATGGTCTGGGTGCCGTAACCAAGCGCCGCAATCGCCTGCGCCCCGCCGCCAATATAAAGGTTATTGAGGCCGCACAAATAGGCCGCCGCTAAAATATTGCTGTTCACCTTGCCGTCCTTGCCTGGCGGCGTAATGGCGACAAGTTTCTGCACACCAGCGATTTTTGCGGGTATCGCCAACATCAGCAAAGTGGAGACCAAGGGGGCGCTCCCGCCCGGAATATATAGCCCCGCACTATCAATAGGGCGCGGTTCGCGGCGGCACATCACGCCGGGCATAGTCTCGACTTCAAAAGCTTTGGGGAGCTGGGCCTTGTGAAAAACCTCGATATTGGCCTTGGCGGTTTGTAGTGCGGCTTTATCGGGCGCCGCTAGCGCGTCCCACGCGGCTTTCATATCCGCTTGCGGGACTTTTAAATCTGTAATGTCCACCCCGTCAAACCGTTTGGTATAGGCACGTAGAGCCGCGTCCCCGTCCGCGCGCACCGCTTTTAAAACGCTATTAACGCTGTGTATGAGCCGATCGCCGGCAGCTGCGCTTGGCCGGGTCAAGACCGATTGCTGGCTCTTAGTGTCCAGATTATCCCATATAACAATCCGCATCATCAACTCATCATTTTTTCAATAGGCAAAACAAGAATAGAGCGTGCGCCGTTTTCTTTTAATGCCTCCAAAGTTTCCCAAAATACGGCTTCGGTACACACGGCCTGCATGGCCACCAAATCGTCGTCCGTGCCAAGGGGAATTATGGTCGGCGCATCCGAACCCGGTAAGATTTTAGAAATAGCCGCAATCTGGCTACGCGGTGCATTGAGCATAATATATTTGGAGCCTTGCGAGCGGATTACCCCGTCAATGCGGCTCAGCAGACGATCATATATGTCTTGTTTTTCGCGTCCTAAGTCCGCGCTGGATTTAATCAAGACCGCTTCGCTTTCCAATATAGTCTCGAAAGCTCTCAAACCATTGGCCTCTAATGTAGCGCCAGACGAAACCAGGTCGCAAATAGCATCGGCGATATTGATGCGCGGCGCTAGCTCTACCGCGCCTTTCATTTCCGTACACTGGGCGTCGATGTTATTGTTTTTTAAATAGGCGGTTAAAATCCCCGGATAGCTCGTGGCTATTTTCCGGTCATTTAGATCTTTGAGGGTCTGAATAGGGCCGTTTTCATCTGCGGCTAAACAAAGGTTACAGCGCGAAAACCCTAGGCGGCGGATAATTTCAACCCCCGCGATACTAGCGGTCAACTTTTCTTCCGCAAAAACATTCTCACCAACAAGGCCAATATCACTGGCACCATTGGCGACAAAGTTAGGAATATCATCATCACGCACCAACAGCAAATCAATAGGCAAGTTCTTGACCCGCGCCAGAAGCCCGTCGCCGCGCACGGAAAATTTCAGCCCGCACTTTTTCAGCATGGCAAAGCTTTCATCAGCCAGCCGGCCCTTTTTCTGCACAGCAATGCGTAATCTACCGCTCATTTACGCCTCCTGCGTTCTATCAAGAATAGCGCGGTAGCCTTGGTGCGGCTCTTCATTTAAAAACCGCGCCACCCGGCCAATCGTCGTGGTGCTAACACCCGTTTGCGCATTTATGTCCCGGTATGACAATTCGCCCTTATCGAGCAATATAGCCACATGCCAACGCTCGGACAGGGCCCGCAGTTCTGCGGGTGTACATAAATCAACTAAAAATCGTTCAAGCTCTGCCGCATCTTTGGCGGCAAAAAGTGCTTCGGCCAATTGCTTACGGCGGCGTAAATTTTGCTTTTGTATAGACATATTTTAAATAATCCATCAGTTCACTGTATTAACACGCTAGTACACCACCACATGCGCAACGCAAGAGGAAATACACGAAAACCAATTTATTTCTGAGTTTAGAACAAACTTCGTTTAGAGTATTTTTCTTTGAAGTGGAGTACCCCTCTTCTTTCCTCCGTTTTCATGGGGGAAGTCCCCCTTGGGGGAAAACGGAGGAAAGAGTAATAAACACACTTGACCATAATGCATACTCTAATTTTCCCAACCGCCATGTCCGCGCTTACCCCGCCCCTTTACCCAGCTCCTAGAGCTTTGCGCGCCAACGCATCCACCACCGGGCGGTGCGCTTTAATTTCGTCCGGGCTAAGGCCGTTCAGCTCGTGGGGCATGACCAGCCAATCATCGCTCTCGTGCAGTACATAATCAGGCACACGTCCTGTACGGTTGTGGCTTGGCTTGTACCACGGCACGGCAATGCGCACGTCGCTCGCCATATTGCGGCGCAATTTGCGTTTCAAACGCTTAATCACTGCCTCAACACTGCGACCCGACGAATAGACATCGTCGACTATCAGGAGCGAATCGCCTGCATTGACCCGGTCAACCAAAAACCGCGTATTGTGAACGCGCGTTTGTTGTTTTGGCCCTTTGGGGTTATAAAACTCCATGCCTTTATATGAGGTGCGCACGGAAATATGGTTGGCTTTGACACCAACATAAGCTAGAAAATCATGGACAATAATCCCGACCGGCGTACCCCCGCGCCAGATACCGACTATGTAATCCGGACGAAAACCGCTTTCATATATTTTCACGGCCAGTCGGAAACTGTCTTCGAGATGTTCTTGCGAACCAATAAATCGTTTTTCCATAAGTCCCTCTCCTGAAACACACTTACATTTTCCAGCCCTTGAATGTAAAGCCTTGATGCGTAAAAAAATCTGCTTTATGAAACCCATACACATTTAAAACGGCGGAAACCATGGTTGAAAAAGTTTATCTCGATTCCCAAGAACTGCTAGACGATAGTTATCGTCTCGGCGCAAAGGTTTTGGAAAGCGGGTTTCGCCCGAAATTCATTATCGCCCTTTGGCGCGGCGGTACACCTATCGGTATCGCGGTGCAAGAATTTCTCGATTATTACGGCAATTGCAAATCCGACAATATCGCTATTCGCACATCCTCCTATCACGGCATAGCCGAGCGGCGTAACACCGTTGATATTTACGGCATGTCATATCTGTTGAAAAACCTCGGCCACAAAGATTCCGTGCTAATTGTTGATGATGTATTTGATACGGGCAATACCATCAAAGCCGTCATTGACCAGCTTAAAGAACGCGCCCGCAAAAACGCGCCCCATGATATTCGTGTCGCTGTCCCCTATTACAAACCCGAAGCCAACCAGACCGACCGCGAACCGGAATATTATCTCTATACCACCGATAAATGGCTCAACTTTCCCTACTCTATCGAAGGCCTAAGCCGCGAAGAAATCCGCGACAATATTCCCGAAGTCTACGACATCATTAAAGCTGCGATATAGTATCTCTCCTTCCTCCGCCTCTTGCGGGGGAAGTGGGCGCTTCTTAGCGCTCGATGGGGGCGCGCACCTCTTGTGCGCTTCTTAATTTGCGGCAATATTGACCACCAAAGAGACGCAAGAGCGTCTGCCCCCATCGCCTGCGCAAGAGCTACGGCACTTCCCCCATAAAAAATGGGGGAAGGAAAAGGCAGGAAAGGGGAAGAAAAAGCAGGTGCTTTTACCATTGCAATACCCGCATTCGCACCTAAAGTACGCCATATGTTTGGTGTGAAACAAATTTTCGTTCTTTTTGTATTTATTTGTGGCTGTGTATTATCAACACACGCCCATGGGCAGGAAGTTGACATCAAAAAAGTAAACATAAGCGAAAGCATTCTTGAACAAAAATTCAAATTTGAAATGCCGCCGGAATACCAGACCGAACTGCCCCAAGACAAAGCTCGGTTGGCACCTAAACCCAAAATAAAAAGAGACCCTTGGTTCAGCCTTGGGTTTTTAGGGCCCTTATTCCAGATTATATTCTACGGGCTACTCGCACTCGCCGTTGCCTATATTCTGTACCTAATACTAGGTGCTGTAATCATCGCCAAGCGCAGCCATGTCAAAGCGGACAAGGCCGAAGACATACCCGACATTCCCGTCTATCAGCCCGACGCAGAAACCGCGCGGGTTTTGATGGACGATGCGGACGGTTTGGCGGCGCAGGGCAAGTTTGCCGAAGCCGTGCATATACTTCTATTCCGCTCTATCCAGGACATCGAAGACAAGCGCCCGCACCATGTCAAACGCTCCTTGACCAGCCGCGAAATTGCCGGGCTTTCTATCCTCAGCCCTAAGGCCCGTGATGTGTTTTCGCAAATCGGTCAGTTGGTGGAAAATAGTTTCTTTGGCGGCAGGCCGCTCGGCGCAGAAGATTACGAACTTTCCAAGTCCGCCTATAAAGCCTTTGCGTTCGAAAATGTGGCCGCCGCTAAATCGGTGCGTTCGGCGAGATCGCGCCGATGAGTAACGCCATTAAAAATACACTGGAAGGCCGCAAAAACGGCGGTACTGTACAGGCTATTTTCAACCCACGCACTATCATACTCTTGGTCGTTCTCGGGGTATTTTCTTTTGGCGCATTCTTCACACTAAGCGGGTTTTCCGGCGACCTTAAAAGCGGCAATAATGGCGGCACCCATGCGCTATCGAAATCCGCTGTCGGCTATGGCGGCTTGTTGCATTTGCTTAAACAAAACGACAATACGGTAAATTTATCGCGCTCTTATGTGGTGCGTGATGACGATAGATATGCGGTTAGAATTGTATCGCTAACGGGTGGTTGGTTTTCTAATGACCTTGACGAAATGGCGCTAGATACACCGACCTTAATCATCATGCCGAAATGGCGCACCCGCAACCATCCCAAACAAAAAGGTTGGGTGCAGCGGCTCAACAAGCCTAACCCGGATATGGTCAAGACGGGAAAGTTAATCACTATGCTGAAACCCGTTGTCGAGGACATTGAGTTTAACCGCAGCGAAGAAGACAGTGTCAAAGTATCTATATTTGCATCGGTTAATCTGGGCACTGACGAAGACACTAGTTTTTATAATTTCGAACATTTGCAAACCATTATGGGCGACGGTGTCCAGCCAGTTCTTGTCAGTGATAAAGGCACAATATTGGCGCAAGTTCCCGACACGGAAGTTTATATTTTATCCGACCCGGATTTCATGAACACACTTGGCTTATCCCATCCTGACCGCGCCGAATTTGCCTATGACATTCTACAGATGATCGAAGAAGAAACTGGCGCAACTGGGTATGTATTTGATCTGTCTTTGCACGGGTTTGTGCGTTCGCAAAACCTGATAAAATTGGCAATTACCCCGCCGTTTTTGGCTGCAACTTTGTGCTTGCTGGCCATGGGTTTATTGATCGCTTGGCAGGCTAAATCTCGTTTCGGCGACCCCGCACAGGCTTCGGGCAACCTCGCTATGGGCAAATTAAGCCTGATTATGAACGCGGCGGGCTTTATAAAAATCGCTGGGCGAGAATATAAAATGGCGGCTGACTACGCCGACTTAACCCGTAAAACCGTATTGGATACATTACATATCCCGTCTGCTTTGCCAGAGAAAGACAAAACCAAGCGGCTAGATGTCTATAGCAAATACGCAGGTGCGGACAGTAATTGGACGGATTTAGAGGCCGAAAAAACCAGTTCTAAAAACGCGAACGACCTTATGAAAAACGCACGAAAATTATACAAATGGCGAGGAGATATAACCCATGAACGTAACTGATGTACAAAATTTAGCAGAACATATTCGCACTCAAATAGCCAAAGCAATTATCGGCCAGAAAGACACAATTGATTTGATGTTGGTTTCCCTATTCGCAGGTGGACATATATTATTAGAAGGCCCGCCGGGGACGGCCAAAACATTTCTGGCACAATGTTTCGCCAGTGCCACTTCGCTTAAATTTGGCCGTATCCAGTTCACACCGGACCTGATGCCTGGCGATTTGCTCGGCACTAATTTGTTTAATTTCCAGACCAATGAGTTTTCCTTGATAAAAGGGCCAGTGTTTTGCGACCTGTTATTGGCCGACGAGATTAACCGCACCCCGCCAAAAACCCAAGCAGCACTATTAGAAGCCATGCAAGAGCGCCAAATCACCATTGACGGCAAAGCTTTTAACCTCGGCGCCCGCTTCACGGTTATCGCCACCCAGAACCCTATCGAGCAACAAGGCACTTATCCCTTGCCAGAAGCCCAGCTGGACAGATTTCTTTTCAAGCATAATTTGGACTATCCAAACCGAGACGAGGAAATTGAAATCGTCACGAGGCACGGCGCTAAAACTGGCTCGCAAACCGCAAAAAGCCTAGGCATAAAACCTGTGGTGAGCGCCAAGGATTTAAACGCCGCTATTGCTTGTACGAGCGATGTCCGCTTGACCGAAGACGTGATTTTATATGTGGTTGATTTGGTACGCGCAACCCGCGAAAACCCGCTCTTCGAGACCGGAGCCAGCCCGCGTGCCGCAGCCATGCTGGCCGCTGCTGCACGGGCTAAAGCCACATTGGACGGTCGGGATTTCGTCATACCGGATGATGTAAAATCCATAGCTCTGCCCGCCCTGCGCCATAGGGTTATCCTGTCACCCGTCGCCGAGATTGAAGGCCGCAGCGCCGACGAGCTTATCCGCGACATCATCGAACAAACCGAAGCCCCAAGGTAGATTGGATTAGTGTGATTGTTATGAAATTAGGTATAAAACATATAATCCTCTCACCCCGCTCCCCCCTGCGCATGCAGGGGTCTATCTCAGTTTTGTCAAATTCAACCCGCAACCTACGGCGATGGATACCTGCATACGCAGGTATGAGCGGTGTGTGTGGTAAGCCTCGTAGGGATTAACGCATGTTCTACCCAACCCAACGTGCAGTTCTTCTTATGGGCGCAGGTTTTCCTGTGACTTTGCTTTTGACCGTGCTTAATCCAAATTTGTGGGCCGTAGGTGCGGCGTGGATTGCCTTGGTGTTCGGGTTGATAATGTATGATGTGATGTTATCGCCCGCCCCCAATCAACTTGAACTTAAAACTAAAATACCAGCCTCGCTTTATGTAGGGGCGCAGTCAGATATTGCCTTTATCTATACCGTGGGCGGGCGGCGCAAGCCCAGTACGACAGAGATGAAATTAACGCTGGGAAAGCGCTTGCAAGCACAGCCTGATGTCTGGCACCCGCCCTTTGAAGACGGTAAAATTCTCGGCGGGTTTCGTGTGACGGCTCTACGGCGCGGCGAAGGAGATGTGGAGAATATATGGACGCGCTGGACCGGGCCGCTCGGCCTGATGTGGCGGCAATTAAAACAACCCTTGGATAAAACCATAGCCATCATTCCGGACACCAGGCTGGTCAAACAAAAGGCTATAGAAATTTTCTCACGCGATGCGGCGCACGGCCAGAAAATGCAAATCGAGCGCGGTCAGGGCACGGAATTTGACAGCCTGCGCGAGTTCATGCCCGGCATGGACAAGCGCGCCATAGACTGGAAACACTCCGCCCGACACCGCAAATTACACGCCAAGGAATTTCGTACAGAGCGCAATCATAATATCGTCTTTGCCATAGATACGGGCTATTTGATGTGTGAGCCGCTTAAGGGGATTACACGGCTTGACTGGTCAATAAATGCGTCTTTGCTAATCTCTTATGTCTCTCTAAAATATGGCGACCGAATTGGCTATTTTGGTTTTGACAAACGGCCATATCTATTCACCAAACCTGTATCAGGCACCAATAGTTTTCCCCATTTGCAAAGCCTGACAGCCCAATTGGAATACTCAACCAATGAAACTAATTTCACCCTAAGCTTATCGTCCCTGTCCAAGTCCCTCCGCAGGCGCTCACTCATCATTGTGTTTACCGAATTTGTCGACACCACCAATGCGGAATTGATGATAGAAAATGTTAGCCGCCTGATAAAATCTCATATCGTTTTATTTGTGACTTTCAAAGACGTGGAGATTGAAAATCTTATCACCGCAGAACCAGAAACCCCGGAAGATGTCACCAAAGCCGTCATTGCCGCGTCTATGAATAAAGAGCGCGACATTGTGCTGGCACGGTTGGAGCGCATGGGCGTACAAATCGTCCGCACCGATATAGAGCATATGAGCACGGCGGTGTTGAACAGGTTTTTGGAGCTAAAAAGGAAAGAAATGATATGAGCGCAATTTCTCTCAAGAGCCATAAATTTCGCCTCGACCGTGAGGCCGACTGGAAGAAGCTGGAACTGCTCCTGGGGCGTTTGGAAAGCCGCTCTATCCGCTCGCTCACCGACGCGGAAATGATTGCCCTGCCCGCGCTGTACCGCGCGACATTATCGTCCCTTAGTGTGGCGCGTGCCACTTCGCTCGATCAGGATGTTATTGCTTATCTTGAGAGCTTAAGCACACGCTCTTATTTCGCTATTTACGGGAACCAGACCCGGATGAGCGCCCGCTTACGGCATTTCTTTATTATTGGCTGGCCTCAAGCCGTACAAAATATCACCCGCGAAACCATAGCTTCAGCGCTCATTATGTTCCTGGGTGCCTTGCTGGCCTATGTCTTGGTGCGCAATAATATGGACTGGTATTTCTCGTTCATGCCCGAAAGCCTAATGGGTGCGCGTACCCCGGCGAGTACGGCGCTGGAACTGCGCGACACCCTCTATCACGACGGGGATAAAAGCGGCTTGACCGAATTTGCTAGCTTCCTGTTTTCCCATAATTCCCGGATTGCCATATTAGCCTTCGCGCTTGGTTTCGCGTTCGCTATACCGTCAGCTGCACTCGTACTGTATAATGGCTGCACTCTCGGGGCTTTCGTGGCTCTGTTCGTGGATAAAGGACTGGGTTTTGAACTGGGTGGCTGGCTCATCATACATGGTGCAACCGAATTATTTGCTATTGTGCTTGCAGGTGCAGCCGGAATGAAAATCGGTTGGACAGTGGCTTTCCCCGGGAAAATGTCCCGTATGGAAGCGGTTGGTAAAGCGGGTGCAGAAGCCGCCTCTGTGCTTGGTGGTGTGGTTATTATGCTGTTCTTGGCCGGGCTATTAGAGGGCTTTGGCCGCCAGCTGATTACAAATGATTATGTACGCTATGCCATTGGCCTGACGACGCTCGGCTTGTGGTTGGCTTATTTTTATATGCCAAGAAATTTTGAGACCCTCGAATTTGACGATGCGGCAGGTGCTTCATGAGCCAAGCCCAAACAAAACCGCGCAAAAATTCAACCTATAATGCTGATAAAAATGTCCGCACATTAGTCACCCCCGAAGGCATAGATTTACGCTTGCGGATTGCAGACGGCGGCGCACGGGTCGGCGCGTTCACCCTCGATTTGACCATAATGATTATCACGCTTATTGCCATTAGCTATGCCCTATCATATACGGCATTTAGCATGAACGGCGGCGGCGAAGAGGTTATTGTCGCCGTGTGGGTCTTGCTGGCATTTTTCTTGCGCAATTTCTATTTCATGTTTTTTGAGATGGGGCCAAAGGCGGCAACGCCGGGCAAAATGGCCTTGAAAATCCGGGTTGCCAACAGACACGGCGGGCATTTAAAAGCCAATGCAGTTTTTGCTCGAAACGCCATGCGCGAATTGGAATTTTTCCTGCCCCTATCGTTTTTCCTCTCTGCTCTATTCATGATGAACCAAGGCGTGGACGGTTGGCTGACACTGCTCGGACTGATCTGGAGTTTCATCTTTTTGCTGTTCCCGTTGTTCAACAAAGACCGTCTGCGAGCTGGCGATCTCATTGCTGGCACTTGGGTGGTAAAATCCCCCAAGCCTTTCTTGTCCAAAGATTTGGCAGAAGCCCCCAAGACCGAAGGCCGCTACCGCTTCAGCCAAATGCAAATAGACGCATACGGCGTCAAAGAACTACATGTTCTGGAAAACGTATTACGTAAAAACGACCCTAAAACCGTCGAAGAAGTCACGGGGCGTATCATGGGCAAAATAGAGTGGCCTGACCCTGAAAAAACTGAAAATACCAACGCAGCAAGGCGAGAGTTTCTAAACGCCTATTACGCAGCCCTGCGCGGGAAGCTAGAAACGAAATTATTATTCGGGGTAAGACGCGAAGATAAATTTGATCGGCGGTAGTTGATCCTCTCCCCATTTATGAGGGAGGGCTATCGCATATGGTTTCCCTCCTAACAACTTACCCCCTCACCTTGTTCCTCTCCCCATGGGAGAGGAGACCCAAGCACTGGCTTGAGGGGTGATGCAACCAAATATTTCCATTGATTGTTCTTAATCCTTTGAACAAATCCGTAGAAGTGTAATTTGCTCGTAATTTGCTGCGAAACACAAAACATAGCGACACCGTCTCCTCTCCCATGGGGAGAGGAACAAGGTGAGGGGCGAGAAGGTAGTTGTTCACGCTAAGCCTGAATATTTATATGAGATTACCCTGCCCGAAAGCGGGGTGAGGATGAAACTAAACCTCAACCAAGCCATCCCTAAACCGCAGCGCATTCTCTACATAGTGCAAAGCGCTGGCTTTGAGCATCTGCACTTGCGCATCGCCCAAAGTTTTCATCACCCGCCCTGGCGAACCAACGACCAGTGAATTATCCGGGATTGTTTTGCCTTCGGTTATCAAAGCATGGGCGCCGATTATGCAGTTTTTACCAATAACGGCACCGTTCAAAATCGTGGCACCAATACCGACAAGGGAATTATCCCCCACCGTACAACCGTGCAGCATAGCTTTGTGACCGACTGTGACGCCCTCGCCTATGCTCAGCGGCATGCCGGGGTCGGAATGCAGGACAGAGTTGTCCTGAATATTGGTGTCCTTACCGATAGTGATAGGCTCATTATCACAGCGAATAACCACGCCGAACCAGATGTTCGCATTCTCACCCAGATGCACATCACCAATCACCGAAGCATTTGGGGCAATCCAGACGCCGTCAGCTAATTTCGGTGAAACCCCATCAAGAGCATACAAATTAGACGCTTGGCTCATGCCTACATTTCGTCCAAATCTTGTTGCAAAATTGAGATATTAAGGTCGTAAGAAATATCGTCTTTATCCTCGTCGTCGATATACAGAATACCAAGGATTTCGTCGTCGAGATAAACCTCAACACTGTCCGAAACTTTGCGCGGGCTGATGGTTAGTTTTTCCGTTCCGAGACGCTTCTTAAGATAGGCCTGAACCTGTGAAATTTGCTCTGCAGTCATAATTTGCTCCTGTAACTAGGCAATAATTTAGCAATAATTTAGGCAAGTTTACCGACTTGGTGCGGCAAATCAAACTGAAACTTTATTCATCACCAAGTATTTGGTCCATTTCCGCCGCCGGGTTTTCACAGCACGGCCCTCCTACTGGTTTAGCAGGCACGCCTGCCACCGTGCAATTGGCCATGACGTCTTTGAGAACAACCGAACCAGAAGCAATCCGCGCCCCATCACCAACAGTGATATTGCCGAGAATCTTCGCGCCAGCACCGATCAAAACATTTTCGCCAATTTTCGGGTGTCTGTCTTTGTGGTCTTTACCCGTTCCGCCCAGCGTAACCCCGTGCAAGATGGAACAACCATTTCCAACCCGACTGGTTTCGCCCGCCACCAGCCCGTCCGCATGATCCAGCATGATGCCTGCGCCAAAAACTGCCGCCGGGTGAATATCAACGCTGAACAATTCGGTTGAACGGTTTTGTAGATGATAGGCCATCACTTTGCGCCCTTGCTGCCAAAACCCGTGGGCAATGCGGTAGGTTTGCAAGGCGGTAAACCCTTTGAAATACAAAAAGCATTGTAGGTATGATGTGCAGGCCGGGTCGCGCTCACGAACTGCGATTAAATCTTGCGCCGCCGCATCGACAATCGCGCCATCTGCACGGTAAATATCGAGAAACAGCTTGCGTAAATGTAGAGCCGAAACTTCGGGCGTAGCCAGTTTCTCGGCCAGATAACCCGCCAAAGCCCGGCAAAAACTCTCTTGATTTAAAATGGCGCCATAGAACAATGATGCCAATGCCCGCTCTTGCACGGCAAATTCTTTGGCTTCTTCTTTCAATGTTACCCAGACATGTTCACGTACATTCTGCGCGGCTGAAAATTCAATTACGGACATAAATAGCTCCTATTTGAACCTATGTGCCTATCACAATAGTCAAAACAAAACTATCACAAATATGTGTTATCCGCGCCCTCTATAAGTTGCCACGCCTTGATCTGGCACCCAAAGCCCGTCTGGTCTCTGACCATGTTGATAGAACACATCAATCGGGATACCACCGCGCGGATACCAATAACCGCCAATGCGCAACCACAATGGTTTAATCTCTTTGATAATGCGCTGACCTATCCCCACGGTGCAGGCTTCGTGGAAATCACC